>CANHRI010000020.1 GCA_947463515.1 Flavobacteriaceae bacterium
GGTGATAAATCGATTACTTTTTCTTCATAAACATTGAAGGTAGTCGATAATGTCGCTTCAGTATAGGAAGCTGCCGTCTGCGTATAGCCAGCAATATTGGTTTGCGCCCCTGGTGCATTGGGTGTTGGATTTACCAATACAAAATACTCGGTGCCTTGAGAACCTAGTAAGGTAGATCGTGTCCAAAAGCGCAATTCTCCATTAGCAGGAACCGTTACTTTAGGGGTGGCTAAATAATCTTGGGCTGTATTGCCTTGACCAATGTTAACTTCATTATTCATAAAAGCGGCATTGGAACCAGCATATACATTGGCTGCTGAGGAGGTAATAGTCCAGCGGCGTGCCCCCACACCGTTGTCAAAAACAGCCCACTGGTTACCCGTGGCTCCCGTTCCCAAAGTCCATGGCGATGGATTTGTAGCTACGTCCGGACCGGTCGTATTCTCAAATCCCTCAACCCCTGGGGTCGGAAACTGCGAATATCCCATGAAATGCACTAACGCAAGCAGGAGTAGTAATGTAATTTTCTTCATTTACAATGGAGATTAAGTTAATTAAAGTATAGTGTTCGAATGATTTAATCTCCAAATTTAAAAAAAAATCTGAATCTCAGCAGAAAAACTCAATTTTAAGATGTATTCGAGGGGGTTGATTGGGTATTTGAAAAAAAAAGTAAACATTATTGCCTATTTTTGTAGTCTGTTTTTGAAGTTATGCTGGAAAAGGAAAAAATAAATTTTGAAAGGACGGTACTAGTTGGTATCGTTACACAATTTCAAAATGAAGATAAATTAAAAGAATATTTGGACGAATTAGCGTTTCTAACCTACACGGCAGGTGGAGAAGTTGTTAAGCGGTTTTGGCAAAAACTAGATCGACCCAATCCAAAGACCTTTTTAGGGACAGGAAAAATGGATGAAATTCATTTATTTGTAAAAGAGAATGGAATTTCTACTGTTATTTTTGATGACGAACTTTCCCCTTCCCAACAAAAAAATATTTCCAAAATACTCGATTGTAAGGTTTTGGACCGAACCAACCTCATCCTTGATATTTTTGCGCAACGGGCAGAAACATCGTATGCGCGAACCCAAGTTGAATTAGCACAATGCCAATACCTACTGCCTCGTCTTTCGGGTATGTGGACGCACTTGGAACGTCAAAAAGGAGGAATTGGTTTGAGAGGTCCGGGAGAAACCGAGATTGAAACCGACCGTCGAATTGTAAGGGACCGAATCGCTTTGTTAAAAGATAAAATTCGCACCATTGACAAACAAATGGCGGTGCAACGAAGCAACCGTGGGGCCATGGTTCGTGTCGCCTTAGTGGGGTACACCAATGTGGGGAAATCAACCTTAATGAATGCTGTAGGGAAAAGTGATGTTTTTGTTGAAAATAAACTTTTTGCCACCCTTGACACTACTGTTCGAAAAGTTGTAGTGAAGAACTTGCCCTTCTTACTCTCCGATACCGTAGGTTTTATTCGAAAACTCCCTACACAACTGATCGAATCCTTCAAAAGCACCTTAGACGAAGTTAGAGAAGCCGATTTGCTCCTCCATGTTGTCGATATTTCGCATCCTGATTTTGAAGAACATATTGAATCGGTAAATCAAATTTTGTCTGATATCAAAAGTAGCGACAAACCTACCTTGATGATTTTTAATAAAATTGACGCCTACCAATACGACGTAATTGCCGAAGACGATTTAACCACCGAACGAACCCGAAAACACTATACCTTGGAGGAATGGAAGCAAACATGGATGAGTCATTTGGGAGAAGATTACACCATTTTTATCTCCGCCACGGAGAAAGCTAATTTTGAAGAGTTTAGAGAAAAAGTATATGAAGCGGTTCGTAAAATCCACATCACCCGTTTTCCTTATAATAAATTCTTATATCCCGACTACAAAGACGCGGTTGAGAATGATTAACTTCGACTAAGTATTCAAGGTTGATCTTCAAGGGTTTAAAAATTGTAATTCACCCCTAAACCAATTATTTGACGCGTTTGAAAGCCTGCAAAGGCATTATCGTCATAGATGGTTTGAAAAGCGAATGTGGTCGTTAAATACTTGTTTACTTTCATATTTACATTTAACGTGTAATCCAAGTCCACATTTTGAGCATCTTCATTGTAATTGGAATATAGGTTTAAAATGTTTTCCATAGTTACATTTTCCATCAATAAACATTTGTAATACCCACTTACTGCGGCACCAAACTCATACCGAATTGTTTCGCCTTGTAAAACCCCAAAAGAACCACTTGTTCGGGTAAAATCAGCATCAACAAGCACTGCTTTAGAGGTCGCAGGAGCAACGTTTATTTTGAAACTATCACTGCGTTTCCACAAAACCCCGGGACCAAACTGTAAGAAAACGGGAGAAAGTAATTTGGAGGTTTTTATTCCTTTTTCAAATCCCGCATCAAATTGAGAGCGAAAATTGAAAAACATAGAATAGTACCAAACCTCAGTAAATTTTTTTCCTAACAGCGAATTGAATTGAACGCGGTCATCAGTTTTTTGAAGTTCTTGCTTTTTAATCTTCGTGATACCGTATCCTGCGGTCAATTTATTATCCCAGTTCCAAGTATCACTTTTGTAATTAAAATCATAGCTTAACGAAATGTTTCCCGAAAAACTGGTTTGTCCCCCTGCCAACCAATTGTTAAAAATTGCCTGGTTTGCAATAAAAGTCGCCAAGCCCTTACGAGACCACCCATTGGGTTTTTCTTGGGTGATGTTTTTGACGACTTCTTCAGTCTTCTTCAAAAGTTCTTTCTCGCTCAATTGGGCTTGAACAAGACTCACACTGCAAAAGGCAAGGATAATTAAATGTTTTTTCACGGAATTTCGGGTTATAAATTCGGCGCAAAAATAGCGATACTTCTGTGATTTCCAAATTGAAAATGACGAGAGATTTTTACAATTTTGTAGTGCTTTTTTTATATAGAGGAACTGCCGAACAAGCTTCACCGTACATGATGCTTTTGGCTACTTTTTGCAGTTTTTGAATCGCAGCCACATAGGCACTTTCAGGTACGGGCTTCTTGGAACAGCCTTTTAATATCACGGGCTTATCAGCGTAGGAAGAATAATCCAATTGCTCTAAAATGTATTGGTAATAGTAGACATCCAACGATTCCGGTGAATCCAATACAACCCAATACGCCTCCGAAGCGAGGTAGGAACTCACCAAAATTGGTGCCCATGCGGGTAAAATAGCGTCTGTACTACAGTAAACTGCGGCAAGGTGTCCGCGGTATTGTGTCCAATCGTAGTCCTTTAGCGCCTCTCGAAAGTCTTTTTCTTTTAATAAAAATCCTTCCTCGAGCCATTGCGCGATATCTACACCTGACTTGACTTGTTTTGGATAGTAATCCTCCAAATCAAAAACCATCAAAGCCGACTGGGCAACGCGATTTACAATTTCGTCCATGGCGTATTTACAACATTCCTAGTTCTAACTTGGCTTCTTCGCTCATCAAATCCTTGCTCCAAGGCGGATCAAAGGTAATCTCGACCTCACAGGATTTCACCTGCTCAATTTTTCTGATTTTTTCTTCCACCTCAGCGGGTAACGTTTCTGCTACAGGACAATTGGGTGATGTTAAGGTCATCAACACTTTAACTTCATGATCTTCATTAATCATGACATCGTAAATTAATCCCAATTCATAAATATCCACAGGAATCTCGGGGTCGTAAATGCCTTTTAGCACTTTCACAACATTCTCTCCTAAATTGATGGTATCGTTAAATTCTTCCATAAAACTATCGTTAGTTTGTGTTTTTTGATTCAAATGCCAACGCGTACATCTTAATTTGTTTGATCATCGACACCAAACCGTTGGCCCGTGTAGGCGATAAATGTTCTTTTAGTCCAATTTGATCTACAAAAGTGGTGTCGGTTTCCAAAATTACCTTGGGTTCTTGCCCCGAGAACACCCGAATTAACAAAGCAATTATTCCCTTGGTTAAAATGGCATCGCTGTCGGCAGTAAACCAAATTTTTCCGCCCTCTTCCTCGGCATGAACCCATACTTTCGATTGACAGCCTTTGATAATATTGTCGTCGGTTTTGTATTGGTCAGCGATTATCGGCAACGATTTTCCCAATTCAATAATGTATTCGTAGCGCTGCATCCAGTCGTCAAACATTGAAAACTCATCTACAATCGCTTCTTGTATTTCTTGCGTTGTCATATACGTTTATTCTTTGATTAAGGCCAACAAAGAGGTAATCAGGGGTTGTATTTCTACTGGGGGTGTCCCGTGATCAAAATCTTTAGTACGGTAAGTGTTGCCTTTGTATTCTATGGTCAAATTGGCAATGGCAGCCCCGTCGTAAAAGCGAGCTTGCGTGGGGTCGGCATAGGTGTTCAATTGTTCCAAAGAAATGGTTTTGAACTGTCCCACCAAGGCATCCCACTCGGAATCAGATAGGGTAGAAGCCATTATTATTGCTTCTTTTCCTCGACCATTTTCATATGTCAATTCTTTGTTTTCTAAAACAATGACTTTATGTATTCCGCGACTATGCGCCGTGTAAGTTAGTTTGGCCGAAGCTAAATCAGCGTTGCTTTGGGTACAACCTTTCCCCATCAAAAGGGTAAATAAAACGAGAACAATTGCTTTCATAAACGAAACTTTTAAGATAACATCATCACGGCCTTGTGCAGTGCTTCTACAAAAGTATCAATTTCTTCTTTGGTATTGTAAAAAGCAAAGCTAGCGCGAACCGTTCCGGGAATTCCGAAGAAATCCATCACAGGTTGGGCACAATGGTGTCCTGTGCGCACCGCTATTCCTAACTTATCTACAATCGTGCCAATATCATAGGGGTGAATGGTTCCTACGTTAAAAGAGATAACCGAAGTTTTGTTGGCAGCGGTACCATAAATTCGCAACCCCTCTATTTGTTGCAACTTTTGGGTCGCGTATTCCAACAATTCATGTTCGTAGGCTGCGATAGCCTCAAAACCGATATCATTCAAATAATCAATGGCTGTTCCCAACACTATTCCCCCAGCAATATTTGGCGTACCTGCTTCAAATTTATGCGGTAAATCGGCATAGGTTGTCTTTTCAAAACTAACGGTGGCAATCATTTCCCCACCGCCTTGATAAGGGGGAAGTTTGTGCAACCACGCTTCTTTTCCATACAATATCCCAGTTCCCGTTGGACCACATACTTTATGTCCTGAAAACACATAAAAATCACAATTCATGGCTTGCACGTCGGGTTTTAAATGCGGGGTTGCTTGTGCTCCATCAATTAAAACTGCTGCGCCAACTTCGTGCGCTTTTTGAATAATATACTCTACAGGGTTGATCGTACCTAACGCATTGGAAATATGATTCACCGTCACGATTTTAGTTTTCTCCGACAATAAAACCTCGTATTCCGATAGAATTAATTCCCCTTTTTCATTCATGGGGATGACTTTCAACACGGCTCCTGTTCGTTCGCACAACATTTGCCAAGGGACTATATTGCTGTGGTGCTCCATCGCCGAGACTAAAATCTCGTCATGGGGTTGTAATAAAGTTGCAAATCCATTCGCTATCGCATTGATGCCATGGGTTGTGCCCGAGGTAAATATAATTTCATGCGCGTGTTTGGCATTCAAATGACGCTGAATCTTGCCGCGGGATTCTTCGTATGCATCGGTTGCTAGCTGACTCAAGGTGTGCACACCACGATGAATATTAGCATTAATTTCGCTGTAATACTTCGTGATAGCATCGAGCACTACTTGGGGCTTTTGGGCCGTAGCGCCGTTATCAAAATAGACCAACGGTTTGCCATTCACTTGCTGTTTTAAAATGGGAAAATCCGCGCGAATTTTGTGTAGGTCTAACATTTTATTTAGAATTTTTCTAAATACAAAGATATTAAAACTTTCGCCTTTCTACAGGCATTTTGGTCAATTAACTTTTCCTTATCACTTGTCCATTTTGCGCTGTTTTTTGAATCTAATTTTTCTGTACTTTAGAATTTCCAAAACCAAACTTTTCCCATGAAAAAATTCCTGAAATATCTTGCTATATTCCTTACACTGCTGATCGTTGTTTTTTACCTCACCGTGTACCCAAAACTGGATTTAATCTCGGGATTTTCAGCCAAAAGTGTTGCCTCGGGAACATTCATCGACAACCGTTCGTTGGAGGTAATTGAATCGGGCGATAATGATATCTCGTTGGTTGATTTGGCCCGAAATTCGGTCAATAAAACGGAACAATTTGCCCTTTCCAGTGTCTATGGAATCAAAGAACGCAAAGCCATTTACCGTCCTGGACTGGGTGCCACTTTGATTGATGATGATTTTGATGTTTCGCAACCCTATCTGGTACCGCGGCGAACGCTAAAACCCAATACATCGCTTCCGTATCCTTTTGGAGCGGGAGCGCCCAAAGACAGTACGTTTGCCAACATCGATTATGCCTTACTCCAAAAGACGGTGGCCCAAGCTTTTGATGTCAAGGGAGAAAAAAATAAACGTACTCGTGCGGTCGTGGTATTGTATAAAGGGCACTTGGTACATGAACACTATGCCGACGGATTTACAAAAGATTCGCGGTTGTTGGGATGGTCGATGACGAAGAGTTTAACGGGGACTTATTTTGGCATTTTACAATACCAAGGCAAGCTCGATATTCAACAACCTGCTCCTATCGCGGCATGGCAGAATGATGAGCGCAAAAAAATTACCCTTCACAATTTATTGCAAATGAATTCGGGATTGGAATGGGAAGAGCAATACGATAAAATTTGTGATGCTACAAATATGCTCTTTAAAGCACGGGGTATGCCAGCCGTACAACGCGACAAACCCTTGGTAGGAAAACCCAATGCAAGTTGGAACTACTCCTCGGGAACGACCAATTTACTGAGCGGTATTTTACGGCAACAGTTTGCATCGCACCAAGAATACCTCGATTTTTGGTACAATAGTTTGTTGGATAAAATTGGCATGCATTCAGCACTCGTTGAAATCGACATGGCGGGCAATTTCGTAGGTTCTTCCTACGGGTGGGCCACGCCTAGAGATTGGGCTAGATTTGGCCAGTTGTATTTACAAAAAGGGTGGTGGAATGGAGCGCGAATCTTTGCCGAAGATTGGGCAAAATACGTGGCTAGGCCAACACCCACCTCTGCCAATCGGTATGGGGCTCAATTTTGGTTGAATGCAGGTGGAAAATTTCCCGATGTGCCGCGCGATATGTTTTATTGCAGTGGCTATCAGGGGCAAATGATTGCCATTTTTCCCAGCCATGATTTAGTGGTGGTGCGCATGGGATTGAAAGAAGATCCTAGCTTTGATTTCAATGCGTTGTTGAGTGGAATTGTAAAAAGTATCAAAAAATAACGCAGGTCGTTGAAACCTGCGTCATCTATATCTTTTAAAAAAAAATTACAAATCAAATCCCAAATTCACGCCTAATTTATTGGCAATAATTTGAGTGATACGCTGTTTCAATTCGGGGATTTTGATGCTTTCAATCACCTCATTGGAAAAAGCATACATCAATAACGCCTTGGCTTCTTTTTTGGGAATACCGCGTTGTTGCATATAAAACATGGCGCTTTCGTCCAATTGGCCAATCGTACAGCCGTGGGAACATTTGACATCATCGGCAAAGATTTCCAATTGAGGCTTGGCGTTAATCACCGCTTTCTCACTCAACAAGATGTTATTATTTTGCTGAAAAGCATCTGTTTTTTGGGCTTCTTTTTCTACAAAAATCTTTCCATTGAAAACCCCAGTTGCGCTGTCATTAACAATGCATTTGTAGTTTTGATGGCTTTCGCAGTTGGGTTGCGCATGGTGCACCAAAGTGTAATGATCCACATGCTGTTTTCCACCGATAATGGTTATTCCTTTTAAAGTGGAGTCAATGCGTTCGCCTTGGTGATAGAAATTCAAATTGTTGCGCGTTACATTGCCTCCAAAAGAGAAGGTATGCACCGAAACGTGACTTTCTTGCTTTTGGGCGATGTAGGTATTGTCAATCAAATTGGCTGATCCTAAATCGTTTTGAATTTTATAATAATCCACAATCGCGCGTTTTTGAGCAAATACCTCAGTAACAGCATTGGTCAACACAGGATTTTCATTCAAACTTTGATGGCGCTCAATGATTTGCACATGGGCGTTTTCTCCCACCACAATCAAATTGCGCGGTTGTACCATTAAGGCGTTTTCTTGGCCTGTAGAGAAGTAAATGATTTCGATGGGTTTGTCAACAACTTTACTTTTGGGCACATTGATATAAGCTCCTTCTGCTGCAAATGCCGTGTTCAAGGACGTTAAGGTTTCGTCTTTGTTGGCGATTTGATTGAAATAAGTGTCCATCACCATTTTGTACTTGGGTTTGGTAAATGCCGACGACATCAAACACACGTCCAAACCTTCATGCGTGGTTTGCGATAAAAACGAGCTGTATTTTCCATCGATAAAAATGACTTTATACGTGTCAATTTCATGCAAAAAATACTTTTTCACGTCTTTAAACTCAATCGCCGAATCATGCTTTGGAAACACGGTAAAATCATGTTTCAACACGGTATTCAACGACGTATATTTCCATGCCTCTTCCTTTTTGGAGGGAAACCCTTTTAGCTCAAAATTCTTAATTGCCGAAGTGCGCACATCGTACAAATCGGAATTCACATCGATTTGCCCTTCAAAGGCCATGAATGAGGAAATAAGCTTTTCTTTCAATTCCATTTGATAAAGTTTAAGGTTTCAGTCTGCTTACTGTTTACTGCGACTGCGACTGCTTACTAATTCAACTCACTCTTAATCCAATCGTACCCTTTTTCTTCCAAAGCCAAGGCAAGATCAGCGCCACCGGTTTTCACGATTTTACCGTCCATCAAGACGTGCACATAATCGGGGATGATATAATCCAAAAGACGTTGGTAGTGGGTAATCACCAAAACGGCATTGTTTTCGTTTTTCAACTTGTTCACGCCGTTGGCTACAATACGTAAAGCGTCGATATCTAAACCTGAATCGGTCTCATCGAGAATGGCCAATTTGGGTTCCAACATCGCCATTTGAAAAATCTCGTTGCGCTTTTTCTCCCCGCCTGAAAAACCTTCGTTTAACGAACGTGACAAAAACTTACGGTCCATTTCCAACAACTCTGATTTCTCGCGGATTTTCTTCAACATTTCATTGGCAGGCATTTCCTCTTCGCCGTTGGCTTTACGCTTTTCGTTGATGGCAGTTTTGATGAAATTGGTCACCGAAACCCCTGGAATTTCTACCGGATATTGAAACGAAAGAAACACTCCTTTATGAGCGCGCTCTTCGGGAGCTAATTCTGAAATGTCTTCTCCATCCAAAATGATTTCTCCTTCGGAAACTTCATAATTTTCATTGCCCGCAATGATGGAAGATAAGGTGCTTTTTCCAGCTCCATTTGGACCCATAATCGCGTGCACTTCACCCGCTTTGATTTCTAAATTAATGCCTTTTAAGATGTCTTTATCTTCAACCGAAGCATGTAGATTTTTTATACTTAACATTTTATTTTTGTTTCAGGTTTAAAGTTTAAGGTTGGCTTGCTGCTCACTTGAAACTTTTATTTAAATCGTGTAATTTTTTCTATTTAGTTTTCGTCAACCGGAATCCTTTTCAAATCTTCAAATTGACTAATTTTCAAATTATCCCACGCTGCCTTCCAACGAAATCTCTAATAATTTCTGGGCTTCCACTGCGAATTCCATCGGTAATTTGTTTAGGACTTCTTTGCTAAAACCGTTCACAATTAAAGCAATCGCCTTTTCGGTGGGAATTCCGCGTTGGTTGCAATAAAATACTTGATCTTCACCAATCTTGGACGTGGTGGCTTCGTGCTCAATACGAGCCGTCGCGTTTTTACTTTCGATATAGGGAAAGGTATGCGCCCCACATTGGTTCCCCATCAACAACGAGTCGCATTGCGAGAAGTTACGCGCATTTTCGGCGCGCGCCCCAATTTGAACTAATCCTCGGTAACTGTTTTGCGATTTCCCTGCCGAGATTCCTTTAGAGATGATAGTCGAACGAGTGTTTTTCCCTAAATGAATCATCTTCGTTCCCGTGTCGGCTTGTTGGAAGTTGTTGGTAACCGCAATGGAATAAAATTCTCCGATTGAATTATCGCCTTTCAACACACAACTTGGATACTTCCAGGTAACTGCCGAACCCGTTTCTACCTGCGTCCACGAGATTTTAGCATTGGTTTCGCACAACCCGCGTTTGGTCACAAAGTTGTAGACACCACCTTTTCCTTCTTTATTTCCGGGATACCAGTTTTGAACGGTTGAATATTTAATTTCAGCATTATCCAACGCAATCAATTCGACCACCGCCGCGTGCAATTGATTTTCATCGCGACTAGGTGCGGTACAACCTTCTAAGTACGATACATAACTGCCTTCATCGGCAATAACGAGCGTACGCTCAAACTGACCCGTTCCTCCTTGATTGATACGGAAGTAGGTAGACAATTCCATCGGGCAACGAACGCCTTTGGGAATATAACAAAAACTACCGTCGGAGAACACGGCTGAGTTTAAGGCCGCATAAAAGTTGTCTTTTTGAGGCACAACAGAACCGATATACTTTTGTACCAATTCGGGATGCTCTTGAATCGCTTCCGAAATCGAGCAGAAAATAATGCCTTTCTCCGCTAAGGTTTTTTTGAACGTGGTGGCCACTGAAACTGAATCCATGACAATATCAACAGCTACACCGGCCAATTTTTTTTGTTCATCTAACGAGATTCCCAACTTTTTGAAGGTATCCAACAATTCGGGATCAACCTCATCAAGGGAAGCGTATTTGTCTTTTTTCTTGGGTGCCGAATAATAGGAAATCGCCTGAAAATCGGGCTTTTCGTAATGTACATTGGCCCATTCGGGTTCAACCATTTTGCGCCAAGCTCGGAAGGCTTCCAAACGCCACTCGGTCATCCACTCGGGCTCGTTTTTTTTCTTGGAAATGGCACGAACAATATCTTCATTTAAACCGGCTGGAAAGGTTTCGCTTTCGATATCGGTATAAAATCCATACTCGTACTCTTTGTTTTCCAATTCGACTTTTAAGTCGTCTTCGGTATATTTTGCCATGGGTTTGTTTAAAATTAGAAAAATTGGAATTAGAGCGAAAAACTCTCCCCACATCCACAGGTGCGACTTGCATTGGGATTATTAAATACAAAGCCTTTACCATTCAACCCGCCTGAATATTCTAAAACAGTTCCCGCTAAATACAAAAAGGACTTTTTCTCCACGGCGATGCGAACGTTGTTGTCTTCAAAAACTTTATCGTTTTCCCCGATCGACTTATCAAATTTTAACTCATATGACAAACCGGAACATCCACCGCTTTTCACCCCAACACGAACATAGTCGTGGGATGCGTCAAAACCGTCGTCATGCATCATTTCGACAATTTTTTTACTGGCTGATTCGGACACTTTAATCATAGCTTATTTTAATTTTGTCTAAATTGTTGCAAAGATACACCTTAAAGCTTTTCACTCGTCGATTTAACATATTTTTTAGTCGAATTCCTTTAAATAAAGTTTATCAAAAGTTCCCGTTTGGATTTTGTACCTTGTCCACCCTAAATAGTGAACGTTTACACGGATTTATATGAAGAAACTCTATGCTATTGAAGCCGGTAACTTTAAGTTGGACGGCGGCGCTATGTTTGGGGTCGTTCCCAAAACCATTTGGCACAAAACCAATCCGGCAGATGCCAACAACCTCATCGATATCGCAGCGCGTTGTCTATTGATTGAAGAGGGAAATCGATTGATTTTGATTGACACGGGGATGGGCAATAAACAATCGGAAAAATTCTTCAGTTATTATTTCCTTTGGGGCGATCATTCGCTCGATACCTCGTTGGCCCAACATGGATTTCACCGCGATGATGTGACCGATGTGTTTATGACGCACTTGCATTTTGACCATTGTGGCGGAAGTGTGAACCGCAAAGCATCGGGGGAAGGCTATGAAGTGGCGTTTAAAAATGCTACGTTTTGGACCAACGAAAACCACTGGCAGTGGGCTACCCAACCAAATGCACGCGAAAAAGCGTCGTTTTTATACGAAAACATCATTCCAATGCAAGAGAGTGGTCAATTGCGTTTTATCAACCGCCCCGAAAGTGATTTTGGTTTTTCCAACGAAATGGGATTCAACATCTTCTACGTCGACGGTCATACCGAAAAACAAATGTTGCCTCACATTTCATACGGCGATAAAACCATTGTTTTTTGTGCCGACTTATTAGCTACCGCAGGCCATATTCCCATTCCTTATGTGATGGGTTATGATACGCGACCGCTGTTGACCTTGGATGAAAAAACAAAATTCTTGACCGCGGCTGCCGACCATGGATACTATTTGTGGTTGGAACACGATGCACACAATCCCATTGTGACCGTGAAGCACACCGAAAAAGGAATCCGACTCGATCAGGTGTATCGTTTGGAAGATATCTTAATCTAATGTTAATCGCTAAGGCTTTTAGTGTAAAAGCGAATATTTTTAAACCCAATTATGGCAAATTGCCTTGAAATGAAAATTATGTTGCACTTGAATTTTGAAAAATCAGCATGGATTGCACTTGTTGCTGCTTCCTTGCTCACCGGTTGTGGATCGTCTAATGCGCCATTTGTAAACACCGATCCGGCAAAAATTGACAAAACAGTTTTAAAAACAACCCCGATTAAGGAATCCGATTTAAAACGATGGAGTCATTTGGACTTGATCAAAGACACGGTTCCAGGCATGAGTGTCGATCGAGCGTATGCCGAATTGTTGAAAAAACGAAAAGGAACGAAAGTTATCGTTGGCGTTATCGATTCGGGGGTGGATATTGATCATCCGGATTTGAAAGGACGGATTTGGACGAATGCAAAAGAAATTCCCAACAATAATATCGATGACGACAAAAATGGATTTGTCGATGATGTTCATGGGTGGAACTTTTTGGGAGAGGCTACAGCCATGAATTTGGAGCTCACCCGAATTGTGAAAAAAGGCGATGACGGTTCAGAAACGTACAAACGGGCTAAAGCTGAACTAGACCAAAAGTTGCAGGAAATGAAACAGCAAAAGCCACAAGTGGATATGATTTCGAAGGCCGATAAAGACATTCGAACTTTCTTGAAAAAAGAAACGTACACGAAAGAAGACCTCAAAGGAATAAGCACTTCAGATGCCACGCTCAATCGCAGTAAAATGATCATGATGAGTATTGCGGCACAAGCGGGGGACGAATTTCAAGAAGAAATCAAATCGTATGTGGATTATATCTATGACCAACTTAATTACAACCTCAACGTAGATTTTGATGGTCGAAAAGTGGTCGGGGATAATCCTGAAGATTTGAATAATCGCAACTACGGGAACGGAAATGTAAAAGGCCCCGATGTAGCCGATGCTTCACACGGTACACACGTAGCAGGAATCATTGCCCAAGTGAGAGGCAACGGTATCGGCGGCGATGGAGTGATGGCTAAAAATGTTGAAATCATGGCGATTCGTGCGGTGCCCAATGGCGATGAGTACGATAAAGACATTGCCTTGGCGATTCGTTATGCTGTAGATAATGGTGCCAAAGTCATCAACGGTAGTTTTGGAAAAGATTATTCTCCGCACAAAGAATGGGTGTGGGATGCGATTAAATATGCCGAAAGTAAAGATGTACTTATCGTGCATGCGGCAGGAAACGACAGCAAAGACATTGACGTTGAACCGAATTTCCCCACCGATGAAGTCAACGGAAAGGAAATTGCCGACAATCTTATTACCATAGGAGCTTTAAATACCGCGACAGGTGCTAAAATGGTGGCTGATTTCTCTAACTACGGACAGAAAAATGTCGATGTTTTTGCTCCTGGAGTAAAAATTTACGCTACTTATCCCAACAACAAATACAAATACGAACAAGGTACTTCGATGGCTGCGCCCAATGCAGCAGGCGTTGCCGCGTTAATCCGTTCGTATTACCCTTCCTTGACCGCTTCACAGGTGAAACACATTTTGATGGATTCGGGAATTGCTATTGCAACCAATGTGGGTGTTGGCGAAGAAAAAGTACAAATTCCATTTAGCGCCACTTGCGTATCGGGTAAAATTGTGAATGCCTACAATGCGTTGCTCATGGCGGATCAAATGGTGCGTGCGGCTAAAAACTAAGCGAGTGTAAGGGTTAACCGTTGCAAAAACTCGGTTTTCTTTGCCCCGTTTTAAATGAAATAAAAACACAAAACATGCCACAAGTTACCCTGTAGTTTGTGGCATGTTTTTAATACAATTAACCCCTTGTATCTTAAGACTATGAAACCACTTTTGATTATTGTAACCGTATTTTGTTCCCTTTTGGGTCAGGCACAAAATGGGTATTGGCAACAACATGTTGATTACAAAATGGAAGTCTCCATGGATGTTACCACCTATCGCTACA
The DNA here is from genome assembly GCA_947463515.1 of Flavobacteriaceae bacterium. Taxonomy (GTDB): domain Bacteria; phylum Bacteroidota; class Bacteroidia; order Flavobacteriales; family Flavobacteriaceae; genus Flavobacterium. The sequence continues at coordinate 14,491 of CANHRI010000020.1, forward strand.
CAGGAACGCAAGAACTCACCTACACCAACCATTCTCCCGATACCTTACAAACGGTGTACTACCATTTGTACAACAACGCTTTTCAACCCGGAAGTGAGATGGACATGCGCATTCAACACATCAAAGATCCCGACAGCCGCATGGTAAACAAAATCAAAGAAGGCGATAAAGAAATCAAACAGAGTCGCATTGCCCAACTCAAACCCGACGAAATAGGGTATTTAAACGTAAGCAATGTCCGTCAAGCGGGCGCGCTACTCGAAACCACCGTGAGTGGAACCTTGCTCAAAGTGCCTTTGGCCGTGCCTTTGCTTCCGGGTAAATCAACCGTGCTTACCCTTAATTTTGAAGGCCAAGTTCCGGTGCAAATTCGACGGTCCGGACGAAACAATCGCGAAGGGGTTGCCCTTTCGATGAGTCAGTGGTATCCTAAAATGGCCGAATTTGATTTTGAAGGCTGGCATGTGGATCCTTACATCGCCCGTGAATTTCAGGGTGTTTGGGGTAATTTTGATGTGAAAATTACCATTGACAAATCGTATATTCTTGGCGGGACAGGGTATTTGCAAAACGGAAATGAAATCGGATACAACTACCAAGATCCTGGGGTAAAAGTGACTATTCCTAAAAAGCAAAAAACACTGACCTGGCATTTTGTAGCGCCGCAGGTACACGATTTTACTTGGGCAGCCGACCCCGACTATGTGCATGACGTAGTACAGGGTCCGAACGGAGTCGCGTTACATTTTTTATACAAAAACAAACCTGAAATTGCGCTTACCTGGAAGGCGGTACAACCCAAGGTGGTCACCATTATGGATTTGTTCAATTATTGGGTGGGAACCTATCCGTACAAACAATATAGTGTGATTCAAGGCGGCGATGGCGGTATGGAATATGCGATGTGTACGTTGATTTTGGGCGAAGGCGAATTGAACGGCTTAACGGGATTGATCGCACACGAAATGGGCCACTCTTGGTTTCAACACATTTTGGCCACCAACGAAAGCAAACACCCTTGGATGGATGAAGGGTTTACCTCGTATATTGAAGACCGTGCGATGAACACGCTTTCTCCGCAACCCGTGGCCAATCCGTATGCTGGAGCCTACAAAGCCTATATCAATTTGGCCAACAGCGGAAAAGAACAGCCTTTGTCGACACATGCCGACCGTTACGATGAAAACCGCAGTTACAGCATTGCTTCGTACAGCAAAGGGGAAGTGTTTTTGGCGCAATTCGAATACCTTTTGGGTCGAGTGGCGGTAGACAAAATCTTACGCCGATATTACCAGGACTTCAAGTTCAAACATCCAACGCCCAACGACATTAAACGCACAGCCGAGCGGGTTTCGGGTGCGGTATTGGATTGGTATTTAATCGATTTTACTCAAACCACCAACACGATTGACTACAGCATTACCTCGGTTGAGGAAAAAGAGGGCGCCACGGTGGTCAACTTGGAGCGCTTGGGCCGCATGCCGATGCCTATCGATTTGCAAGTAACCTACACCGACGGTTCAAAAGAGAATTTCTACATTCCACTGCGGATGATGCATTATATCAAACCCAATCCCGATCCTGAATTGACGCGTAAAGTCTTGACAGAATGGGCTTGGGGCAATCCCCGCTATCAATTCCGCATCGAGAAACCGTTGGCCAACATTAAAAGCATTGTGATTGATCCCGCAGGGTTGATGGCGGATGTGAAGGGGAATAATAATAAGTTTGAAAGGTAGGTTGTTGGTTAATGAATGGTTTCAAGTTTAAGGTTTCATGTTCTGGGTGTGAAGACAGGGATGCGATCGCTCCTTCGACGAGATGACAACAGGGTGCTTAAAGCTTCTGAGACGCTGAGCTACTGAGTAATCGTAATCGACAACCTTCCACCGACACCAATCTGAAACTCCGTCAAATATTTCCGAAAATTCCACGTTTGCAGGGTAGGTGTTTTTATGAATTAGAATTTGTAGTTTTACACCGTATAATTTTTTCAGAATGAAATATTTACGACTTATCTTGCTTTTAGGGCTTTTGGTGGCAGGGGTGCAACCCGTTTCAGCGCAAAAATACCGCTTTAAAGCCAGTAGTTTAAGTATTATGGATCGGGATAAAAAAGGGCAATGGTCTGAATGGTCAGCGTTTAAACCCGCCGATGTGGTAATTACCTTAGATGGCGATAAAGACCGGATCGTAGTGCATTCGAAAGACTTGCAACTGTACCGCATCACCGCCTATTATGACAAAATTGCCAACGACAATGAAGAAACGTTAGGATTTGAATGTTTGGACAATAACGGGGAAATGTGTGTGATTTTGTTGGTGACCCGCAAAGACGAAGGCGGTCGCATGCAATTTTACATCAATTACCGCGATTTGAAAATGGTGTATAACGTCTATAATTCGAAGTAGGTTTGGAAACCCCAAAAAAGGCTGGCTATCCCAAAACTGAAAAATTAAAGCGGCAAAAACTAATTGAACGGCTATTTAAAGAGGGACAAAGCGTGGGACAATATCCGTTGCGCCTGGTGTTTCTCTCTGTGCCCGAAAATAAAGTGCCGCTGCAAATAGCCGTTTCGGTTTCCAAAAAATATTTCAAAAAGGCCGTCGATCGCAACTATTTCAAACGGGTGTTGCGCGAATGTTATCGTAAACACCAACACCAAATCAAAGAACAGCTCGTGGAACCCCAAGTGATGTTGTTTTTTTACCAAACCCGCGATCGCTTGACGTTTGCCGAAATTGAAGCTAAAACACAACTTTTATTTGCCAAATGGGCGAAAGTCCAAAGCACCCAAAAAACTGAAAAAGATGTTTAGAAAATACAAAAAACGCTATGTCCTACCCGTCCTTGCTGCCGGTATGTTGTTTGTGGGCAGTAGTTTTAAAGACGATTTTTTTGAAATTGCCAAACAGATTGAAATCTTTACCACACTGTTTAAAACGGTCAACCAAAACTATGTGGATGAGGTCAATCCCGCCGAGTTAATGGACAAAGCGATCAAAAGCATGTTGGCCGATTTGGACCCGTATACCAATTACTTCAACGAACAAGATGTGGTGAAATTCAAAATCAACAATACCGGAGAATATACGGGTATTGGAGCAATGATTTCGCGCAAAGAAGATAAGTTAATCATCAAGGAGCCCTACAAAGGATATCCTGCCGATAAAGCGGGACTCAAAGCAGGGGATGCCATTATCCAAATTGGCGATGTACTTTTGGCCGACTTTAAAGACGATGCTTCACAGTTGTTGAAAGGCGCCAAAAATACCAAAGTAGCTGTCAAATATTTGCGCCAAGGAAAAACCATGGAAACCACGATTGTATTGGATGAAGTCGAAATAAACGCCGTGCCCTACTTTGGGATGGTCGATGCCAAAACGGGTTATATCGTGTTGTCGGCATTTAACCGCAAAACCACAACGGAAACCAAAGAAGCGCTGGAGAAATTGAAAGCCCAAGGCGCCGAGCGAATCATTCTAGACTTGCGTGGCAACCCCGGGGGATTGTTGAATGAAGCGGTCAATATTTGCAGTTTGTTTGTCCCCAAAGGCGAAACCATTGTGACCACCAAATCGAAAAACGAGAAATACAACGCCACATACAAAACGACGCGGGAACCGGTAGATCTTACCATTCCGCTGGCCATTATTATCGATGGAAAAAGTGCCTCGGCTTCAGAAATTGTTTCGGGTGCGCTACAAGATTTAGACCGGGCGGTGGTTATTGGCAGTCGTAGTTTTGGAAAAGGATTGGTACAACGTCCGTTGGATATGACCTATGGAACCCAAGTGAAAGTTACCATTTCACGCTATTACACGCCTTCGGGACGCTGTATTCAAGCGTTGGATTACGGTCGTAAAGACAAAGATGGGAAAGCACAAAAAACCGAAAAATTCAATGCGTTTAAAACCAAAAAGGGACGCACCGTGTATGATGGCGGGGGTATTCAACCCGATATTGAAATGGAGGAAACCAAAATGAGCACCATTGCCGAGGTTTTACAAAAAAATGATGCCATTTTCAACTATGCCACGGCGTATTATTACCGTAATCCCAACGTGGGAAATGCTATTCCTGCGCTCACAGATGCCGATTATGTCGACTTTAAAGCGTTTTTGAAAAAAGAGAAAATTAGCTTTGATACCGAAACCGAATTGGCCTTAAAAGCGACGTTGGAGAAAGCTAAAAAAGAGAAAATCGACGAATCAATCAAAGCCCAATACGATGTCTTATTTGCCGCTTTGCAAAAAAGTGAAGAAGCCTTGCTCGATAAACACCGAAAAGAAATCAAACGGTTGATTTTAGACGAATTGATTCGCCGTTACCAATACAAAGAAGGGTTGTACCAATACTATGTGAAAAACAACAGTGAAATTGCGCGCGCTACCCAATTGCTCGCTAATCCTTCGGAATACCAAAAAATATTACAATGATGACTCGTTTTTTAGTCTTATATCTCTTGTTTTCTTGGGTAAAAGGAACGGCTCAAGAAGAAATTGTGCATTCGGTTTATTTTGATTTTGACAAAGCCGAGGTCAATGAAAAGCAAGTGAAAGATATGGTAGCTTTTGTCAAAGGAACCGATTCGACCCGCATTGAATCCGTTCAAATCTTTGGGTATACCGACGATGTAGGAAAAGAAGATTACAATTTTAAACTCTCTACCAAACGCGCGGGGACGATTCAAACCAAATTGATCGAAAACGGAATTACCAACAAGATCATTGTGACCATTGAAGGAAAAGGAAAAGTTTTGATCGATGATGATATTGTAGATAATTTACCCGAAAAACGTTCCAAAAACCGACGAGTGGACATCGTAATCAACCTACGAGAGTTGCCCAAACTCGTATTACCAGGGTATTACAATATGTTGCAAAAAAACCATGTAGTAGGCGATCACATCATTTTGGATAATATTTTGTTTGAAAAGGGAAGCAGCCGATTGACTTCGAAAGCCAAACAAGAATTGGATAAAGTGGCTTTATTGACGTTGCGGTATAGCAATTTACAGTTTGAAATTCAAGGCCATGTATGCTGTACACCGCCCAATCAAAAAGAAGCTATTGACAAAGAAACCCGCAAACGTAAACTATCGGAAAATCGGGCCATGGCAGTATATAAATATTTAGTTTTTCGGCGCGTGCCCAAAAATCGAATGACCTTCAAAGGCTATGGTAACACCAAACCGTTGGGGAAAGACCCTCAGTATGATCGTCGGGTGGAACTCGTGATTACCAAAATTTAGTTTTTGCGCATACGCACATGGGGAATATCATCTTCGAGATAGGGCTCGCTGATGCTTTCAAATCCGTGCGATTCATAAAATTTTTCGAGATAACACTGGGCCGAAATCGTAATGGGTTGTGGTCCCATCAAATCGTATAGCCCTGCTATAGCTGCTTTCATCAAAGCATGTCCCGCTTGAATACCCCGAAAGTCAGGATGCACCACAACACGACCAATTGAGGTTTCGGTAAAATAATCGCCTGGCGCAAACAACCGCGCATACGCCACCAACGTTTCGCCTTCGTAGCCTAAAACGTGCCACGCTTTTTGATCTTTACTGTCAATATCCAAATAGACGCAATTTTGCTCGACGACAAAGACAATGGAGCGGAGTTTTAGGGATTTATATAGTTCGTCTAAAGAAAGTTCGTTAAATCGCTTTATTTCAAATGCTAATACCATACTACTTTTTTACAAATCGGGTGGAACGAATGATGGCTTCGAGTTCAAACATTAAGTCGCGTTTCTTCTTGGAAGGTGCATAACAAAACCCTTCGATAAACACCACGCGGTTGTTGGCCGTATCGATAAGCGCATAATTCAAAAACGGACCGCCCATAAATTCGCGCGACAACTCCCAACTTCCTCGGGTTTCAATCGCTTTTACACCAGCTACTTCGGTTTCAAATTGATAGGGTGTAAACGCTTTCTCGGTCATCATATACGTTCGCGGCACCGCACCATGAATGTAGATCCGTCCAATGGAATCGCGAATTTTGATGATACGACGGGTACTGATTTTGGACGATTTGAATTTGGATAAAGGCAACTGGTAGACGATTAAACTTAAATTGCCGCTAGTAATCTCTTTTTTTAACCAAAAAAAACGTTTGCCACTCATCACCATTTTGTAGCGCGCGGGCACATCCATGGTAAGCCCGAAACGTTCTTGCAACGGCGTTAAATTTTGAAGCGTATCGTTTTTTAAGGCTTGTTGGTAGACGCGAACTTCGGAAGCTTTAATGCGTTGGATGATTAAGGAATCATTTTTTTGAATGGAATCTAGTAGCTCTTGCACCGTTCGTCCAGAAATATGCACTACCATTTGCGGGTTGACGTATTCATTTTCTTCGATTCGAAACTGACTCTTTGGCTCGCGTTTGATAATGATGATATTGCGGCTGTTGGAGGTAAACCCTTCCAATAGTTTGACAGGATACTGGTTCAAGGTGAGTACCGGCTCCTCTTGGGGCAATCCCAAAAACGGGGTCGCGAGTTTGTTGCGCAAGGTATCGCCCACTTCGCCATTCCAAAGTTGGTCGTCAATTAACACCGAAACTTGATTGGGCTTGGTGACCGTTGCAGCGACATTTTTGGATTGTTTTCCAGTACAGGACACGCCCAACAAGGAAATCAAAAAACCAAAAAAAAGGGCTTTATTCATAGTGTGAAATAAAGCCCCAAAGGTAGTAAGTTTTTAAATTATCCGTTGATTTTTAACTTCATTCCGGGACGTAAATTTTCGCCTTTGATGTTGTTCCAACGTTTGATATCGGCAATGGTTACGCCAGGGAATTTTTGGGAAATACTGAATAGTGAATCCCCTTTGCGCACATGATACAATTTCTCTTTCGATTTTGATTTTGAAGTCACTACACGGGTTGAAGTGTCTTCATCATTGATTTCGGTTTTCTGCACCACCAATTTCATTCCCGCTTGAATTCCGTTGTCGGTAATTCCGTTCCAAGCTTTCAGCTGATCCACGGTCGTATGGTATTTTTTGGCAATAGCGCCCAAATTATCCCCACGCGCAACAACGTACTCCTCTGTACGGAACTCTTTTTTGGGTGTTTCATCCACAGGGACTTCGGCTACTTCTCCTGAAATAATGAGTTGACTTCCCACTTTTACCGCGTTGTCTTTCAAATTATTCCACGCTTTTAAGTTGTCGATTGATATATTATTTTTCTTGGCAATGCTAAAAAGATTATCTCCTTTTGCTACTACATAATAGTTCACCAATTGGGTAGAATCCTTGATTCCTGTGGTGCGCATTTTCTCGATTTTGGCCGCTTTTTCTTGTGCTGCAATATCTTCTGTGCGCTCTGTTACAGGCACTTTAACTTCCTTACGAACGGTAGTAACTACGCGTTCATTTTTTACAATTTTCAACTGATCGCCAATGCCAATGTTGGTACCGCGTAGTTTATTCCATTTTTTGAGATCGGCTACCGAAACGTCGTATTTGGAAGCAATTCCCCCCAAAACATCACCACTCTTCACTTTGTGGTATTTGACAACGTCTTTGTTGACTACCACTTTTTCGGTTTTGTAGGTCAGGGTATACTTAGGCTCAGCGGAATTGTTTTGAACGGCAACGGCTTTTTGCGTTGAATCTTTTACCGTTTCGTTTTTCACATTCTTCACGATAATTTCCTCTGGCATTTTGATTTTCAATCGACGTCCCAAAGGTGCACGATCGCTTTTTAAATGGTTCCATCGTTTGATGTCGGTTACAGTTACATCGTACTTGGCCGCAATTTCGGTAAGATTATCCCCGCGGCGTACTTTGTGGTAGCGTGTTCGGGCAATAAAATCGCGGTTCAAAGCGGCAATAGCGCTGGTGTCTTTGGCACGCTGTGGTTGTACACGATCAAACGGTTTCTCGCGTCTGCTCTCTTCATATTTTACATAGGCATACACTTTTTCTTCATTGGAAGTAAAAAGCGCAATTTTATCTTTTGGCAAACGTAAGTAATGCGTTTCTCCCGTAATGGCTGGAACTTCTTTGCGTTTGTATGAAGGATTGTAAAACGAAATTTCATTGACAGGAATATCCAACAAATCTGAGATTTGCTTAAACGTCATGTGGCGCTTAATCTGGATAGTGTCGGTAGCAAAGTGATTGGCAATGGCTTTATTGGGCGTGATGCCATGTTCTTTGTGGTATTCAAAAATATACATGGTCGCCAAAAATGCCGGAACATATCCTTGCGTTTCTTTGGGTAAATGTTTGCGAATGTTCCAATAATTTTGCTGTCCTCCCGAACGGCGGATGGCTTTGGCAACATTTCCAGGACCTGAATTGTAAGACGCGAGTACCAAATCCCAATCGCCAAAAATTTGATACATGTTTTTCATGTATTGCGATGCGGCTTTACTCGCTTTCATTGAATCACTTCGTTCGTCTACATAAGTAGTAATCGACAAGCCGTATTGCTTTCCCGTTTGGTACATAAACTGCCACAATCCTGTTGCCCCTACACGAGATACAGCCAAAGGATTTAACGCAGACTCAACAATGGCTAGGTACTTAATTTCAAGTGGAATATTGTTTTTCGCTAATTCTTCTTCAAAAATGGGAAAGTAAAATTGAGAAACACCCATCAACCGTTCGAAGTGCTTTTTTCTATTTTTTAAAAAAGACTTGATAATGTTTTCAAGACCGGGATTATACTCAATATTGAAAGGTGATTTTTCATCCAAACGACGAAGACGCTCTTTCAGCAACTCCGTAGGCAATTCATAATCCACTGGTTTGTCAATATCAACGTTTTTGATATCTTCCAACATGGTGTTGTACAAATCCAATGACGTTAATTCTTTCATCCACATGCTATCGATGCAGGAAGCCATTTCGTCATGTACAAAGGTTGCTTTAATCGAATCGAGAAAGGAAACTTTAACTTCTTGTTTGACAACGCTATCTTGTTTGGCTTGAGGCGCCTGTGTTTCTTGCGCAAAAATACTGGCAGAAGCACAAAAGAAAAGCGTTGCTATTCGGTTTTTTAAAGTCATGAAATCAATTTTAATAGTGTATTTATCAACCTCTTAAGGTTTTGCAAAACTAAACCCTATAACGTAAATATTTACTTATTTATTGTTAAAATCAGGTATTTAGTCCAAAATCGCTTGAATTCCAGGAAGGGTTCTGCCCTCCAACATTTCCAACATGGCACCGCCGCCCGTGGATACGTAACTCATTTTGGGTTCCAAACCAAACTGCTTCACTGCTGCTACAGAATCCCCGCCTCCCACGAGTGAGAAAGCGCCTTGAGCTGTTGATTCAGCAATAAATTCACCCAAGGTAATTGTTCCTTTGGCAAATCGTTCCATTTCAAAAACGCCCAAGGGTCCGTTCCATAAAATCGTTTTGGATTGCATGATGATGGATTTAAAATTCTCCAACGATTTGGGTCCGGCATCCAAACCTTGCCATCCATCAGGAATTTGACGTACATCAACAATTTGAGTGGCAGCATCATTGGCAAATGCATTGGCCGCTACCACATCAACGGGAAGGTGAATGTGCACATTTTTGACTTTCGCTTGGTGTAAAATTTCGAGCGCTAAATCCAATTTGTCCATTTCACAAATTGAATCGCCCACATTTCCGCCTAGCGCTTTAATAAAGGTAAAGGTCATCCCACCGCCAATAATCATGTGGTCGACTTTGTCTAAAATATTTTCAATAACGGTGATTTTAGAGGAAACTTTTGAACCTCCTAAGACGGCAGTTACGGGTTTTACGGATTGTTTTAATACGCGATTTAAACTATCAATTTCTTTGGCCAACAAGCTACCAAAACATTTGGCTTCAGGAAAAAACTGTGCTATAATGGTTGTGGACGCGTGGGCACGGTGAGCTGTTCCGAAGGCATCATTCACATAAATATCGCCAAGGGAGGCCAATTCTTGCGCAAAAGCAACATCGCCCGCTTCTTCTTCAGGGTAAAAACGTAAATTTTCTAGCAGTAAGACTTGACCGGGTTGAAGTTGAGCGGCCGCATCTTGCGCTATAGTTCCACGACAATCGGAGGCAAATTGCACAGGAACACCCAATACGTTTGCCGTAGTGGCTACAATGTGTTCGAGAGAATACTTGGCTTCTTTTCCTTTGGGTCGTCCCAAATGCGACATTAAAATTACACTTCCGCCATCGGCTAAAATTTTGGCAATGGTGGGTTGCGCCGCTTCGATACGATTGGTGTCGGTAACGTTGAATTTTTCGTCCAAAGGAACATTAAAATCTACCCGAATTAAGGCTTTTTTTCCCTGAAAATTGAAGTCGTTAATTGTTTTCATTCGCTTATGCTACACTTAGAAATTTTGTGGCAAATATAACGAAATAAACGCGTTGGGGAAAGGACAAAAAGCATTGGTCGATTTTTTAACGCTTTTCATCGGATAAAAAGAGCGGATACGATAGATTTAAAAACGTACTTTTTCCCGAACTTTTTTAAACATTTCGGGGAACATATTGCGGCGATTTTTAATCGAAAGTACGGTGCCGAAAAGGATAAAGTTAATGATCATTGTCGGTAATGGTTTCGTTACTATTATTGACAGAAAGCACCCAGAGCTTGTCGTGGTATTGGCCATTCATTTGCGATTGAACCCAAACTTGAGCTTCTTGTTGGGTAGCTACCTTTTTTAGGTATACGTATTGAAACTTGTTTTGAGCATTGACCATTTTTTGGGGTTGAAATCCTTTCTTCTTTAAGGCGCTCATGAAATTATCGGTGTTCTCTGAAATGGTAAATACATTGGCGATGATATAATAGCCCTGATCTTCATTAGGAATCGTGGCCCATTGAATCTTTACGGACTCTTCTTCTTCTTGTGTCACTCTTGAGGTTTCCAAGCGTTTGATATTCCAAGCGGCGTCAGCATATAGTTGGGTAATATTTTTATTCATCGCCACAATTTGAATACACTCTTTAAACGTTCCCTCCATTTTATTGAGCAACTTAATCACGGCCTGTTCTTGACTTTGAGTTTTTAAAATTGAAATATAACGGTATTGATTGAGCGGATTGGTAAACTCAACCGGTTCAAACCCCTTAGATTTTAAAAAACGATAGTATTCGTTGGCAGCGCCTTCCGTTTTGAAAATACCTGTAACCAAATAATACGCGGCTTCGGCGCCAGATATTTTAAGCATATGAATGTCGGTTGATTTCTGAGTTTCTACCGCTTGATCACGGCAAAAACGGTTGAACGAAGAAGTGGTTTTGGCGTTATTTTCGGACAACAAATCAATATTGGCAGGGATAAATTTTAATGTTCTTTGCGTTCCTGTGAGTTTGTATTCGTTTTTGTTTGGGATTTGGGTAAGTCCTTTTTTCTCGATTACTTTTGGTTGATTGTCCGAATCGACGACCATTCCGGTAACATAAACAAAACTTTGATCGCCCGAAGACAACAATCGCAACGTAGCCTCTCGCGCATCGTTGGGCACCAATTGATTGTTGGAATTAAAAATGGAAAACAAACAGGTATCATATCCCAGTGTATTTTTACTGTCTGGAAATCGGTTCATAATATACTGCCCATCTAGTGTAATACTACTGTTGAAAAAATTATTGGGTTTCCGACGGGAATCGGTAATTGGGAAAAAACTTCCTGTTTTGGCATTACCTAGCAACACTTGGTCGCCAATTAAATTGTTATCGCCTTCCAAATTGGCAAAGGCTAATTTCACCCGAACCTCTCCCGAAGCAGGCGTATGGAATCCCATGTAGGTAAAATCAACCGGTTGTTGACTCAACGAAAGAAATCCATCATTAAGGGAAATAAACTTTTCAGACAGCGAGGAATCTTCATACACCACAAACAATGACCATCCTGCCGCAGAACCTCCTGAAAGCGTGCCTAAAGTAGCTCTCACATTGGCTACTGTATACACCCCAAACGGATTGGATACGGATTGAATCAAACTTGTAACATCGGCAAAAACAGCATAGGGCGCCATGTCTTGGGTTGCTTTGGTATTAATACCATCAAACAATAATTGACCTTGAACCGAAGTATATTGTTTTGAACCAGGTAGTTTAAACAAGACTGATGTAAAAGCATTGCGTTGCGGATTGACCGGGATAAACTTTTCTGACCCTTTCTGTGCTCCCTCTTCATATTTATAGGTGGCTGCCCAATAGAGTCCTGCGAAAACAATTTTCTTCCCCGAAGGATTTTCTACATACAATTCGGCACTACTAGACGAAAACGTAGCTTCATCTTTGTCAATATCAATATAGTCCATGTAGAATTCATCGTTCAACAGCGCTTGGTTGGTGTGATTATAATACGCATCGTTGGCATGGTTGTTAAAATCACTTCGGTTAACGGTGTTGTTCGCAATGACCACCAAATCGCCTTTTAAATGTTTTTCAAAACGCGATTTAAAAGGAACCATCAATTGCGCATAGCCTAAAGTACCTGAGCACAAAACGCCAAGTAGCATTATTTTTTTTAGGGATGTTGACAATTGAATCATGGTCACTTATTTTTGCGTTGCTTTTTTGAACATGAAAAACAACAAGACAAAATTATACACAAATATCGATTAAGTGTATATTTTTATCGTTAAAAAAAACTTTTTATTATTATTTTTAAGTAATTTCTTACAATAACTAGGTGTTTTTATGTTTGTATATTGTATTTTTTTAGGCAACAAAAGGGTAGAAAACGAGATTTGAGTTATATTTGCTTATGTTGTTTTCAGAAACTTTAGGGCACGAACACCTTAAAAATCATTTACTTAAAAGTGTCGATTCGGGTCGTATTCCCCATGCGCAACTTTTTACTGGACCCGAAGGTTGTGGTATTTTACCTATAGCAATTGCGTATGCACGACACATCATTTGTCTTACGCAATCCACTTCAAATCAATCCAGTCGAGCGGCTTGTCAGCTGAAATTTGACCAGTTGGCACATCCTGATTTGCATTTTATCTATCCTACCGTTACTACCGATGATGTGAAATCAAAACCCAAAAGTTTAGATTTTTTGCGTGAATGGCGGCAGTTTCTAACTGAAAACCCCTACGGAACCTTATTTGATTGGTATGCTGTATTGGATGTAAAAAACAAGCAGGGTTTTATTCGCGTGGAAGATGCGCATGAAATTGTGCGTTTGTTGTCGTTAAAAGCACATGAAGGGGGATACAAAGTGATGCTCATTTGGTGTGCCGATAAAATGAATATTGAAGCGTCCAACAAACTTTTAAAATTGCTGGAAGAGCCCACCGATAAAACCGTATTTCTTTTGATTGCCGAACATGAGGAAGATGTATTACAAACCATTCGTTCACGCTGTCAAGTTTTACATTTTAATGCCCTTCCCGATGCTGTGATTCAAGAAGCGTTGATTTCAAAAGAATCCTGTGACGAATCAACTGCCAAAAAAATTGCCCATCAATCGCAGGGAAATTATGCCAAGGCGTTGAAATTAATGCGAAAAGAGGATGAAGATCTCCCTTTTGAACAATGGTTTGTACAATGGGTTAGAGCCGCTTTTCGAGCCAAAGGAAATGCTACGGCCATTCATGATTTGATTGCTTGGAGTGAGGAAATTGCCGGTTTAGGGCGTGAAACCCAAAAACGGTTTTTACTGTTTTGCCTGGAAATGTTTCGTCAAGCCTTGGTACTCAATTACCAAGCCAACGATTTGGTGTATATGGAACCCGAAGTTCAAGGATTTGCTTTGGAAAAATTTGCGCCCTTTGTTACGGGAAATAATATTGTTGAAATAGCGCATGAACTTGAACAAGCGACCTATTTAATCGAACGGAATGGAAATGCCAAAATCGTGCTCACCGATTTGTCGATAAAACTTACCCGTCTCATTCACAAACATTCGTAACTATGACCAATACTGCTTCATTTTTTGTTTTGTTGTTTTTGGCGATAACCTTTTTAATGTCGTCACATGAAAAAGTTTTTCATTGGAAAACCACCCTACAAGGGATGCAAAGTTACTTTGCCAACAGTCCTGTAAAGAATCAAGTCGCCTTGTTAACGGGGGTTTTGCTTGTTACCGAATTAATTGCAGGCATACTCGCAGCGATTGGTTGTTTGCAATTGTATATCAATGGCGAACGCACCTTTGGCTTTTGGGGCGCAGTATTTAGTTGCATTGCCTTATTAGAAATGCTTATCGGACAGCGTTTGGCCAAAGACTATGACGGGGCAAGAAACATTACCTTGTATTTTATTCCCGCGGTTATTGGCGTATATTGGCTTAGCTAACCCAAGCCGCTCTAGCCCACTTCAATTCTTCCCAACCGATTGTTTCTCCCACTATTTCTCTTAATTCAGATAACGAACTGTTGGGATGTTGTCTAAATAAGTCAATAATACCCTGAAATCGCTCTTTTGGTAAAACTTCCTCTATTTGAATTTCCTTTTGTTCAATCAACTTGGCAAAATGCCCTTGAATGGTATTGAGGGTAAGTTTGCGTTCGGCCGCTATTTGTTCCATAGACAGGGATTGCTTCCAAAGTTCAAAAGTGATAAGATAGGTTGATTTTTTGGCAACTTTAGGCGATTTTTTTCGTGTATAAATCGGTTCATCTTCTTCAAAATCTGACGGTTGAAAACCAGACGATTTGAAATGCTCCAACACTCTCTCGCGCACGGTACTTTTAAATTCTTTTTGCCGTTCGGTCACAAGATTTTCCTTCGTTATGGGTTGGTTTTGAAGGGTTAAGATAACGAATTGCTGCACTTTGAACGCTTGTAATATGGTTTGAAGAGTAACTATTTCTAAATGAAGTAGTTCTTCATGAAATTCTTTGACTTTTTTGAGGGTTCTTACTTCTTCTATTTTTAAAAGAAGCCCATAAACCATGGATTCCCAGGTAGGATAAAAATAGTCAACTGCAGCATCGAGGCGCTCTTTGAGAAACGGATAATCCAATTGGCCATCGAAAATTCGCTGTAATTGGAGTTGGAACTTTTGGGCTTGAATTCTAATGGCTGACAAGGAACTTTCAAATTCTTGAGCCCACGATTTAAAAGACGCTTTGGGGGATTTATCGGTCAATTCCAAATACGACAATTGATGTGCTTTTACGACGCGGTGCCATTCTTCCCAATCAAAGGCTTGCAAAACATAATTTTTGAGATAGGTTTGCATTTCTTGGGATAAGACCACTTGAAGTTGTTCGGGTTCCGACTTTTGACTGGCGTAATCAATTACATCCGGGTCATTTTGAATGCCTTGCAACTGGATGGGCGCTTTTAAAATTAAACCTTGTAAACTGCGTAATCGCGAAAAGGCAACGTAGGCTTGACCGGGTAAAAACACATCGGAAACATCCAATACAGCCTTGTCAAAAGTTAATCCTTGGCTTTTGTGTATGGTAATGGCCCAAGCTAATTTTAGGGGATAATGGGTAAATGTTCCCAGTACTTCTTCTTCAATATCCTTGGTGCTCTCATTGAGCGTATAACGGATGTTTTGCCATTCGTATTTTTCAACCTCAATGGTTCTTTTTTCCTCCGGAAATTCAACGATAATTTCGTGCGTAGATAAGGATTTTACGACGCCCATTTTACCATTGAAAAACCGCTTTTCGAGCGACAAATCATTTTTAACAAACATTACTTGTGCGCCAACTTTTAGCATCAAATTGGGGTCTAATGGATACGCTTTTTCAGGAAAATCACCAATGATTTCAGCGGAATATACCTGCGGTTCGGTGGTAATTTTTGCCAAGGCTTGCGCATTCATACGATCAGCTTTAGCATTATGGGTAGTTAAGGTAATGTAGCCTAGGTGGTTTTCGGGTTCAAAATTAGGTTGAATGTATGGGGCTAAAACTGAGAGATCGTTTTTGGTTATTGTGTTGTTCCTCAGTTGATTAAGCAGGTTGATAAAGGTTGTATCCGATTGTCTGAAAATTTTAGGCAGCTCAATATACAGCGGTGGAAAATGCTTTAAAACTTGGGCATGAAAAAAGTATTTTCCGAAGTAATACTTTTTCAAATACGTCCATTCTTCCTCTTTAACAATGGGGGGCAGCTGCATTAAATCGCCAATAAAGAGTACTTGTACACCTCCAAATGGGTTTTTATTACGCCGAACCGATTGCAATACAAAATCAATAGCGTCTAAAATATCAGGGCGAAGCATACTAACCTCATCGATAATCAACAATTCGAGATTACGAAGGAGTGCTAAACGTGTTCCATTCCATTTAAAATGACGTTTTAAGCTTGATCGGGATTCTAATTTTAAAAAGGGCTGGGTTGATGGAATCGAATAATCCGGAATAAAAGCGGAAAAAGGCAATTGAAAAAAAGAATGAATGGTAACGCCTCCTGCATTTAAAGCAGCAATTCCTGTAGGTGCAACGACAACGGTGTTTTTATAGGTTTTCGAAATTATTTCACGCAACAACGTGGTCTTTCCTGTTCCTGCTTTTCCCGTTAAAAATACAGATCGATTGGTTTGATTGATGAATTGGAGCACGTAGTGTGCTTCGGTAGATAATGATTCCATGGCTTATAAACTAAAAGACAAAGATAGAAATCTTCTTAGGACAAACAAAAAAAGCCCTGAAAAATAGGGCTTTATCTTTAAAATATACATGAATTACTTTTTATCTGTTTTTTCGGTAGTCGCTGCTTTTTTATCTGACTTTGCTCCCGATTTGTATTTATCATTGACAAGTTTTACCACTTCTTTGGTGATATCATACGCGTCTTTGGCATACAAAACAGTGGCTGATTCGCCCGTTCCATAAATATAGTCGTACCCTTTTTCTTTTCCGTAATCTTTAATTGATTTACGATAGGTGTTGACTAAAGAATCCATTTCAATACCCATTTCTCCTTGCAACTGACGTGTCAACATTTGCTCGGCATATTGAATTTCTTGACCGCGTTGCTGAAGTTCACCATATTTTTGTTGTGCCCAAGCTTGTCCATTTTTTTGAGCATTGATGGAAAATATTTTTTGTTCTGCTTCTAGACGATCGATTTCTACTTTAATGCGAGAACCTTTTTCTTTGGCAATTCCTTCATATTTTGCTTTGATATCATTTGCTTCAGTAGACTCGTCTAATAATTTACTGGTGTCAATGTAAGCCGTTTTAAATTCTTTAGTTTCGGTTGTTTTTTCGCAAGAAATCATGGCTAATACCAAAACAACTCCTACAAATAATTTTTTCATAATCTTGGTTTTTTTCATTTAGCCTCAAAAGTAAATATTTCGTTCGATATATTTAACATTATTCCCTTGAGATTAAAATATAAGTAATATTTATAGCTACTGGGGTATCTATAAGGTTATTTGATAAAAAATGGCTTCATTTAAGCTGTTTTAAGCGCGTTTTATAAATCGCCCATCTTCTGTTATGGAAACCACAATAAAAACCGAAAAGAGGTTTTTATTTAGCGTTTTTAGTGTTTTTTAGGACATAAATGTGCGATGAATATTGTTTAGAACGTTTCGCTTTCCAATTTGAGCGCCAACCGACCCATAAAGCCTTCACATAATTCATTTGTCCTGTTTTATACTTTTCAGAAAGTAAACTTACATAATAGGAATCAAATTTCATGGGGAGCACCTTTACGAGTTCCATGGCTTGCATAGCAAATAACTTTTCGATGGATGTTTTTGAAAAATGCCATAAATGAATAGGCACATCGTAGGCGGCCCAAAACGATTGGTAATGTTGGGCGTCATAGGATTTAAAATTGGGCACAGCAATAATCACCGTGCCTTCGGGTTTGAGCAAACGCTTTAACGATTGGAGTTGTGCTTCCAAATCAGGAACGTGTTCCAACACATGCCACATGGTAATCACATCAAAGGAATGATCGGGCAAATCATTTTGTGATGAAGTCATGGTAATTCCTTTGGACATTGCAATCGATTGTGCTTTTGCACTGGGTTCGATTCCGGTGACTTGCCAACCGTCATTTTTACACGTCAATAAAAAATCACCTGTACCCGCACCAATATCCAAAATAGCTCCTTTCGTGTTCAACGAATTGATCAATTGTAACTTATTGGCCAAAGCAATGCCTTTGACGAATTGATATGCCTTTTCAAAAAGCGTTCGTTTCCCATCGGTGTGGGAAATATAATCAGCACTTTCATAATAAGCCGGTAATTGCTCTGGAGTGGGTTGGGGATAGGTCACTAAGAGCTCCCATTGATTATCCATCCACAATTCAAATTCCTCTCCAGAAACAGAATGATCTTTAACTTTAAATACAAATTTATCTTTTGAAAAATTCATGTAAAACGAGTATTGATAAGGGTTGAGAACTTTTGTTTCACGTGAAACATTAGCGACCCATATAAATTAATAAGATTGAAATGTCGGCAGGTGAAACACCACTAATTCGTGAAGCTTGAGAAATCGTTACGGGACGAATGGCCGTTAACTTCTGTTTGGCTTCAATGGACAAGGAATGAACCTTATAAAAATCAAAATCGTCTGGGATTTTCATTTCTTCCAAACGGGTTAGTTTCTCGGCGTTATTTCGTTCCTTTTCAATGTAACCCGAATATTTTAATTGAATTTCGGCTTGTTCTACAATTTCAGAATCCAACTGATGGGTTTCAATATACGTTTGCACTTTTTCAAAACGCACAATATCACTCAAATCGATTTGAGGTCGTGAGAATACTTTAAACATCCGATCGGTTTGAGACATCGGCGAGCTACCTTTTTCAATTAGAATCGGATTGGCTTCTTCGGGAGTAACACTTGTTTCTTTAAAATAATCTAATAACGCATCACTCTTCGAATACTTTTCTTGCATTCGAACATAACGGCTTTCATCGGCCAAACCGATAGCATGCGCTTTGGGTGTAAGTCGAAAATCGGCATTGTCTTGACGCAAAAGCGTACGATACTCAGCTCTTGAAGTAAACATACGATACGGTTCTTCGGTTCCTTTGGTAATTAAATCATCAATTAATACTCCAATATACGCCTCATCGCGTTTTAGAATTAAGGGGGCTTGTTCATGAATTTTTAAATGGGCATTGATTCCCGCCATAATGCCTTGAGAAGCCGCTTCCTCGTACCCTGTCGTTCCGTTGATTTGTCCCGCGAAATATAAATTCTCGACCAATTTGGTTTCTAAGGTATGTTTTAACTGTGTTGGTGGAAAATAGTCATATTCAATCGCATAGCCCGGACGAAAGAATTTTACATTTTCAAACCCTTCAACGGTACGCAACGCTTTAAATTGTATATCTTCGGGTAGTGATGTAGAGAACCCATTTACATACACCTCAACGGTATTCCATCCTTCTGGTTCAACAAACAATTGATGACGATCCTTATCAGCAAAACGATTGATTTTATCTTCGATGGAGGGACAATAGCGAGGCCCTATGCTTTGAATGCGTCCGTTAAACATAGGAGAACGATCAAACCCTTCGCGTAAAACACTATGTACCTCAGGGGAAGTATAGGTAACATGACAGAGTCTTTGATGTGTTAACGGTCGCGTTACTGCGGCATACGAGAATTTGTCTGGTTTATCGTCACCGGGTTCTTCTCGCATTTTGGAATAATCCAAAGAACGTCCGTCTACTCTTGGAGGCGTTCCTGTTTTCATTCGACCCACTTCAAATCCCAACTGAACCAACTCTTCAGTTATTCCTGTGGATGCACTCTCCCCTGCTCGACCACCACCGTACTGTTTTTCACCAATATGAATCAACCCATTCAAAAAGGTTCCATTGGTAAGTACAATTGCTTTCGCGTGAATTTCAATACCCAAGGCGGTTCGAACCCCTATGACTTTTCCATTCTTTACGATAAGACCGCGAATCATTTCTTGATAAAAGTCCAAATTGGGAGTGTTCTCCAACATTAAGCGCCACTCTTCCGAAAAACGCATACGGTCGGATTGCACGCGCGGTGACCACATGGCGGGTCCTTTTGACTTATTCAACATTTTGAATTGAATGGCCGTTTTGTCGGACACTATTCCCGAATACCCTCCAAGCGCGTCAATTTCACGCACAATCTGTCCTTTGGCAATACCTCCCATCGCAGGGTTGCAAGACATTTGCGCAATATTCTGAAGACTCATGGTAACAAGGAGCGTTTTAGACCCCAGGTTGGCAGCCGCTGCTGCGGCCTCACAACCTGCGTGACCCGCACCTACCACTATTACATCATACGTTGAAAACATAATCCACAATGTTCCACGTGGAACGTTATTTGTTTTTTACTGATTTTTTAAATTCATTGTTCCACGTGGAACATAGAAATTTTCTCATCCTCTTTATCGCGCATTAACCGCGAATCGTCATCGGATTTATCTTTATAACCACAATAATGAAGAATACCATGTGCCATAACACGGAGCAATTCATGCTGAAAAGAAACGTTATAAGTTAATGAGTTCTCAGCCACACGCTCTGTCGAAATAAAAATATCGCCGTGTAGTTCATTTGCTACAGAATAATCAAAGCTAATGATGTCGGTATAATAATCGTGATTGAGGTATTTACGGTTGATTTCCAATAAATACTCGTCGTCACAAAAAATATAATTTATTTCGCCTTCTGATTTGTGCTCAGAAAGAATAATTTGTTGAATCCAAGCCTCAAACTGTGACTCGTTCTCGAGAGTAAAGTCGGATTCATAATTGAAATTAATCATTGCTTTTCAAATATTCTTGCACCTTACGGTTATAATTAGCGCGCAAAGGTAAGGTTTGACGATTTAAAATTTCTATACTATTTAAATATTCTTGTAGGCGCTTTGGTAAAGGAGTTGAAGGATTGGTATAGTCCTTAGAATTCGTTTCTGATTGCCGTTTTTTTTCTTCTCCTTGTTGTTGAATAGCTTTTTGAAGTTTAAGCATCTCGTATTTGACATTTAAAATACGTTGTAAAACTTCATTATCGAACCCTTTATTGAGCAATTGTTTCTCAATTGCTTTCATTTGGTTTAAGGTGTTTTGACCTTGCGAACCCAGCCCTTGTTTGTTCAGTTCTTTTTCCAAAGCATCGCGTAATTGCTGTTGCTCTTTGTAGATTTCCATTATAGCACGAGCATTTCCTTCGGCATCCTCGCCTTCCTCGCCTTCGCCTTGACCATTCTGACCCGATCCATTCGGTTTGCCTGAAGAACCTTGTTTGCCTTGTCCCGGTTTATTTCCTTGTTGACCCGACTTGGGTTGTCCGTCTTTACCCCCTTCTTTCTCGCCTTGACCGCCTTCTTTTCCTTCGCCTGGTTTTTGCCCTTTCTTCATGCCCTGCTCCATTTTTTCACCTAAACCATCTTGCTTTTGAATAATATCGGGAAGTTGCATCCCCGACCCTTGGCCAGGTTTGGGCTTTCCTTTTCCAGCGCCCGCCATCGACATTGACATTTGCATGCCGTTAAGTATACTGGCCAGCATATCGGCTAATTTGTTGGAGGAAGAAACAGCAAATTGTTGATGGGATGCACCTTTCATAACATTGGCATCGGCGAGTGTGGTAAGTGCTTTTTCGATATTGTATTGCACATTACCAACTTCTTTGGTAATGTCTTCTGCAATTTTAGGATTGCGCAAAGACAAGGCAAATAAACTGTCATCCACGTGCTTGAATTGCAGCTTCAGGTCTTGTTGCTGTTTGAGGTATTTATTGTACGATGGAGAGCCGCGTTTCATTCCTTTGAATTGCTTCATTACATCTTCTTGAGAAAAAGAATACGCCACCAGATTGTCAATGATTTGACGGAGCATCGCAACATCCTCATCCATTTGCTCCATTTCACCCGATTCCATAGAAGCCCCCATATCCATACTCATTTGTTTCATTTTTTGGGCCGCACTTTTTTGTTTGGGTTTAGCGCCCGCTTTGGAATTTTTTTCTAACTGTTCTTTAGCCTGTTGCAAATCCTTTTCAATATTTTTCTCACCCGCTTCGGTATTGGGTAATTCTAAAGGTGATTTGAGCTCTTTGTTCTCTTTTTGTAATTCATCTAATTCTTTTTGAAGCTCGTCAAATTCTTTGTTGATTTCCTCTTGTTTGGTCACTGAATTTTCCTTATCATTTTCAGCTAATTTTTCTTGCTTTTCACTGAGATTATCCAGTTTATCTGCAATCTGTTCCGCCTTTTTTTCCACATAATACTTCTTGGTTAATTCAACCAATTGCTGCAGATTTTTAGATTGGTTTTTGGACTGTTGTTTTAATTGGTCCATCTTTTCAAACAACTCCTCTTTTTGAATTTTTTCATTCAGGCGTTCCAATTCTTCCAATAATTTTTTATTCTTATCAAATTCCTTGTCGGCCTTTTCCAAGCGGTCTTTCAAGAGTTCTTTGGTTTCGTCTTTCTTATCGGTTTTGACTTTTTCCAAATTCTCTTTCATTTTTTCTGCAAAGGACTTCATCAACTCATCTTGCTTCTTCTGACGTTGAAGAAAATCATTTACTTTTTGCTGTTCTTTAAACTCAAGGCTCTCTTTTTCTTTGCCTAACTTTTGCAACTTATCCATTTCATTAAATTGCTTTTCTTGCGTTTTCAAAGACTTTTCTAACGAATTGATGGTGCTGTTTTGTTCTTGCAACAACTGATCCACCTTCTCTGATTCAGTGCTTTCACGATGACTAAATACAGAAGATTTGGCCGATTTAAAATTGTGTAACGCATCGTTGTCAAAAACTTCAAAATAATACTCGTATGGCACTCCCGCTTCAATATTTAAATTGCCAGGGAACGAGAAAATAAAACGATCGTAAACATCCTTTTTCAAGGGAAGCATTGCCTTTTTGGCCGCTTCAGGTTTGTTTTTGGGATAATACACCACCTGCAACTTAGTAAGTCCGTAATCATCGCTAACTTGTCCCAACAAAAAGTTTTTTTCAACTTTTAAACTATCGGGAGCGTTACCTACTGAAATTGTTGGATATTGATCGGATACCACTGCAATGCGATAGGTTAATTTTTCGTAATTGGGGATTTTTTCGTTTGAAGTAAGTATCTGATAATCGGTATTTTGTGTAATTGATTTGGCCCAACTAAAGGAATTATTGTCCCGGGCGAAATTGGCTTTTTGTGGCCCATTGGTCCAAACTACTTGTTGCGTAGCCACGGTTTGCATTTGCCAAACTACGGTCGTCCCTTCTGGAACTATCGCATTACCCGTACCTTTAATTGTAGAAGACGGTTTTTTCAAATAAGAAGGAAACTTCAAGACCATTTGGAAATTGGCTATCGTCGGAACGGTGACAACATCAAGGGTATACGTTTTAGAACGCACCGCATTGGCTTCCAGGTGAAATTCGATATTTTCCTTGGGTTTCGGAATAACAAATTGAAATTTTCCAGGGGCTGTGGCTTCCATGAAATAACTTTCGTCGTCCCAAAAAATCATGACATTTTCAGGAACAACCTTTCCTTTGGTTTCTACCTGAAGGATAAAATCTTTGTTTTGTTCCGTTTGTAAAGAGTTATTGGTCACAAAAAAAGCAAAAGGAGCTGGAGGTGTGAATTGTTCTTGATAATGCACTACTCGGTTTAGGCTCTGTGTCAACACCTCGCTTTTGCCGCTTACCATGAAGAACAATACCAATAAAACAGGAATAAGTGCCAACGGAATGTACTTTTTATTGGCCGAAAAATCAATGGCTTTAGAAAAAGGTATCGGCTGAAGATTGGCTGCTTTCTGTTCAATAGACGCCAATAGCAACTCGGAGGTTTTGGAATCGTTGGCCAACTGTAAAAAATTAGTCAGCTTATCTCCTACTTCGTGAAAATGGTTTCCGATAATTTGGGAGGCTTGCGTATAATCGATACCTTTTTGAAGTTTAAACAATTTAAACAACGGGAAAAGAATGTAGCGCGAAAGAAGAAAAATTTCAACCCCAACAAACACCCAAAATAAAACGGTTCGAGCTCCGGGTTGCAACCATAAAAAGTACTCCACAAAAAGCGTGAATAAAAAATAAAGCAATCCAAGCCCTGTAAATAGCAACATACCACGTACTAAAGCATTGGTGTAATACTTACGAATAAAATCTTCCAGCTTCTGATAAATGAGTGCCGATGCGTCGGTCATAGTGAATCTAGGGTTAATAACCGCTAAAAATACAAAAAATGGGCTACATCAAAAGTTAAATAATTGCCAAGTCAAGAATTGAAAAACTGCGTTATCTTTGCCAAAAAATTTAACCATGGCTCGACCAGTACGTGTGCGCTTTGCCCCTAGTCCCACCGGACCGCTTCATATTGGCGGTGTTCGAACGGCTTTATTCAACTATTTATTTGCCAAAAAACACCAAGGTACATTCTACCTTCGCATTGAAGATACCGACCAAAATCGTTTTGTACCCGGTGCGGAAGCCTATATTTTTGAGGCGTTAGAATGGTTGGGGATTGCCCCTGATGAAACGGTAGGAAAAAATGAAAAATTTGAACCCTACCGCCAAAGTGAACGCAAAGCATTGTACAAACAATATGCCGACCAATTGATTCAATCGGGATGGGCCTACTATGCCTTTGATACCGCCGAATCCTTGGACCAACATCGTAAAAACCACGAAGCACAAGGGAAAACATTTATCTACAATTGGCATAATCGCGAAAAATTAGATACCTCCCTTGTCCTAACTCCAGAGGCTACTGAAAATCGGATTGCGTCGGGGGAAGCGTATGTGATTCGTTTTAAAACGCCTATTGATCAAATTTTGGAATTGCATGACATTATTCGCGGCGATTTAAAGTTTGATACCAACCTCCTTGATGATAAAGTATTGTTTAAAAGTGATGGGATGCCTACGTACCATTTGGCGAATATTGTGGATGACCATTTGATGGAAACGTCGCATGTCATTCGCGGAGAGGAATGGCTACCTTCACTCCCATTGCATCATTTATTGTACCTCGCTTTTGGTTGGGAAGCTCCTGAATTTGCTCATTTGCCTTTAATATTAAAACCTATTGGAAACGGTAAATTATCAAAACGCGATGGAGATAAAATGGGCTTCCCTGTTTTTCCAATGAATTGGACTGATCCATCAACGGGAGAAGTTTCTTATGGCTATCGTGAAAAAGGCTTCTTCCCTGAAGCGGTTGTCAACTTTTTAGCTTTATTGGGTTGGAATGACGGCACAGAACAAGAATTGTTTTCTTTGGACGAATTATGCCAAAAATTTGATTTAAACCGCGTACATAAATCAGGAGCAAAATTTGATCCTGAAAAAAATAAGTGGTTTAACCATCAGTATTTGCAGCACCAATCCAATTCGGTTTTAGCGGATTTGTTTGCCAAAGAGTTGGCCCACAGAAATGTTTCGTATACATTCGATTTAGAACGAATAGTAGCGCTAATCAAGGAACGCGCTCACTTTGTATCGGAGTTTTGGGAATTGGCTGATTATTTCTTTGAGGCACCCAAGACGTTTGATGAAAAAGCATCCAAAAATTGGAAAGAAGATACACCTTCACTTTTAACTCAAGCGTTTGAAGTGATGTCACAAGTACAACCTTTTGAATCGGTTGCTATTGAAAACGAATTAAAAGCATGGATGACCGCCAATGAAATAGGTATGGGTAAAATTATGCAGCCCTTGCGGTTATCTCTGGTGGGCGCCTTGAAAGGACCTCATTTATTTGATATTATCGAACTTTTGGGCAAAGAAGAAGTTGAAAAACGAATCCAAAAAGCGATAGCTACTGAGTCGTCCTAAAATAGATTGACAAGTTTTACAATAAAAATTATATTAACCAGTCGGTATTTGCTGACTGGTTTTTTCATGTATAAAGTTAGGAGTTTTCATTGATAAGCTTAA
>CANHRI010000021.1 GCA_947463515.1 Flavobacteriaceae bacterium
CGAGGGTGGTTTGGCCAACAGTTGTGACCCGCTGATTTTAACAGGGGTGTCCATTATTGACTATCCCCATTATTTCACGCCTAATGGCGATGGCATCAATGAAACGTGGAATATTGTAGGATTAAGTAGTCAAATAAACGCAAAAATTTATATATTTGACCGCCAAGGTAAACTCTTGAAGCAAATCAGTCCCACGGCAGCAGGATGGGATGGCACCTACAACGGTGCTTTGATGCCTGCCACCGACTACTGGTTCTTGGTAGAGTACTTTGAAGGGAATACCGCGAAAGAATTTAAAGCCCATTTCTCATTAAAACGATAATACAATGAAATTGAGACAATTGCTCCTTGTGATAGGACTATTAATTGCAAAATCTACTAGTGCTCAGGAAATTTTACCGGTGTATTCCGATTACCTATCTGACAACTACTTTTTGTTGCATCCATCCATGGCGGGGGCTGCAAATTGTGCTAAATTGCGAATGACAGGTCGCCAACAGTGGTTTGGCCAAGAAGATGCACCTGCACTCCAAACCTTAAGTTTTAATGGCAGTTTGTCAGATCGCGACGGGATGGGGATTATTTTAATCAATGACCGTAACGGGTATCACTCACAAAAAGGTTTTCGTTTAGCCTATGCACACCACATTATGTTTTCGAGAGATAATGTCGATTTGAATCAGCTATCATTCGGAATCAATGCGGGTTTTGCTCAAAGCTTGTTAGATGAAACCTCTTTTTTAGAAAACAATCCAACATATGATCCTATTATCGATGGTACTATAGTACAAAAAGCTTCTTATTTCAATGTAGATATTGGTGCTTCTTATAATTTTTTAGATTTTTACGCCCACTTAACTGTTAAAAATGCGGTAGCGAGTAATCGTAGATTGTACACTGATCGTGAGCCTACCAATTTACGTCGATTAATCTTCAATATGGGATACACCTTTGGCGATTCAGAGACAATCCAATGGGAGCCCTCATTTATGTTGCAACATGTTTTTCAAACCAAAGAAACTACGTTAGATTTAAACATAAAAGCGTATAAAAATTTAGACTTTGGTAAATTATGGGGAGGAATTTCCTACCGTAGAAGTTTGGATGGTGCTGAATACATAGAAGGAATCAACTCTAGTTTAGTAGTAAATGATCAGCAATTGCAATACATTACACCGATTGTGGGGGTTAATTATAAAAACTTTATGTTATCCTATACATACTCTCATTTGTTAGGTAATATACGATTTGACAACGGTGGCTTTCACCAAATTACATTAGGGATTAACTTGTTCTGTAAAGCTGAAAAATACCACTGTAACTGTCCAGCAGTTAACTAACTATTTTACAATAAACATCCCGATTCGTCGGGATTCTTTTTTTATGAAAATTATTAAAGCGGTTCGAGGGAACTATCCCGTAATACCTGAAGATTGTTTTATTGCAGAAAATGCAACTATCGTTGGAGAAGTTACTCTGGGAACTTCATGCAGTGTTTGGTTTAATGCAGTAATACGCGGGGATGTACATTCAATTTCAATTGGAAATAAAGTTAATATTCAAGATGGCGCGGTCATTCATGCCACCTATCAAAAGCACAAAACAGTCATAGGGAATAACGTTTCGATTGGACACAACGCGATTGTACACGGATGTACAATTGAAGATAATGTGCTGATAGGAATGGGTGCTATTGTCATGGATGGATGCGTAGTAAAGTCAAATTCGATTATTGCTGCAGGTTCGGTGCTTACTCAGAATTCCGTTGTCGAATCGGGTACAATTTATGCTGGAGTCCCTGCCAAAAAGGTCAAAGAACTCAATGCCTCTGAGTTTGCAGGAGAAATCGAACGCATATCCAATAATTACGTAATGTATTCGGGATGGTTTAACAATTCTGAAGACCCATTAGTTGGGCAACAGTAATCGCGCATTTTCAAGCACCCTAGGGTTAATTAATACAATGCTAAACACTCCCAATACAATTAGAAACTTCAATATAAGATGTAAAATTAGGTAATCTTGTTTGCGTTGGGACAGCGGTATACGTAAAGCAAAGGCAATTAGAGCCAATGCGGCACCATAAAAGTAAAAGTCCATATACCCAACATCATAGACATCAATTAAAAAGAATAACGGAATTCCGGTTGATACTACGAGACCCATAACAACTTGATGGGCAATTTTTTCGCCATATTTTACAGGAATCGTTTGATATCCATTGGCTAGGTCACCTTGGATGTTTTCCAAATCTTTAATAATCTCTCGGATTAAAATGAGTATTCCTAGAAATGAGGCGTGGGCTACAATTTCGGGATAGAAATTTTTATAATAAAGTAAAATGGCAAAAAAGGGTAGAATGGCCAAAATAGCCGCCGTTAAATTTCCAATGATTGCCAATCGTTTGAGCTTGTGTGAATATAGCCAAATAAGAAAAATATACCCCGAAAAGAAGAGTACCGCTCGAAACGATACAAAAAAAGCAATGAGCGCCACAAAAAAGTTTAAGCTAAAATATACATTAAGCTTTGTTTTTTGACTCACCAAGCGGTCTAGCTTTGATTTTTGTGGTCGGTTGATTAAATCTTTATTGCTGTCGTAAAAATTATTAATAATATAACCCGAAGCAATCGTTAGCGCAGAGGCCAAAATGATGACAAACAAATTCGCATCCAAAAGAACGTGTAAAGCACGCTTTTCGGGCGCAAAAATAAAAATAGCAGAGAGGTATTGCGCTAAAACAACTACAGGTATATTGTATCCGCGAACTACAGAAAACATACTAATGATTTTCATCATCGTAAGTTTAGTTTGTCGACGGACCATACCTCTTAAAATTGATACACTACTTCAATTTTGTAATCTTTGAGGGACTGTTGCGCTTTTTCTAAATCTTGTGTAAAGCCCAAAATATAGCCGCCGCCACCCGAACCACAAAGTTTTAAGTAGTAATCATCCGTTTCTAAACCTTTTCGCCAAATGCCATGAAATTCTTCAGGTATCATGGGTTTGAAATGGTCTAATACGACATTAGATAGTTTCTTCGTATTGGTAAATAACGATTTGTAATCGCCGCCTAAAAAGTTTTCTACACAGGCATCCGTGTATTTCACGAACTGATATTTTAGCATTTTACGAAAACCTTGGTCTTTTAAGCTTTCCATAAAAATATTGACCATAGGAGCCGTTTCACCTACAATTCCAGAATCTAAAAGGAAAACAGCTCCTTTGCCTTCTGTGCTTTGTGAAGGAATGCCTGTCGCTACAATATGATCTTTGGAATTGATTAATATAGGGATGCTTAAATAGCTATTCAAAGGATCTAATCCCGAACTCTTCCCGTGGAAAAAAGATTCCATTTGTGAGAAGATTGTTTTGAGTTGCAACAACTTTTCCCGGGTAAGATTTTCTAGAACTGTAATTTTTTCTTTGGCGTATTTGTCGTAAATCGCAGCTACTAATGCACCACTACTGCCTACTCCATAGCCTTGTGGAATACTGGAATCAAAATACATTCCAGCCGCAATATCAGCTTGTAAGGCTTCGATTTGAAATTGTACTAATTCAGGTTGCTCTTGTTGTAATTGCTTTAAATAGTTTGCAAATTTTTGAAGACTCGCATTTGATTGCTGGGCCTCTTGTGAAGGGTTGTCCTCAATTTTTAAGGCACCATTGTAAAAATTGTAGGGAATCGATAAACCTTTGGAGTCTTTGATGATTCCATATTCACCGAACAATAAAATTTTAGAATAGAATAAGGGTCCTTTCATAGCTTTACAATTCAGTTACGGAGTTAGATTTTGCGCACCGTTTCCAATAGCGTCACAAATATACTGTTCCTTTTGACAATAGCCAACTAATTCGTTCTTAATAAATTGTAAAACAGCAGCTTTATCGTTTTCGGGATATAAAACATGCACATTGGCACCTGCATCCAACGTAAAACACACCGGAATTGAGGTGGCTTGGCGAAACCTCCAAATGCGATTGATGATTTCCAAGGTATTGGGCTTCATCAAAATAAAGTAAGGTGTTGACGTCATCATCATGGCGTGCAACGTCAGGGCTTCACTTTCGGTAATACGAATGAAGGCCTCCATGTCTCCCGTTTTTAATGCTTCGACAAGAAGACTCAAATTTTGTGGCGCTTGTGCAAATCGTTCAGCGGCAAAGGGATGTCCATGCATTAAATCGTGTCCGACGGTACTTGACACCTGCTTTTCACCCTTATCCACAAGCAATATAGTGTCTTGGTAATTTTGAAAAATAGGATGAACGGGATCTTCAAACGCAACACCATACTCATGTGTACTTCCTTTGATTTGTTCATGTTCGCCCCAAACAACTATCGACCCTTTTAAACTTCGACAAGCACTTCCTGAACCGAGGCGCGCCAAAAAAGAGGCTTTTCCCCAAAAATAATTGTCTTCCATTTCAGGGTGTAGTAACCTTTCCAAACTCATAATATTTACGGCCAACGCAGCCATACCAGAAGCGGATGAAGCAATACCCGAGCTATGTGGAAACGTGTTTTGGGTGTCTATCTTAAAATGAAAATCGGTGATATAATTGCAATAGGGGAGAATTCGTTCAAAAAACTGCTGTATCTTGGGATGAAACGACGGTTTGGGTTCTCCTTCAAACTTGAATTCAAAAGTGATAGTTCCCTTTGCTGCTTTGGGTTCAAAATCCAATTGGGTTATCGTTTTACACTGATTTAATGTGAAACTTAGGGAAGGGTTGGCGGGGATTTGATTTTCTTTTTTCCCCCAGTATTTAACCAAAGCGATGTTGCTGGGAGCCGACCATCGAAAAGAACCGCTACCTAATTTGGGAGTACTTCTTTTAAACGTAAAATCAGTGGTAATGTGCATGCGCTATTTTTTCACAAAGATAAAAAGAAATTCAAGGGTACATTTGGCTTTAGTATCTTTGTAACAAAAAAGAATATGCAACGATTTTTACGCATCAGTGTAGCCGTGATGACTTGTTTGGTAGTAGGTTATCTTTCTGGAATGGTCACAAAACAAGGGATTGCCGATTGGTATCCCACGTTAAATAAGCCTTTCTTTAATCCGCCCAATTGGGTTTTTGCTCCCGTTTGGACCCTTTTATACATTGGAATGGGGGTGGCTGCCGGTTTAGTTTGGACACAAATGGAGAAAAATGAAGCGCTGGTCAAGCGTGCTCTTTTCTTCTTTACGATACAATTAGCGTTAAATGCACTTTGGTCGTTTTTGTTTTTTTCCTTATGGAATCCGCTTGTTGCCTTGCTCGAAATTATCTTATTGGAGTTGATGATATATGAAACCTATATTCAATTTAAAAAAATTAACCGCTCGGCTGGATTTTTATTAATTCCTTACCTAGCTTGGGTTGGTTTTGCTACCCTCCTCAATGGGTCAATTTGGTGGTTAAATCGATAAAAAAAGCCGTTCAATCGAACGGCTTTTTATCAGTCAAAATAGGTTGATTATTTTTTAATCAGTTTTTGGGTAAAATGTTGCCCATTTACGGATTCAATTTCTACAAAATAAACGCCTTGAGGTAAGGATGCAATATCCATATTGTATTCTAAAGCATTGATGTGTTGGGATGATAGCATTGTTTTGCCCAATACATCATAGATTCGAATAGCCTCCAGAGCAGTTCCATTGGCGTTTGCTTCAAAAGTTAGCATATTCGAAGCGGGATTGGGATACATGACAAAAGCCACCCATTCTTGTTCGTTAACCCCAAGAGGAGCCGTGAATTTAGTCGTCCAAGTGTTGGTGACAATGGCTGGATTTGAGTCAAAGTAAATCGAAGCAGTATTCGGTACTATAGTTCCCACTTGGAAACCTGGATTCAATTTGATGCGGAAGGTTACATACCCTTGACTGGCTTGCGGACTCACTATTTCAGGGACCAGTTGAATGTTGGTAAACAACCATTCCACATGCGTGCCTTCGCGTGTCATCACATAATTGTGACTCGAGCTAACCATTCGAATACTTTCAGCATCCAATAAAGCATCTAAATCATCCTCTATGCGAACATCAATAGCGTTGGCCGTTCCCATGTTTTGGAAACGAATGGTGTAGAACAAATAGTCGTCAGCGGTAAATGAATTGAACGGAATTTTATCCCCATGTGATTCCATTTTATCATTAGGATCCCAAGAGTTTACAACGATCTGCGATAGTGACGCGTTATTATTTTGCGCATTAATATCATTGCCAGAAGTTACAGAGGCTGAGGCCGTTAATACGTTGTTTAAATTAACAGTTGGTGCAGCTGGAACAGTCAATGTTACATAAATAACCAACGTTTGGTTGGGCGCTAAATTCGTAAAGGCATACGTGAATCCATTTGCATTGGCAACGGTACCATTTTGACTGATTGTTGCTATAGTAACTGGTGTAGGTTTAGTATACGTAACCGTTCCAGAAGCCGCTGCAATTCCATTATTTTTAATTGATAAGCGCTGCATGTAGTTTAATCCGGGTCTTGGAGGTGCACCATAGGGACTTAAACTTACTTCTACATCACTATAGGCTTGTATGTTACTAATAGGAAAATAGTAAACTTGGGTACCTCCATTAGCGGGGATATTAGCATCATTTACCGTAAATCCAGTTCCTGAAAAATAGGGCTGTGCTTCGGGTAAGATTTCATAACTAATATCATAGGTATTAATTGGGTTATTGTCGTAAATAGTATAAGCCCCCATTGGTGCATATACCATTGTATTCGTTCCTGAATTATTTTGTTGTACAACAAAATTTCCATTCGGGAAGTTGGGTTCGCCTGCATCTTGAAGCCCATTATTATTTAGATCTACAAAAGCAATCACTAAAATTTTTGGCAGATCGGGTGCACAAGTTACATTGGCCGTCCAGCCCGCTTGGGATATAGAAGCATCACTTAAAAATTTGAAGGTCAAGCATCCATCTGGACTACTTGATGTAAATGGACCCGGAATTGTAGTTCCCCAATATCCACCTGCCACAGCTCCGGCTGTGTTACCCGCACCATTAGCACTTGCAATCATGGGTGCCGAAGTGGAATTTCCGTTGTAAACATATAATGGATCCCAATTGGCTTCGGTATTAAATGACGTAAAGGTCACTGTAACAATTTCTCCAACTGTATTCGGGCAAATGGTATAGGTTACATTGGAATTGTTGGGATAATTTCCGTTTACACCACCTGCATCTACAAAAGTTCCACCACATACGGGAGGTACAACTAAGGTTGTTAGATTGCTCAAAAGAGCAAATGCACTTAAGTCTGTTGCTGAACATAGGGTTCGAACATATACTGTATAACAAGTGCTAGAATTTAATCCCGTTAAATTCACAGTAGGCGTGGTGGTTAATATACCACCGGTAAAAGTTGTCGAAGGTGCTGCAGTTCCGCAAGGTAAAGCAACTACTTCCCATTGATTGTCGGTAGTCAAAGCAGGAGTCCAACTCACCGTCATGCTTGTTTGTCCAATAGAACTAGCTACAAGCGCAGTAGGTTTAAAACAAGTTGGAGGAGGCGCACAGGTAATAGTAGCTACCCATCCTGCTAAATTTACAGAGCCATCACTTCTGAAACGGAAGGTTAAGCATCCATCAGGTGATGTTGAAGTAAATGATGGTAAAGCACTCCCGGTTAATGTCCCCCACCAAGAACCTGCAATACCTCCTGGCACATTGCTAGCACCATTTGTACTCGGAATCATAGGTGCGTTAATGGAATTTCCATTGAAAACATAAAGTCCATCCCAATTGGCTTCTGTAGCAAAAGTTGTAAAAGTAACAGTGACAACTTCGCCTGAGTTTGTAGGACAAATAGTTGTTGTAGAATCGGTTGAGTTGGCATAATTTGCATTCGGGCCTGCTGGATCGGTAAAGATTCCGCCACAAGTTGGTGCTGCTGTTAATGTTGTAAACGAATAGAGTGTCCATGCACTAGTTCCGTTTGTGCCGCAAAGTGAACGAATAAATACATTATAACATGTTGCCGCAGACAAACCGGTTAGTGTATAGGGGTTAGATGTTACGAGTGTTGTTGGAAAATTAGGAGAAGGTGCGGTAACTGTACAAGGGGTTACAACAAGTTCCCATTGCGCTGCCGAAGGGGAGTTAGAAACCCAAGAAATTACGGCGCCCGTACTGGTGATATTTGTAGCATTACTGTTGGTTGGTGCTGCACAAGTTGGTGCATTAGCACACGTTACGTTGCCAACCCACCCAGCTCTTTGAACAACATTATCGCTTACAAAACGAAAGGTTAAACAACCGTCTGTAGATGTTGATGTGAAAGGCCCAGGGATAGTAGTTCCCCAAAAGGCACCTGGTAAACCGCCCGGTATATTAGTTCCGTTATTTCCACTTGAAATTTGTGGAGCATTCACAGAGTTGCCATTGTATACATACAATCCATCCCATAGCGCCTCAATATCAAAACTGCTAAAAGCAACCGTGACTACTTGACCGGATGCATTGGGACATATGACATAGGTGTTGTTCGAATTATTAGCGTAATTGGCATTGGCGCCTCCATTATCTACAAATACTTCACCACAATTTGGTGCGATAACCGGCGATTGACTGGTTTGAAAGTAGGTACCCGCAGACCAGGCCGAGGTACTGGCACTACACAATGATCGTATAAAGAAATTATATTGGGTATTTGGAGTTAAGCCTGAAGCTAAAAATGGGCCTTGCGTAATTACAGTACCCGTTGTAGTTGACGTGGGTAATCCAGCAGCTTGAGGCAATACCACAATCTCCCATTGTAAAGCCGCTCCTTGAGCAGTCCAAGCAAATGCTGCTCCTGTTGCAGTAATTGACGAAACACTAAAATTGGTAGGTAACTCACAGGTTTGAGTTGCGCCTAATGTAAATGTTGTTGGTGTAGACCAACTGCTTATACTGCCGTTGCATAAAGTACGGATATAAACGGTATACACACCAGGGTTTAATGAAGTAGCATAGGCAGGACTCGTAACAAATACACCTTGTGAAGTTGGACTTGGTGGAGTACCTGCAGGCAAAATAAGCACTTCCCACTGTACAGGAATCGTCGAGGTGGGTGCCCAACTCATACTCACTTGACTGGCGGATAATGCAGTTACATTAATTTGTGTTGGGGGGTCACAACTGGTTTGAAGGCATTCAACCATACCTTCCCATCCTGAAGCAACAGTGTCGCTGTTGGATTGGAATGCTACACAAAGTTGCCCCGAAAAGTTTGATGCTATAAAGTTGTATTGTTGATTGGTAACATTAGTAATTACCGAAATTACAGGTGAATTTACAGAAGGGCCGTCATATATTGTTAACGTATCTCCATCTGCTATTGATACAGAACTTAAAAAGAGAAGTGCCTGCAATCCGTTAGTAGTTGGAAAAATGTAAGAAATGGTATTTTCATTGGAACCATAATCGTTAGTTGAACCTCCAGTATCATAAAATGGTTGCCCGCAAGTATATGTAGATTGGGCTGCTAAAGTAAAAGGAGCTACCAATACGACCAGTAAGGCCAAGAGTAGTTGTTTTTTCATAATTGTTTGGTTTTGTATAACAAATATACACTGATTTTAGATATTTAACAAATGTTAAATCTATTTTTAATGCATACTGAAAATAAATTAAAATTCAAGATTGTTTGCAATAACAAAACCGCCCGTCCATGCATTTTGAAAATTGAAACCACCCGTAATGGCGTCAATATTGAGTACTTCACCAGCAAAATAGACATTAGGGAGAATTTTACTTTGCATGGTTTTAAAATTAACTTCTTTTAAATCAATGCCGCCTGCTGTTACAAATTCTTCTTTAAATGTACTTTTTCCATTAATTTGAAATTGACCTTGCGTGAGTTGATCGGCCAATTGTTGGAGTTGTTTGTTGGTTACATCGGCCCATTTTTGTTCGTCTGCAATTCCGGCGGCTTGCACCAAATTGTCCCAAAGTCGGTTGGGTAGGTCCACAGGAGCTTTTCGGGCCACCTTTTTTTTGGATTGTTCCCCTCGAATCGTTTTCAGCAAAGCCACACAAGATTCCCGATCTTCCTCGGGGAGCCAATTGATCACTACCGTACATTGGTATTTTTTTTCAGCTAAAATGCGCGCGCCCCAGGCGGATAACCGTAAAATTCCCGGGCCACTCATGCCCCAATGGGTGATGAGTAACGGTCCTGTTGCTTCTAGTTTTGTGCCTGCAACCGATACGGTAGCCGGTGTCGATAACCCCATGAGGTCTTTGATGCGACTGTCTTTGCAATTGAACGTAAAAAGCGACGGTACTGCCTCAACGATGGTATGCCCTAATTGGGCCAGTAGTTCCCAAATTTTGGGGTTGCTTCCTGTGGTCATCACCACTTTTTCTGCCGAATAGTGTTCGTTTTGGGTTTCTATTTTCCAATAATTTTCCCCGCGGAATAACGATTGGACACTTTGTTGGGTGAGCACTTGAATGCCCAATTGCCGGGTGGCTTTTAGAAAACAATCTATAATCGTTTCTGAAGAATCGGTGGTGGGAAACATGCGGCCGTCTTCTTCAATTTTTAAGCTAACGCCATGTTTTTCAAACCATGCTATCGTGTCGCCCGAACAGAATTGGTTGAAAGGCCCCAACAATTCTTTTTCCCCACGAGGATAATTTTTTACCAAATCGGTAGGCACAAAGCAAGCATGGGTAACATTGCAACGCCCGCCCCCGGAGATACGAACTTTAGACAAGACCTCCTTGCCGCGTTCTAAAATCGCCACTTTTAAATGCGGATGTTTTTCCACCAAATTAATGGCGGTAAAAAATCCAGCAGCGCCACCTCCCACCAAGATCACATCATAGTGCTTCATAAACGATCGGGGAAATCTGAAATGATACCTTCTACCTGCCACGCTTTTAACGTTTGTATCCTCTCGGGGTCGTTTACGGTCCAAGGAATAACTTTAATGCCGTGCTGTTGTATCGATTTCACCGCTTCAAAAGTAAGTAATTTATGGTCGGGATGCAGGCTGAATGCGCCAATCTTTTGGGCAAATTCAATTGCTACTTCCAGATTTTCTTCGGTCAAAACGCCCAATCGATAGGTGGGATGTAGGTCTCTAATGGTTTCCAATATGTGCCAATCAAATGCCGAAAGTATACACTTGGCATTCGTAAACGTATGGGCCTTTACACCTTGTTCAAGGAATTGAATAACGGGTTGTAATGCCGCTTTTTCTTTGATTTCAATATTGAGCAAACAACGGTTGGCCACAAGGTTATACACCGCTTCGAGGGTGGGAATGCCCATTTGTTGTAAATCTGCGCTGTTGTAGTCTTTTACCCAACCCGATGCAGCGGTCGTTCGGTCTAGGGTAGCATCGTGGATCACCATAGCTTGTTGATCAAGACTTACACGAACATCGAGTTCGATACCTTCAACCTCGAGTGCCAAAGCTTTTTCAAAGGAAGTTAGGGTGTTTTCTGGAGCGTATCCACATGCCCCGCGATGTCCAATGCGCCACATTATCGAACGAGTGCATTGGTGCGACGGAAAGCTTCTTCGTCCTTATAATCCAACCAGGCTTGTCCTTTTCGTTTCCGCATCCAGTTGTCGTAATTTCGACGAATAAATACATTGGTAAACGCTTCAGCAAGATTGCCTGGTTTGTGTGCCAATGAGCGAAGACTTAAGGAAAAGCCTGGCGTAAGGTATTTCATATAGTGCCACCACCCTTCGGGCATGTACAACATTTCCCCGTGTTTTAGTTGGGTGATGTACGGTTTTACTTTTTGCAAGGCAGGGAATCTCACGAAATCGGGCTGATCAAAATTAATGTCCTCATTGCAAATCCAAGAATAGGGGAGTCGGTACATATATTTGGATTCCCTCGGATCGACCAGCACGCATTGTTTTTCACCATTGAAATGAAAATGAAAAATATTGGCTAGGTCGATATCATAATGCATGAATACTTTGGAATCTTCACCTCCAAAAAACACTAAAGGAATTCCTTTAAACAGTCGAACACCAAAGTCAGGCCACTTAATATCGCTTTTCAATTTGGGGGCATCTTTGAATAAATTGTACAAAAATATGCGTAAATCGGTCGGCCCTTTTTCCATGATGTCCAAGTATTCATTCATAGTCATGGTAAAATCAGGCTCGTTTACTTTTTTGGTATAATCGGTTTTTCTGCTATCGTATAAGGGAACTATCGTGTGTCCCGCTTCTTGACGGATGTACGCTAAATTCCATTTTGAAAAGGCAGGCCAGTCCTCAATTTGGTTGGTGATGACAACGGGTTTTTGTTTGGCGTAGTAATTTTTTAAAAATTCCTCTTTAGTTAACTTTTCAACCCGTTCTATTTCAATATATTCAAATCCCATAGGCGTTCGGATTATAATACAGCACAAAGTTATCGAAATGTTAAGTCGATACTCTTAATGAAATGTGAATTTTACCCACAAAAAAACCGACTAAAAAGTCGACTTTCTTTATATCTTCTCCAAAAGGAGTATCATGTAATCGGTTGTCAACGTGATTTTTCCCTCGGTAACGGTCGCTATTTTCCCCGAATAGGCATCGCGTAAACGGGTTCCATTGGGGAAGTGTGGTCCCACAGGGATGGTTTTGGTTCCTGTATTCAGTTGCAAGCCCACAACCACGTGGTCTTCGAACGCTTCTTTTTGAAAACTACGGCTGAACACATAAGGCGTAGCTGAAATTTGTTGGTGAACTCCAGCACCAATGGCGGGATGGGTTCGTCGGAAGCGCCCGAGTTTTTGCCAATGCTCCAACACCGCCTGACGGTAAACATCGGTAGCCATTTCTTTCCAATTCATAAAGGATCGTAACGTGGCGTCTCCTTGAGTGCCGGGAATATCAAGTAGACGAACGCTTTCATCACCATAATAGACCTGAGCGATACCAGGAGCTAGCAGTAGTTTTGTTCCACTTTCAAACGGACGAACTCGTTTTTTATCAAAAGGCCAACTGTCATCGTGTGATGAAACGTAGTTCATGACGGTGTATCCTTTTAAATCATTTTGCAAAAGTGTATTGTACTTGGAAAAGAGCGGCTCAAAATCCATATTGGCTTCATTGCGAAAATCAAAGTTGATTAAACCGTCAAAACCATGCTCAAAGTAATTTACTTTTTTATCGCCATAGTCGTAATACTGCTTACCGCCGATGTAATAGCCATAGACTTCACCCACCATAAAAAAGGGATTGTTGTCTAAGATTTTTTTGGGGTTATTTTTTTTATAGGTGGCAAAGGCTTGGTCGCAAACTTTTTTGAAATCGGCCCAAACATCCTCGGTCGTATGCTTTGCTGTATCCACGCGGTAGCCGTCGATACCAAAATCAGTAATGTAATCCGCGAGCCATTTCATGATGTAATACCGAGGCGCTCTGGGATAGCCTGTCTGCTTGAAAAACGCATCCAACTCCTTCATTTCTTGTTCGTATCGTCCTTCTTTTTTCCATTTTTCCATTAAAAAAGGAGGGAGTTCGACATTGGCTTTGCTTTCCGTTTTTACATCGGGAAGATTTTCTACCAAGGTACAGTTGATGTTGGAATCGTACGAATTGTATTGGCATTTGGGACTCGTACGCACCCAATCGTTGGGATAAACGGAATCCTCAGCCGTAACCGGTCCGGTGTGGTTAATGACGGCGTCCAAAATAATTCGAATCCCGCGCGCATGGGCTTTGGTGACCAATTCGGCCAAGTCTTTTCGCGTACCAAAATTGGGGTCAAGCGCGGTCCAGTCTCTGGTCCAATACCCATGAAAACCATAGGAGAATCCGGTGCCTTCGTCGACTCCATCATGGATTTGCTCCACAATAGGGGTCATCCAAATAGCATTGATGCCGAGTCTGTCAAAATACCCTTCGTCAATTTTTTGGATTACGCCTCGTAAATCACCGCCTTCAAAACCTCGTAATTTCCCTGTAGGTTTTGTGCGGTTGTACTGTTTATCGTTGGTGCGATCGCCATTGTTAAAACGGTCGGTCAGTAGAAAATAAACATTGGCACTTTCCCAATAAAAAGGTGTTTTCGGGGCGGCTGGTTTGGTTCGGTTTTGCGCCGATGTTAACGCGTTAGCCCCAACCAAAAGGGCTAGAGTAAAAAGGATTTTTTTCATAGTTAGCGGACAATCGTTA
Source organism: Flavobacteriaceae bacterium (assembly GCA_947463515.1). Taxonomy (GTDB): domain Bacteria; phylum Bacteroidota; class Bacteroidia; order Flavobacteriales; family Flavobacteriaceae; genus Flavobacterium. The sequence continues at coordinate 14,140 of CANHRI010000021.1, forward strand.
GGCTCGTTTTACTTTGATTATGTTGGTACAAGAACGTGAGTTTTTTGGTTTTTGCTTCCCATTGAAAAGGGATCGCTAGGCCGTTTTGAGTTATTTTTTTGGGCTTGATGGCCACATTGTATAGCGTTATGGTTCCCTTTTTTTCAGAAACGTTCGGGACAGAAGTGGTTTCGTTTTGCGAAAAGGTGAGTACAATTTTTTTGTCGTCAGCCTTCCAATTGGCGCGAAGCAATTCATGATTTTGGGCTGCTGTATTGGCGTTGGGCGTTGTGCCATCGTCAAAATAGAAGGTACGTTCAGTCACTCCATTTCCGTCTACATAAGCGATAAAATTTAGTGCGTTGTTTTGGTATAAAGTCGTGTTTTGCACCACAGCTGTCATAGGAAGTAAGGTGTTTGCGCGAACGAAGGTTGGAATGTACGCTTCGGTCACTTTTACCGTTGCTTTTTTACCGCCAGCAAACTTTTTATGGGTGTAAAAATCAAACCAATTTGCCGTTTTAGGGAAGTAAACTTCAGTTTGTGTTACGCCGGGATTTACAATCGGTTTGATCAAAAAATCTTTACCCCATAGATAGGTATCTGCAACGGTTTGCAGCGATTCATTGTTGGGTTCTTCAAAAAACAACGGACGCATCAAGGGCAATCCCGTCGTGCTGTTTTCGTGGGCTAAGGTATAATTGTAGGGTAACAACTGATAGCGTAGCTCGACTGATTTTTTGGCTTTGGCTTTGGTTACAATATCTTTTCGCGCTACTTCTGAAGCCACATCGTCTTGGGCATGGGGTCGGAAAATTGGGTTGAACACGCCGTACTGCAACCAGCGGAGATACAATTCATTATCAAAATAATCGCCAGCAAATCCCCCGAGGTCGCTGTGCATATAGCCTAAACCTTGCATTCCCATTTGAAGAGCAATTTCCATCTGACTTTGTAAACCACCCCATGTGCGATTCACATCGCCGCTCCATGGAATCATGCCGAAGCGCTGTGAACCCGAATATCCGGCTCGCATGAGGATAAATGGACGTTGGTTTGGAAAATCTTTTTGGTATCCTTCTGCGATGAGTTGTGCCCATCGGTGGCCATAAATGTTGTGCACTTCATCAGCTTTTCCTGCGACGGTCATCACTTTAGAAGGGAACACTTCGGGTTCGCCCAAATCGCCCCAAATTCCGCCCATACCTTGGTTAATCAACCGTTTGTAAACCGCCCAAAACCACTCTTTCCCTTCAGGTTTGAAAACATCCACAATTCCAGTGTTTCCAAAGTAAAAGTCCCAAACCGCTGGGGTTCCATTTTTAAATGTAGCCAATGCTTTTTTATCGACGGTTTCTTGCCATTTTTGGGAGGTCGTTAAAATGAAGGGTTCGGTGATGAGTACGGTTTTAACTCCTTTGGCTTTCAGATCAGCCATCATTTTCTCGGGTTCGGGGAAGGTATCCTTGTCCCAATCCAAATTGCCCATCGTACCTTTGATAGTTTTGCCAAACCAATACAAGTCAAGAATGATCGCATCAACGGGAATTTTATCGGTTTCAAATTTTTGAATGGTTTTTTCTACTTCTTCTTGAGAGCGGTAGCCAAAACGTGAGGCAAAATTTCCCAAAGCCCAGCGCGGTGGTAGGGGTTGACGGCCGGTGAGTTCGGTATAGTTTTGAATCAATTCGGGCCAACTTCCTCCGACGACCACTTGATACGTTTTACGTCCGGAGATGGTTTCATATTGTAAAGTATTATTTTTTTGGCTGTCCAAATCCAAATGCCCGATGGCGGGATTGTCAAAATGTACCAAATATTGTTTGGAAGAAAGTACCACTGGGATGCAGAAATTCATCAACTCAGCACGCGTTTCATAGCCATAATGGGCGCGATTGTAGAGTGCCAAACGATTGCCGCGGCGGTTCATACCCAAAGCACGTGCGCCGCCTCCGTATAGTTTTTCATCGGCAGTTAGGTTGAAATCCAAGACCTCTGTGGAATCTTTTTTGATATAACCCAAGCGCTCAGAAAGAATTAATTCGTTTTTGGGGGTCAAATATCGAATTTGAAACGGTTGTTTGGTGACCACTACTTTAATTTGAGGGGTGTTGAGGTAGAGTTCATTCCCCGATTCGGTGGCGGTATACGTTGGATTGTGCGCCGACAAAAGCGTGGCATGCGAGATAGGATTAAACGTTTCTCCTGAAGGAATGAACGAGGTTTCAACAATTTGATCGTTGAGCACCTTGATTTGATAATATCCGTCTGTTACTCCAATTTCTACACCCGAGGTTGTGGACTTGAGGTGTGTAAATTTTCGGTTGGGATTTTGTGCCCATGTCAGACTTACGGTCAAAAAGAAGATAAGTGTCTTTTTCATACGTTGATTTTTAGCCCCGACCTGCCTAAAACGGCAGGCAAGTAGAGCGGGAAATAGCGTCCCATTATTGTAATTCCAAAATGAATCCTGATTTAGGTTCGATTTCGATTGGTTTACGAATGTCGAATGATTTTTGGGTTAAAATATCTTTTCCTTGCGCATATTTTGCTAGGTTTTCGGCAAATCGCTCCGGACTCACCGTTTGTTTTTCGTTGCTGTTGTTGATGAGCACCATCACGCTTTCGTTTTCGTTATGACGGAAGTAAACATAGACATTGTTTTCGGGAACATAGTGCGTTGTTTTTCCGGTGTGGATTACTTTTTTAGCCTTCCGCCATTGGAATAACTGTGATGTAATTTCAAAATACTTTTGTTGTTCAGGTGTCCGTCCCGCTTGGGTGAATGCGTTTTGTGAATCTCCAGGCCAACCGCCAGGGAAATCTCTTCGGATGTCGCCATCGCCTTTGTTTTTATCGCCTGCCATCCCGATTTCGGATCCATAATACAGTTGCGGTATCCCGCGCATGGTGGCCAGGAGCATCATGGTAAGTTTGTATTTTTCAAATTCGGGGTAGAATTGATTGAGTCGTTGTGTATCGTGATTTTCAGCGAAAATGAGAAGATTGTTGATGACGGGATACAAAAAGTCGCTAGAAAGACTATTGTACACCCGAACGATTCCTTTTTGCCACTCGCTCTTCTCTTCATGGAGCACTCCTTCGTTGAGAATGCTTTGAAGCATAAAATCCATGACGGAGGGCAGGTGCGAATTGTAGCTCTGAATCGAAGCCACTTTACTGTCCTTTTGCCAGTAAGCGATTTGTGCTGTGCTGTATAACCAAGCTTCTCCAACGATGTTGAAATTGGGGTATTCGTCCATGATCGCTTTGGTCCAGGTAGCAATAGCGTTTTTGTCGGCGTACGGGTAGGTATCTACACGGAAACCATCGAGATCGGCGAATTCAATCCACCATAATGCATTTTGAATCAAGTAATTCAGCACCAAAGGATTTGACTGATTGAGATCGGGCATCGATTTGACAAACCAACCGTCCATACAAATTTTTGCATCCAAAGCCGAAGCATTTGGGTCAAATTGCGTGGTCATACGGTAGGATGTTTGTTTATACCCAGGAAATTGGTGGATCCAATCGTAGGAAGGCAAATCGTCTATCATCCAGTGTTTGTAGCCCCAGTGATTGGTGACATAATCTTTGATGAGTTTCATATTCCGTTTGTGCAATTCGTTACTTAAACGCACATAATCTTCGTTGGTGCCGAAGCGTTCATCGATTTTGTAGACATCCGATTGGCCGTACGTGTGATAGGATCCTTTTTCGTCGTTGTCTTCACAAAGTGGCGTAGGCCAAATGGCGGTAGCGCCGAGTTCTTTGATGTAATCCAAATGTTGAATCATTCCTTCAATATCGCCCCCATGACGTCCGTCTTTGTTGGTGCGATCGGCTTTTTCGATGAGGTTGGGCGAAGAATCGTTGTTGGGATTCCCATTGGCAAAACGATCGGACATGATGAGGTAAATCATATCAGAACTATCAAACCCTTTGCGTAACGCGGAATCTTTCTTACGGGCTTTGAGAGTGTAGTTTTGGGTAAATGATTTTTTCCCGTTTTTAAAGGAAAAGGTGAAAGTGCCTGGCGCTACATTTTTGGTGTCGATAGTGACAAAAATGTAATTGGGATTTTCGGTTTTTTGTACGTTTTTGATGATGAGATTGGCTGCACTCACTTCATTTTGGCCGATGTTTTTACCATAGAACATGATTTGCACCTCTGAACGGTTCATGTCGCTGTACCAAAATGGGGGTTCGACACGTGTGATTTGCGCGATGCTTGAAATAGAGAGAAGCAAGAAAAAAATAAGCTTTTTCATTTTTAAACATTAAGAGGTTCAGATGTATTTAAGATTCATTAAGCGCATAAAAATGTTCATTAACGAATGGTTTAGTCGATTTTGTAATATTTTGAGTAAAAAAAATAATTGACCCTGGGGCTTCTTCATTAATCTCATATAGGTTAACAATTGCGCTTCGTAAACGGTAATTGCACAGCCCATAATAGCATAACTTAGCTGAATAACCTCTTTTTTTTGTCATTTTCTGGCGTTTAAATGGAGTGAATGGAATGGATGTAAAAAAGAAGTTAAGGTAATAAATATCTTATAAATCCCTTAACTTCTTAATTATCTTAATGGTTCAAAATTTTATACGGTGACTAAACCATTGGGTTCCACGAGTACTTCTTTACCAAAGACAAATACCCGAATGGGTTCGTTGCCTTCCAATGCAAATTGGGTTTCGTTTTGACCAATGCTTACTTTCAAAATTTGATTTCTGAAATTGATTTTGAACGAATAAGCCTCCCATTGTGCCGGAATGCGCGGTTCAAAGTGTAAAGCATTGTCACGTATACGCATACCGCCAAAACCTTCTACAATACTCATCCATGTTCCAGCCATGGAGGTAATGTGCAACCCTTCTTCCACTTCTTTGTTGTAATCGTCTAAGTCCAAACGCGAAGTACGTAAGTAGAACGTATAGGCTTGTTCCATACGACCTAATACAGCGGCTTGAATCGAGTGCACGCAAGGCGAAAGCGAACTTTCATGAACCGTAAAGGGTTCGTAAAAGTCAAAATGTTTGGCCAATTCCTCTTTGGTAAAATGATCTTCAAAGAAATAAAACCCTTGTAGCGTATCGGCTTGTTTGATGTAGGGCGAACGCAAGATGCGGTCCCAAGACCATTTCTGGTTGATAGGGCGCTGACTCTTGTCTAGGTTGGCTACGGTGATGAGTTCTTTATCCAAGAAACCATCTTGTTGCAAGTAAACGCCATGTTCTTCAGAATAGGGGAAGTACATGTTGTCGGCTACTTTTTGCATGGCTGCACGTTCTTCGTCGCTCAGTTGAACTTTGGCCATGATACGGTTGTAATCCGCAGGGTATTCCGCTTTTACACGGTCGGTTTGTTCTAGCGCATAATCGATACACCATTTGGCAATATAGTTGGTGTACCAGTTATTATTGACATTGTTTTCATATTCATTCGGACCCGTAACTCCCAAAATCACGTATTGGTTGCGGTACGTGGAGAAGGTTGAACGTTGGTACCAGAAGCGGGCTATGCCTAAAAGTACTTCCAAACCTTTTTCGGGTATGTAACTATAATCCCCTGTAAAACGGTAGTAGTTGAAAATGGCGAAAGCAATGGCACCGTTGCGGTGAATTTCCTCGAAGGTAATTTCCCACTCGTTGTGGCATTCTTCCCCGTTCATGGTTACCATAGGGTAGAGGGCAGCTCCGTTTTTGAAGCCTAATTTACCTGCATTTTCAATGGCGCGGTCGAGTTGGTTGTAGCGGTAGGCTAATAAATTACGGGCGACTTGTTGGTCTTTGGTCGCCATGTAAAACGGAATACAGTAGGCTTCGGTATCCCAATAGGTAGACCCCCCGTATTTTTCACCAGTAAATCCTTTGGGACCGATATTCAAACGAGAATCTTTTCCAAGATACGTTTGATTCAATTGGAAAATGTTGAAACGAATACCTTGTTGTGCTTTCACATCGCCGTCGATTGTGATGTCGCTCATTTCCCAGATGCGCGCCCAAGCTTCTTTTTGCAGGGATTCGTAGGCTTCAAATCCGTGTGCCAAGGCTTGATCGATCACATTTTTAGCGGCAACTTGAGTATTGTCATGATTCATGGACACTGTGTACCCTCCAATTTTCTGGATGGCAGCGGTTTGACCTTGCGGACAAGTGATCGCATACGAAAAAGCGACATGATCTTCAGTTTTTGTAGCTTGTGGTGTGCTATTATGGTGTGCGCCTTCAAGCAAAATAGTGTTGTGCATGAAGGTTGTTGCTGTAAAATGCGTTTTAAACGTACGCGCGGTTACAAATCCACGGTTATTGTGGTGGTGAACATCCAAAGGTTCCCAGAATTTTTCTTCCCAGTTGGCATCTTCATTATGAACACCAGCATCCAAATAGGGTTTGAATACGATAGCTGCGTCTTTGTTTAGCGGTTTGATTTGGTAGTTGATGAATCCGGCTTCGTCTAGATCAAGGGAAAGGAAGCGACGAACATTAACTTCGATTTCCGTTCCGTTTTGAAGAATGGCTTGGAATGTTCGAGAATAAATCCCTTCCTTCATGTTGAGTTCACGACGGAAATGAGAAACTTGAGTACATTTTGCCAAGTCCAATTCTTCCCCATTAATTTCGATATTGATACCGATCCAATAGGGGGCGTTTAACACTTTAGCAAAGTATTCGGGATAGCCGTTTTTCCACCAACCCACTTTGGTTTTGTCGGGGTAGTAAACACCGGCAATATAACTTCCTTGAAATGTTTTTCCAGAATAGTACTCTTCAAAATTAGCCCGTTGGCCCATAGCACCATTTCCGATGCTAAACAAACTTTCCGATGATTTTACGCGTTCGGCATCAAATCCTTCTTCAATAATACACCAGTTGTCTGGTTTGATATAATCCTGATTCATTGTATTGGTTTTTAATTAAGGTTTTGGGTAGAAACCCTAATAATCTTCTATTTTCTATGTTAGGAGCGATTCAATAAAAGAAGGCTCAATAAAGGTAAAGTCATTGAAATTGTAGTGGGCTTCTTTTAATACAGCGGGATCCCCAATACCGATGCTGGTCATGTGGGCAATGTTTGCTGCTTGAATACCCGCGACACTGTCTTCAAAAACAATAGAATTTTCATTGGTTACGCCTAGTAAACTAGCGGCTCGAACGAAAACTTCGGGGTCGGGTTTGGCGTTGGTTACGTCATTCCCGTCTACAATTGCATTGAAAAAAGGCATGATATTGACTTTTTCCAAAATAGGTCGCGCATTTTTACTGGCGGAACCTAAAGCAATAAAGTGACCTTTGCTTCGAATGTATTCCAAGACAGGGAGCACTCCGGGTAAGATTTCATCTTCATCCATATTTTCGATATAGGACAAATAATCTTGATTTTTTTTGATGAGCCAACGCTCTTTTTCTTCGTCGGTGGCGGTTAAGTTTCCGAGTCCAAGAATGATCTCAAGGGAACGTACTCGACTCACGCCTTTGAGCTCTTCGTTATGTTCAGGCGTAAATTCGATGCCGAGTTCTTGGGCTAGTTTTTGCCACGCGAGAAAATGGTATTTCGCCGTATCGACAATAACACCGTCAAGGTCGAATATGAAGGCTTTTTTACTCATTGATGTTTATTTTACTGCTAGTCGTTACGGTTAGTGTTAAAAGTCCGGCTAAAATCATGGATATACCCCCAATAATCAAAGCGTAAATAGGTTCGTTGTTGAAAAATGTTTTAACCAAAAAACCTAAAATCGTTCCGGCTACAATTTGAGGAATTACTACAAAAAAGTTGAAAACACCCATGTAATACCCCATCTTTTGTGCGGGTAATGCCCCTGAAAGCATCGCATAAGGTATGGAAAGAATACTAGCCCATGCAATTCCTACTCCAATCATGGCAAGAAGTAATCCTACTTTGTCGGAAAGAAAATAAATGGAGATTAGTCCGAATCCACCAAAAACAAGGGCCAACATGTGGGTAAATTTGTTGCTCGTTCTTTTTGCCAGTACAGGAAGTAAAAAGGCAACTGCAGCCGCTACCCCATTGTATACGGTAAACATAATAGAAACCCAATCTGCAGCATCATTGTATAATTTTGATTTGGCATCTGTGGTTCCAAAAACATGACCTGTGACAGCGTTGGTGGTGTAAATCCACATAGAAAACAACGCAAACCAAGAGAAAAATTGAACCCAAGCCAATTGTTTCATGGTTTTAGGCATATTGAGTAAATCGGTAATAATGGTAGTAAATCCGTTGTTGATTTGTTTTTTACGTAGTAAGGAAACTAACATAAAAAGCACACCTGTAGTCAGTATTCCAATCGATAAAATATAAAGCTCTTTGTGGCTGTCTTTGGTAGATTTGTTTAAATCATGCACAAAATATGTGAGCAAAGAACCAATAATCGTAAGTATAAAACCAATAGACAATTGACGTGACTCGCTACACGTTTTTTCATTTAAAGATTCACTGAGGTTTTCACTATTTTTTTCAAAGGCATATAGTTCTTCAGGGCTGTATTCTTTAGAGCGAATTACTGTCCAAAGCACAGCAAGTAAAAAAACAATCCCGCCAATGTAAAACGACCATTTCACAGAAGGTGGAATGATGCCTTCTGGAGCCGTATTGGCTACATCAAACCAATTGGTGAAAATGTAAGGAAGTGCAGAACCTACTACGGCGCCTAGTCCAATGAAAAAGCTCTGCATAGAGAAGCCCAAAGTGCGTTGCTGCTCCGATAAGTTATCCCCCACAAAAGCCCGAAAAGGTTCCATTGAAATGTTGATGGAGGAGTCCATAATCCACAAGGTTCCAATCGCGACCCAAAGCGAAGAAGAATTGGGCATAAAAATTAAGGCAATGGAGGAGAGAATTGCTCCTACTAAAAAATAGGGTCTACGACGGCCTAATCGCGTCCATGTTCGGTCAGAAAAATACCCTACAATGGGTTGTATAATTAACCCTGTAAGAGGCGCAGCCAACCAATAAAGACCTATTTTATCAACTTCGGCACCTAACGTGTCAAAAATTCGTGAAGTGTTTGCATTTTGCAGGGCAAAACCAAACTGTATTCCTAGGAAACCAAAACTCATGTTCCAAATTTCCCAGAAACCTAACTTACGCTTTTCCATTATCGTGTAATGTATTGATTACTAAAACGATAAGCATAAAAAGCTTATCAAAACTCACTTAATTTTCGAAGTACAAGTAAGCGTTTGATGTGGTAAAGATAATAAAGTTTTGAAACTCGTAATTTTTTACTCCATTTTTTTGTGAAAACAGCGTAACGAAAACGTTATTTGTTGAAAAAAATAAAAATTAGCGTGTAGATTCGCGCTCCACTAAAGCGGTTTCGATGACTTCCGTTTTGTAATGTTCTTCGTTTTCCATTTCTTCATTTTCAAGTCGCTCGATAAGCATTTTGGCTGCTTTTTCGCCCATTTTTACCCCATTTTGGCTTACGGTAGAAATACTGGGGGTGGAGTATTTGGAAATGATGCCATCGGTGAATCCAATGATGGAAATGTCGTTTGGAATTTGGATTCCCAGTTTCCCGGCTATTTTAATGGCAGTTACTGCAAAAATTTCATTTACGGCAAAAATGGCTTCAGGTTGATGTTCGCGGAGTAAAGTTTCAATTTGTGCGTCAAAATTATCCGTGTCTTCAATTTTCAAAATCAAATTTTGGTCGATTTTCAAATCATGGTCCATCATGGCTTTGGTGTAGCCATCCGTACGTAATTTGCCCACACTCACGTAATCAACAGTGGTAATTAGCGCTATTTTTTTATAGCCTTTGTGGATAAAAAAGCGCGTTGCGTTGTAGGCTGCTAAATTATCGTCGATAATTACTTTGTCGCACAGAATATCGTTGGTCACCCGGTCAAACATGACTACAGGCATTCCTTGATTGATCACTTCAGTGATGTGGTGAAAGTCCCTTCTTTGCTGCGTTTCTTTGGAAAGCGACATGATGAAACCATCAATACTTCCGCCCGCCAACATCTCCATGTTGATGACCTCTTTGTCAAACGATTCATCTGATAAGCAGACCAATACATTGTACCCATTTTCATTGGCAACATGTTCAACACCGCTGATTACTGTGGCAAAAAAGTGGTGAATAATCTCTGGAATAATGATGCAAATTGTTTTTGTTTTTTTATTCTTGAGACTTAGGGCGATATTGTTGGGTTTGTAGTTGTATAATTTGGCAAAAGCTTGCACTTTCTGTCGGGTATCTTCGCTGATTTCAGGGCTGTCGCGTAACGATTTAGAAACGGTTGAAATAGATACATCCAATTCTTTAGCAATTTGCTTGAGCGTTACTTTTCTTTTCATGTCAATTTTTGTATGCTGTTTATTTGCGAATAAAGGTAGCTTAAATTTTTTAGTCTATCAATTTTATCCTTAATTTTATGGTGCATTCTGAAAGTTTTCAACACGAAAACGTTTTCGAGAGATATATATTAAGGTGTCATTTTTTTAAACTAAAAATTATCCTAAATTTAACGCTTCGAAGTGCGAGTACAAGCAAAAAAACAAATTATTAACCTAAACAAAATGTATGAAAACAATTTATAACAAGTTGTTGTTTTTCTTGCTCCTTTTGCCGCTTTCCGTTTTGGCTCAAGCGACATTGGAGGGTAAGGTTGTGGATTCCAAATCCAATCAACCCCTTCCGGGAGTTAACGTGGTAGTCCAAGGCACGCAGTCGGGGGTTTCCACAGACCTTGATGGTAATTTTAAAATCGGCAAACTCAAAAATGGAGACGTTTTGGTCTTCTCGTTTGTCGGTTATAAAAACCAATCCATCGAATTTAAAGGTCAAAAAAATGTATCCGTTTCCTTGGAAGAAGATTCAAGCACACTGCAAGAAGTAGTAGTGCAAGTGGGTTACGGTTCTGTTAAGAAAAAGGATGCCACAGGAGCGGTATCTGTTTTAGGAGTGAAAGACTTCAACAAAGGAGCGATGGTTTCTACCGACAACCTTCTTCAAGGTCGTGTTGCGGGGGTTACTATCAATGCTGGTGGTGGAGCTCCTGGAACAAATCCGGTGATTCGAATCCGTGGGGGTTCGTCGCTTAATGCTTCTAACGATCCATTGATTGTGGTCGATAACTTTCCAATTTCGAATGCTACCAATACGGGGTCTACGTCGTTTTTAGCGTCTTTAAACCCAAATGACATTGAAAGTATTTCGGTTTTGAAAGATGCTTCGGCTACTGCGATTTACGGTTCGCGCGCTTCCAACGGGGTTATTTTGATAACCACCAAAAAAGGAGGTAAAAAATTATCCGTAGATTTTAATTCACAATACGGTTCAGGATCGCTTGTACGCAAAGTTGATGTATTCAATGGTAACGAATTCCGTAATTTAGTAGCGGCTCAGTTTCCTGGGGAAGTAGGTAAATTAGGGGCTGCGAATACCGATTGGCAAGATGAAATCTACAGAAGAACAGACTTCATTGACTCCAACTTATCCTTGCGTGGTAATTTATTTGGCAAAGTTCCTTCCCGTTTATCTATAGGTAATACGTATCAAGAAGGGTTGCGTTTAACGAATAAATTTAATCGTAATACCATTTCTACCACATTAATGCCAAGTTTCTTCAATGATCACTTGAAAATTCGTGTGAATGCCAACTATACTATGGAGAACAACCGTTTTGCGGATGGGGTAGAAGGTTCAGCAATTACGTTTGACCCAACTCAGCCCGTGTATGATGCGGCTTCTCCTTTTGGAGGATTCTTTGAATACCGTAATGGGAACTTGTTAACTCCAAACGTACAACGCAACCCTGTAGCGCAATTGATGATGACTTACGATACGGGTTCAAACCACCGTATTTTTGGTAATGTGGAGACCGAATATAAGTTCCATTTCTTTCCAAGCATGAAAGCGGTTGTGAACGTTGGTTTTGATGAATCCAACGGAGAGCGTACTCGACTAGTAGGGTCTAATGCTGCTTCTGGGCCTAGCAACAACAATATTCCTTATGGGACAAATGAGTTTGCTGAGCGAACTATTCGTACGAAGTTATTTGATTCGTATTTGTCTTACAATAAAAAAATCAATGATTTAAATATTGATGCACAAGCGGGGTATTCGTACCAGATTTATGAATCCTCTCAATTCTTCACGCGTAACGTTTTACAACCCAACTACGCGTCGATTGGTGCTGAGAATGATATTGAGACCGATAACGTATTGATTGGTTTCTTTGCGCGTGCTGTTTTGAATTATAAGGACAAATATTTACTTACCGCTAACTTCCGACGTGACGGGTCTTCTCGTTTTGCGGAGTCTAATCGCTGGTTAAATACACCTGGTTTGGCTTTTGCTTGGAAGTTAAAAGAAGATTTCTTCCAATCGTACAGCAAACTTTCTGATTTGAAATTGCGTTTAGGTTGGGGGATCACTGGTCAGCAAAACATTGACGATGTTGAAGCAAGAAACTATTATTTACAGCAATTTGCAATCGGTAATAATACCAATCAAATTTTCTTCGGAAACAATACTGTGCCAATTGCGATCTCTAGACCTTTCAACCCTGATTTAAAATGGGAGCAAACAACAACGTACAACGTTGGTTTGGATTACGGTTTCTTTAATAACCGTTTGAATGGTGCTATTGACGTATTCTATAAGAAAACCGATGATTTGTTGTCTCGTGTGGCTTTCGCCGATGGTTCTAACTTTACTAACGTAGGTTGGGCTAACATTGGAAGTTTCTCTACCAAAGGGATTGAAGTTGCCGTTAATTATGATGTAATCAAAGGCAACAATGTGAATTGGAATTTGGCTTTCAACGTGTCAACTTTTGAGCGTACCATTGAAACTTTATCGTCTGGATTTGATGTATTGTATGGAGATGCTGGAGCTGGAACAGGAAGTACTGCTTTGATTAACCGTGTTGATTATACACCCGGATCTTTCTACGTGTACAAGCAATTGTATGATGGAGCAGGACGTCCGATTGAAGGGGCTTATGCCGACTTAAATGGTGATGGTATCCTCAATGGTGACGACCGTTACATTTATATGAATGGGGATCCTGATGTTACTTTCGGTTTGGCTTCTACCTTCAACTACAAAAATTTTGATTTCAATTTCAACATGCGTGCTAGTTTAGGAAACCGTGTATACAATGCGGTGAATGCAACGCGTGCTCAATACAATTTAATCCGTAATAACGGAGTATTATCAAACCTTCCAAACAACGTACAGTCAACTGATTTCACCAATACACCGGATGTGTTTTTATCGGACTTGTACGTAGAAAATGGATCGTTCTTGCGTATGGATAACATTACCATGGGATATACTTTCCCAAAATGGTTGGATGGTAAAGCAAGCTTACGTGTATTTACAGGGATGCAAAATGCATTTATCATTACTAAATACAGCGGTATCGATCCGGAAATCAATGGCGGTATCGACAATACCATTTATCCACGTCAACGCACGCTATTGTTTGGTGTGAATATGAAGTTTTAAAAAAATGTGATATGAAAAATATGTTTAAAAAATCGATTTATCTGTTAGGTTTATCGCTGGCGTTAACATCCTGTACCAAAGATTTGGATGTATTGCCTGAAGATGATGATATCTTCACAGCGGAGGCTTTTTACAGTCAGCCAGGCGCTTACGAGCGCTCTCTAGCTGGGGTGTATGGAAATTTATCCTTGACAGGAACTCAAGATGCAGGATCATCGTTTCTTCAAGGAATTGATGCGGGTACAAGTCAGTACGGCCGTTGTTTGTGGTATTTGCAAAATTTAACGACTGATGAGGTAATCTGGAGTTATGAAAATGACCCTGGAACGCGTGAGTTGCAACGTGCGATTTGGACTGCAAACAATCCTATTTTCTTAGGAATGTTCAGCCGTACTATGGCTGAAGTTGCTTTGGCGAATGAATTTTTACGTCAGACAACGCCTGCTAAGTTAAGCTCTCGTGGTGTAACCGATGCTACGCAGTTAAGTAATATTGCCACGTATCGTCAAGAAGTTCGTGTTCTACGTGCATTAGCATACTACAACATGATGGACTTGTTCGGAAAAGCGCCTTTTGTAACGGAAAATGACCCTTTAAACTTTAGAGGACCTGAGTACAACCGTCAACAATTATTTACGTACATCGAAAATGAGTTGAATGCTGTTATTCCGGAGTTAAAAGCGCCTCGTACTAATGTCTACGGACGTTTGGATCAAGCCATGGCACGTATGATTTTGGCTAAAATGTATCTTAATGCAGAAGTATTTATTGGTACGCCCAAATATACTGAGTGTGTGGCTCAATTGAACCAAGTTATCGGTGGAGGATATACGTTAAACTCTAACTATTTCAACAACTTTACTGCCGACAACCACATTTCTTCTGAAATGATTTTCTCTTTACAGTCGGATGGCGTAGTAACTCAAAACTTTGGGCCAACCACAGTAATGATTAACGGTCAAGTAGGTTCGATGGAATCCAACGGTGTTTCGCTAGGTGTTGGTGCCGGCGGATGGGGTGGAGCTTTACGTTTACGTAAACAATTTGTACAAAAGTTTGATGGAACTGCCTATGCATCTGATGCGCGTAAGAGCGCTATTTTACCAGGTTCACGTTCAATTGATATTACCGATATTGCAAACCGCGATCAAGGTTTTATCTTAGCGAAATACAAAAACGTATCTTCTACTGGAGTTGCGGGACCTAATTCTACTTTTGTGGATACCGATTTCCCATTGTTCCGTTTGGCCGATGCATATTTAATGTATGCTGAGTGTGCTGTACGAGGTGCTTCGGGAGCTTCATTGGCTCAAGCTTTAACTTATGTGAATGCTTTGCGTGAAAGAGCTAACAATGGTAGTTCTAGTGCGAACATTAGTGCTGCTGATTTGACGTTAGACTTTATCTTAGATGAGCGTTCTCGTGAGCTTCACTGGGAAGGTCACCGTCGTCAAGACTTAATTCGTTTTAATAAATTTACAGGAGGAAGCTACAATTGGGCATGGAAAGGAAATGGTGTTAATGGTATCGCTATTTCAAACAACTTAAAAGTATTCCCTATTCCAACCAATTCTATTGCGGCTAACCCCAACTTAACACAGAATCCAGGTTATTAATCCAACACAATTAAACAATTTTGAAAATGAAAAAAATAGTTAAACCCATACTAGCTTTTGCTCTTTTATTCGGAGCTGCTTCGTGTACCGATGAGCAGGATTTAATTTTTACTACACCTCCTGCTGAATTTAAAATTCTTTCTCCACAATCTGGTGAATCAGTTGTTTTATCTCCTGATACACCCCTTAACCCAGGTTTAGCCTTAACATGGGAAGATGCTGATTATGGAGCAGAAACGCAAGTTAATTATACCATCCAAGTGGATAAAAGTGGTGATAATTTTGATACTCCTTTGGATGTTACTTCTACTACAAACACTTATGCAACGATCAATTCTGATGTATTGAACAGTGCTTCTGTAGCATCTGGACTAACTCCTTTCACACAAGGTGGTCTAGAAGTTCGTATCAAATCAACTATCGGAACTACAGGAAGTGAAGCCAAATATTCTGATGTTATCACGTATTTAGTGACGCCTTACTCTACTGAATTACCAAAATTAGCTGTTCCTGGAAACCACCAAGGATGGAATCCACCCACTGCACCAAGAATCGCTGCTTCTGCTTTCGGTCAAACGGATTATGAAGGATATGTTTGGTTAGATGGAGGATACAAGTTTGTTGCTCCTGATGCTTCAGGAAATTTCAACTGGGGGAACACCGATTGGGGAGATGATGGATCTTTCTCAGGTGTTTTAGTTGCTACAGGTGAGTCTGATTGTACAGCTGCTGCTGGATACTATAGAGTACAAGCTAATACTACAACATTAGCATATACTGTAACCCCAACTACATGGGGAGTTATTGGTTCTGCTACACCAGGAGGATGGGATAACAGTACTCCATTGACGTACAACGCAACTACCAAGAAATGGACAGGAACTGTGGTTTTATCGTCAGCCGAGTTGAAGTTTAGAGCAAATAATGCCTGGACAATCAATCTAGGGGGCGATGGAAACGATGATGGTTCTATGGATTACGACGGACCAAACATTGCTTCGCCTGGAGCAGGTACTTATTTAGTAGAGTTGGATTTATCTAACCCAAGAAAATATTCGTACACGTTAACTGCACAATAATAAATCTTTAAGCAAGGACTGCTTTAACCCAGTCCTTGCTTTTTTATAACTCAAAATGCTATGAGAAAATTATTATTATTTATTGGATTTGCCTTAACTTCTACACTTCAAGCACAAGTAATTAGTTGGCAAGGTGGGGCCAACCCCGATCAAAATCAATCGGCTGTTATCCTTTTTGACAAGAGCACAACGCCTTTAGCCACCTATACAGGGGTAATTTATGCACACACCGGGGTTACGCTTAACGGATCACCTTGGCAAAATGTAAAGGGCTCTTGGGCAAATAATTCTACACAACCTGCTTTAACTCAGGTTTCGGGCAATATTTATCGATTGGATTTAACACCAACCCTCCAATCGTTTTACAATGTAAGTTCGGGAGCAATTACCAACGTAAATATTGTGTTTCGAAATGCACAAGGAAATGCACAAACTGTCGATTTTGTATTAAATGTGGGTGCTTTTCAATCATCGCTTACAGCCCCTGTCAATGGAAGTAACACGCTTTTATCAGCAGGACAAAATTTTTCTGTGACAGCAACCAATACCAATGGTAATGCCAACTATACCTTGCAAGCCAATGGTGCTACGATTAACACGTTTACCGGTTCTAATTATGCGTTCACCGATGTGAATGTGACTCAAAACAAAACCTATCAATTACTTGTAAACCAAGGCGCTGTTACCTTTACTTATACTTTTAGTGTTGTTGTAAATGCGGGAACAACTACTGCTTCAATGCCCGTTAGCTTAGAAGACGGTATTAATTACAACAGTTCTGACAACACCAAAGCTACACTTGTTTTAACAGCTCCAGGAAAAGATTTTGTTTATGTGGCAGGTAGTTTTAATAACTATCAACCAGATTCATCATTTTTGATGAAACGTGACCCATCCAATAATAAGTTTTGGTTAGAGTTAACCAACTTAACACCAGGGGTCAATTACAATTATCAGTATTGGGTTTGTGATCAAACCCCTACAACAAACTCTCCTGCGGTTGTAAAAACAGCCGATCCTTATTCTACATTGGTTTTGTCAAATTTTGACGATCCATTTATACCAGCTTCAAGTTATCCAAATATTCCTGCCTATCCCACAGGTCAACAACGTGAGGTCACGGTGCTCAGAACAGGACAAACACCCTACAACTGGAGTAATGCTACTTTAAATTTCGTAAAACCCAATAAAGATAATTTAGTGGTTTACGAAGTATTGGTTCGCGACTTTGATGCCAACCGAAACTATCAAGATATCATCAACCGCATCGATTATTTTAAAAACTTAAAAATCAACGCGATTCACTTCATGCCTGTCATGGAGTATGAAGGAAATGAAAGTTGGGGTTACAATACCTCATTCCATATGGCCTTAGACAAGTTCTATGGAACGGCAGATAAATTTAAAGAGCTTGTTGATCTTTTACACCAAAATGGTATTGCTGTAATCTTAGATGTTGCTTTAAATCACGCCTTCGGAAGAAATCCAATGGTGCGTATGTGGATGAAAGATCCTGATGGTGACGGATGGGGTGAGCCCGCAGCGGATAATCCGTATTTTAATGAGTTTTCAAGACACAGTTACAACGTAGGAAGTGACTTTAATCATAGTTCACAACTTACCCGATATTATACCAAACGTGTGGTTAAACATTGGATTGAAGAGTTTAAAATTGATGGATTTCGTTGGGACTTAACCAAAGGTTTTACCCAAAACTGTTCTGGTAATGACGACACTTGTACTAACGCATATCAACAAGACCGTGTCGATGTTTTGCGCGAATATGTAGACTACACTTGGTCCTTGGATCCTTTCCATTTGGCTATTTTTGAGCACTTAGGAATCGATAGTGAAGAGCAACAATGGGCAAATTACCGTATCAATGAAAACCCAAGCAAAGGGGTAATGATGTGGGGTGAGTTAACCGCACCTTACACACAATTAATTCAAGGTTTCTCAACAGGTGCCGACATCACGCGCATGGGTCACGTAAGCCGTGGATTTAATGCAAAACGTTTGTTAGGCTATCCAGAAAGTCATGATAAAGATCGTATTATGTATTCTGCGCTTACTTTTGGTAATGGAGGTGGAGCATCACCCGTTATCAATAATTTAAACAATGCGCTTTACAGAATGTCGGCTATCGGGGCGATCAGTTTGTTGATTCCAGGACCAAAAATGATTTGGCATTTTGCTCCTCTTGGAATGAATTTATCTATTTTCACTTGCACCAATGGTACCGTAAATACCGATTACGACACTACGACAGGCGATTGTAAATTGGATACCAAACCACAACCACAATGGGTTAACAACTGGTTAGGAGTTCCACAACGTGCAAAAATCTATAATGATTGGGCCAAAATGATTGACCTCAAGTTAAGTAATCCTGTATTCAACGGAGACTATGCCATTAGTCCAGATGGAAATAACATTCGTCAACGTGTATATGTATTCAATAACTCATTGCCAACCTCTCAATTGCGCAATGTGGTGATTTTGGCCAATATGTCTGTGGCCTCACAAGGGATCCGTCCTGATTTCCCTTACACTGGAACATGGTATAATTTAATGGATAATACCCCTGTTAACATAACAAGTACTACAGCGACCATTACGGTTGAAGCAGGAGGATTCAGGATTTATGGAAATCAGCAAGCCTTGAATAATGATCAGTTCACTAAACTTGATTTTGTAACCGTTGCTCCAAATCCAACTACCGGAACAATTATGGTGAATACCAACTTAACCGCTATGGAAGTGTATTCCATCACAGGACAATTGGTGAAATCATTCGAAAATGTAACCATGGATCGCGAATATTCTATTGAGGATTTAAAAGGAGGTCTATATGTTGTAAGATTAGTTGACGAAAATGGACAAACCAAATCCGTGAAGTTGATTAAAGAATAAATTTATTTCAATAGTTAGTGTAAAAAAGGTTTCTGTTTTAACAGGAACCTTTTTTTATTCTTTCTTCTTGCCTTAGCTTTGTGTCGAAATTAGTTTATACCTATGAAACGATTGATTGCCAAGTCCCTGAAGATTTTTTTGGAACCATAGGTATCTTACTCTTGGCCATGTTCTTATTTCCCATTCTTTTTCCTGGGAAAATTGAGCAAGAGGTTAAAGATTTTGCCAATCGTCGTTTAAAAGGAGAGCTGAATTTTAAAGAAGCACAACTTTCTTTTTTTAGTCATTTTCCCTACCTTACACTATCCCTCACCGAATTTGATTTAAAAGGTTCGGCTCCTTATCGCAACGAAACTTTGGTTTCAGCGGATGAAATTGCCTTTGGGATCAATTTAAAAACCCTATTTTTTGACGGAGCAGTCAGTATTGATAAAATTTATTTGGATCAGGCATTGATTAATGTAAAAGTGGATAAAAACGGAAACGCCAACTACAATGTATATGTTTCTGATGATAAAGCGCCCAAAGATTCAAAAGAAAAGTCAGAAGATACGTCCTTGAAACTGGAACGAATATCCATCGAAAACACCCATTTATCATTCAACGATCAATCTACAGGGATAAATATTAAGGCAAAAGGATTCAATTATTTAGGAAAAGGCGACTTAGACAAAGCCATTTTTGATTTGGATACTGAGGCCGATATCGATGATTTTAGTTTTTCATTTAAGGGCGAAAATTATTTAAAGAATAAAAAAGTCAATGCCGAGCTGATTACCAAGATAAACACTAATTCGCTATCGTTTATTTTTGAAGAAAATAATTTAAAAATCAATCGCCTACCCATTGATTTTGTAGGGAAGTTAGATTTCTTGAGCAATGGCTATGATTTGGACTTTAAAATGGAGTCCCTTGACAGTCAACTCGCCGATTTTTTTACCGCTTTACCTCCCGCGTATGTAACATGGCTCGATAAAACCCAAGTGGAAGGTCGCACCGATTTGGTTTTTACCTTGAAAGGAAAATACATTGCCTCCACACAAACCAATCCTGATATCGGTTTCCAAATGAAAATCCGTGCAGGCGAAATCAATCATAACAAAGCTCCAGTGGCAGCCTCCAATATTTTTTTCAATTTTGAAACGCGAATTCCGGAGTTGAATCCTGAAAAGTTGGAAGTAAATATTGATTCGCTATTTTTTAATGTAGGAAGCGATTACGCCAAAGCGATTATAAAAACAAAGGGTTTAAAACAGCCCGAAGTCAATGCGATTTTACGCTCAAAAATGGATTTAGCCAAGATGAATCGGGCACTCGGGATTACCGCTTTTCAAGTGCGCGGTACGCTATTGTCCGATATTGTGGCAAAAGGAACCTATGATGCCATTCAAAACCGAATTCCATCGATCAAGGCCAAATTAAAACTGACCAAAGGATACCTCAAAACCAGTCATTATCCCAATCCCATTACGAATATTCATGTTGAAACAACGATAACGGATGTATCAGGTCAGTTAAAGGATTTGCAAGTAACGATCCAACCCGCTTCTTTTGTATTTGAAAAAAATCCCGTGTACATAAAGGCAAAACTTCAAAATTTGGATAATGTTCAGTACGCGATTCAAGCCAAGGGAGTTCTCGATATCGGTCGTATTTACAAGGTGTTCTCCCAAAAAGGCTTGGGGGTAAAAGGATATGTAAAAGCCAACGTTCGATTAAAAGGAACGCAAAGCGATGCTGTAAATGGGAACTATTCAAAGTTGCAAAATTCGGGAACACTTTATCTCCGTGATATCGCCACGACGTCAACGTATTTGCCCAAACCGTTTGTGATCAAAGAGGGAAAATTTTCCTTTTATCAAGATCAAATGCAGTTTCAAGATTTTAAAGCGATGTATGGGCAATCTGATTTTTTGATGAACGGTCAGTTGCGAAACGTCATTGACTTTGTGTTGTCGACGACGGGAGTGTTAAAAGGAGATTTTGTGCTTTCCTCAAGATTCTTGAATGCCGATGAATTTTTGTCCGAAAAACAAGGTGATATAAGTACAGCGACGAGTCCAAAAGTGATCGAAAAAGGCGTAATTGTGCTTCCTAAGAATATGGATTTACAGTTCAAAGCCCAGTTGGAGGAACTTGAATTTCAAGATTTAAAAGTAAATGGATTACAAGGGAAATTGGCGCTCAAAAACGGTCAATTGCAATTACGGGATGCAGTGGCAGAAATCATTGGTTGTCAAGTAAAAATGCAAGCCGATTATGCAGATGAAACTTTGAGTCGAGCAGCATTTGACCTTAAAGTGAAAGCGACCGATTTTGACGTTCAACGGGCTTATAAGGAAGTTAAATTATTCCGCGAAATGGTGACGGCTGCCGAAAGTGCCCAAGGAATCATCGGTTTGGATTATGCGATACAAGGCAAGTTAAACGACCAAATGATGCCCATATTTCCATCGTTGAAGGGCGGCGGTGTTTTGTCGGTAAATAAGGTCAAAATGAAAGGGTTTAAACTGATGAATGTGGTGAGTCGTTCCACGGGTAAAGACAAGTTAAAAGACCCGGATTTGTCAAAAGTTGAAATTAAAACCAAAATTAACAACAACATTATTACGATTGAAAGGTTTAAGTTTAAAGTAGCGGGTTTCCGACCCAGGATTGAGGGCACGACGAGTTTTGACGGTCGTATAAATCTTAAAATGCGCTTGGGATTGCCCCCACTTGGAATCATTGGAATCCCTCTTAAAATTACTGGTACCCAAGAGAATCCTCGGGTTAGATTAGGTAAACAAACTGAAGATTTAGAAGAGACTGAATACGAAGAGGGAATGGAACATACTCCCAATACCACTGCACCGGGTACCGTTCCCGTTCCACCCACCGCTGATAAATAAAAGGGGAATTTGTTGACTAACGCCATAAAGTTGGTTCGTTTTCCCTAATTTCGTGACCTAACCGATAAACAATGCTCTTTAATTCGCTATCGTTTTTACTCTTTTTACCTTGGGTATATGTGCTGTATTGGTTTGTTTTTCCAAATCAATTGAAACGGCAAAATATCATGTTGCTCTTGGCGAGTTATTTGTTTTATTCCTTCTGGGATTGGCGGTTTCTGTTTCTTTTGTTATTTTCAACCGGTTTGGATTATTATTCGGGTCTCTTTATGGCCGATGCCAAATCACAAGTACAAAAACGGTTTTGGTTTTGGATAAGTATCGGGATTAATCTTGGGTTTTTAGGGGTTTTTAAGTATTATGATTTTTTTGCCACTTCTTTTGCCGAAATGTTGGCTCAAATGGGGTGGAAAGTCAATGTGGTCTTATTGCAAATTATTTTACCCGTAGGCATCTCGTTTTATACTTTTCATGGATTGTCTTATGTTATTGATATCTATAAAAATCGGATTACACCCGAACGCAATTTTGTCAATTATGCCCTCTTTGTAAGCTATTTTCCCTTACTCGTCGCTGGTCCGATTGAGCGCGCCACCCATTTACTGCCACAAATAAAAGCTCCGAGAGTTTTTAATTTTCAAAAATCGAAAGAAGGTATTTATCAAATCATTTGGGGGTTTTTCAAAAAAGTTGTCATTGCCGATACTTGTGCCGTTTATGTTAATACCATTTTCGAGCACTATGATACGGCCAATTCCCTTACGTTATTGATGGGAGCAATTTATTTTGCCTTTCAAATTTATGGGGACTTTTCGGGTTATTCCGATATTGCTTTGGGGGTGTCTAAGTTGTTTGGGATAGATTTGTTGCGCAATTTTAATTTTCCCTATTTTTCAAGAGATATCGCCGAATTTTGGCGGCGTTGGCACATTTCATTGTCTTCATGGTTTCGCGATTACCTCTATATCCCACTCGGCGGCAATCAAGGTTCGCTAGCCAAGAAAATTCGAAACACATTTATAATTTTTTTGGTGAGTGGATTTTGGCACGGAGCCAATTGGACATTTATAGTGTGGGGTGGATTGAATGCGCTTTATTTTTTACCCTTATTGATTCGCCAAAAGAATCGAACCCATTTGTCGATTGTTGCCCAAGGAAGATTTTTCCCAACGTTTAAAGAGCTTTTTCAAATGCTATTCACCTTCGGAATGACTACATTAGCATGGGTGTTCTTTAGAGCGGCTACGGTTACCGAAGCATTTCACTATCTAAAAAATATGTTTGCCTTTTCCTTCAACGGAGGGATTCAATATTTGTCTATCGATCGGTATAGTGTTGAATTGGGGGCACTATTGGTGGTGTTTATCGGTCTAGAATGGTATGCTCGCGAAGGTGAACATCCGATTCGAGGACGATATACGGCACTAAAAGCAAGCCTATTGCTGCTAGGTGTTATGTTGTTAGGCACGTATTCAAATCCGAGTAGTTTTATTTATTTTCAATTTTAATGATGAAAAAGTTTATACGTTTCTGCTTCAAAGGATTAGGGATAACAGTGCTGATTTTATTCGCGTTAGATCTCTTATTTACAGGAGTAATGCAAGAAGCTACTCCACGAACCAAATATCAATTTCTACGACAGCTTAAAAATAAACACATCAATTATATTTTTATTGGTTCCTCCCGTGTCGATAATGGTATAGTGCCTGAGGTTATTCAAAAAAAGACAGGGAAGTCATCGGTCAATCTCGGTTTTCAAGCTTCAAAGATGAATGATTTGTATACGATGCTTCAATTGATAAATGCCTATAAAATTTCGTATGATACCCTCTATGTTCAAATAGATTACAATTATAATCTCAAAGGGTATTCCAACATGATGAAGTACGAAATCATGCCATTTATCCACGAAAATGCAGCAACGCGCCATTATGCCCATACACAACTAGCCGATGATCCCTTACTATTTTATATGCCATTTTACAGGTATGCCCAAAATGATTTGAAGATAGGCGTTCGTGAGTTTTTAATGAACTGTGTGGGTAAAAAAACCTTTGTGACCACAACTCATGGCTATAATTCTTTGGAGGGTTCTCATACCTCGCATAGCTACCGTTTGCCAAAAAAAATAGCGCCTAAGAACCCAACTTTTGAAGCCATGAAAACCTACATCAAAACCCATAATATGCGGGTTCGATTTTTCTGCGCTCCATTTTGTTTGAAGGTAAATAACAAGGCCTATTTGCAACAGTTGAAACAACGAATTCCTGATTTAATCGACTTTTCTTCAGTAGTAACGAATGACCATTTTTTTAATAATTGCGCCCACTTAAATGACGCTGGTGCAAACTACTTCACGCAATTCTTTGTAGAACATGAGTTGCAGAATTCGAGTAAAGTGGAATAATTCCTTTTTTTAAAAATAGAATTAAACTAATTTTCAATTTTTCTGTCAAAGTTAATGGTGCGTAAAAGACTGACATCATGCGAATTTTACAATTACTCGTAGTATCCTTTATATTGATATCCTGTCAAAAAGATGAGGTGAATAATTTAAATACATCTTCCAGAGAAACAAGGACAATCACTTTCAACAATGTAAACGTCACTGTAGTTATAGACAAACCTGCTATAAACAATCCTGATGTATTACTTGTATTTCATGGAACAATTGAAAGCGATTCTCAGTTGTTGACTGCTGCAAATAAAGCTCTTGATGAATTTAAAAAAGTAGTGGAAAGAGATGATATGATGATTATAAGTGTTGCTCATCCCCAAGAGTTTATATTGTTTGGGGATAACATTTTACAAGCTGAAGCAGCCTTGTTATGGGTAAAAAACATCGCCGATGAGGAATTAGGCATTACAGTAGGTAAAATATTTTTAGCAGGACATTCTCAAGGTGGGTATTTGGTTACTCGACTAAATACAATGCATCAAACAAATGGGGTTATTGCCAGTGCACCAGGTCCATTAAATCTAGTTTATCGATGTGATCTTGAAGAGAGTGGGCAAGTAGTTTCTAGTTCAACTTGTACGAAATTAAAGAATGTTTATGGACTAACTTCAGAAAATCCTAATGCCTATTTTGAAAGGTCCTTATTGAATTTTACCAATGGCTTCAAGTCGGATATACTATTTGTACAAGGATTGAACGATTCTCCCATACAAATGTACTCATGGCCTATTTTCAAACAGGAAATACAAAATTGCGGTAACTGCCAAAATAGTCAATTTGTTGAGATAGCAGGGGGACATAATGCTCTTTTTACAAACGCTTCAAATACAATAGCCAAGCAAGAAGTTAATAATTTTATCAATACACATTAACACTATAAATGCTTACAACGCATGATGATGCCTTTATTTTGAAATGAACTAAATAGGGTCACATTCAAAAAAGTATAAGTTAAAAAAGCAAGAGATTTTAGTTCCTTTTCTTTTGGGGTTAAATTACGCCGTAAATTACACAGTGGAAAGAAAAAACCCTTAATAATCTATAGAAAATCAAGGGTTTGTAAAAACTGTGGTGGTACCTCCAGCCCCGAAACTTCGGGGGAACCAGGGACATTATAGTTTTTTGTCAAGAATTTGTTTATCGATTAGTTCTGGATTTTGGATTAGTTTTTGAATAAAGACTTTGCTTTTCATTTTTTTAATAAATCGTTCGAGTTTAAGTACCGTTGTGCGTGATGAATGTTGAAAAGTCA
>CANHRI010000022.1 GCA_947463515.1 Flavobacteriaceae bacterium
CATTTGGCCTTATTTGTCGATGATGAAGATGCGCTGTTATTTTATCGTCATATCGGACAGTTTGCGCTCAACCATTTGAAAAAAGGAGGGAAGTTATACTTTGAAATAAATCAATACTTGGGTGCCGAAACCAAGCAACTTATGGAGCAACTCGGATTTTCATCGGTAACTTTGCGTAAAGATTTGTTTGGAAACGATCGGATGCTACGTTGTGAACGCTAGTTACTCATAACGAAGCGCCTCCACAGGGTCAAGTTTGGACGCTTTCAATGCAGGGTACAATCCCGAAACAATCGCTACAATAAAACTGGTTATAAAGGCAGCAATCATAGCCATCCAGGGAATGGTAAATGCAAATTCAAAGAAGGAAGCAAAAAGATAGCCAATTCCAATTCCTAAAAGCATTCCCACTAATCCGCCCAACTGCCCGATAACAAGGGTTTCCATAAAAAATTGCCACGCAATGGTACTTCGTTTGGCCCCTAGCGATTTCCGTACGCCAATTTCACGCGTACGCTCAGTGACCGAAACAATCATGATGTTCATCAAGGCAATCGACGACCCCAAAATGGTCACCAAACCAATCACGAAAGCCGAGATATTCAAGGTTCCCGTGGTCTCTGCAATACGTTGCACCAAATCATCACTGCGTGAAATTCCAAAATTATTGTCCTCCACCGGATTCAAATGACGCACCCGTCGCATCGTTAAACGCGCGTGGTCAATGGCCGCATCCAAAATTTCTTGGCGCATTACCATCGTACTCAAGGTATAATTGATATTGGGTGCCGAAAATAACGATCGCGCAATCTGTATCGGGATCATCACGCGTTGGTCCTGATTGTTGCCAAACGTCGACCCTTTTTCTTTGAGAATCCCAATGACGCGAAACTTAGCCCCTCGAATCGTAATTATTTTATCAATCGGATTGGTTACGTCTTTCAGTAACCCCTCTTTTACAAAATCGTTACCCAGCAAACAAACATAGGCATTGTTGGAAATGTCAAAAACATTGAAATTCCGACCCTGAATCACTTCCGAACCCGTGTTGGGAACATAAAATTCATCCACTCCCAAAACCGAAATGGCAGGCTCGGTTTTTTCGTTTTCATACTTGACCTCCGCCTTGGCTGTCGCTGTAAAATAAATGGACGTTTGGGTTGCCGGATAGTCATATTTCTCTTTAAAAGCTTTGGCATCGGGATAGGAGATAATCGGATTTATTTTCTCGATTTCACCGCCGCCCCGTCGCCGCGAGGTAAATTCGTATTGGTTGATATTAAACGTATTCGATCCCATGGCGGCAAATTTCGAATTCAACGTATTGTCCAAAGCCGCCACCACGGTCAAAATGCCCACCAAGGCCATGATTCCCAAGGCAATGATCAAAATCGTCAGCACGGTGCGTAACAATTGCGAGCGAATAGCCCCCAATGCAATTTTTATATTTTCGCGAAAAACTCCATTCATGGTATTGCATAAGTAGACCAGGCTGCCATTTTGTTACAAGAATGATTCAGATTTTTTGGGCGTTGGCCGGGCTTTTGGCAGTCGCTGCCCTCGTCACCTCAGGCGAGCTCCAACAATGCCGCAATCCCTAACGCATCGGTGCCACGATGAGCATTCCCAAAAATGTTGAAACAGTCCTTGGTTTACGTTTGCGAAATGTCCGATATTTGCAACGGTTTCTATGAAAATAACCTACCCTTATGGCACAAAAACCTGGACTTCCCACGGGAACACGCGATCTTTCATCCAATGAAGTCACCAAACGCAATTACATTATGAATGTCATGCGACGTCATTTTGAATGTTTTGGTTACCAACCCATTGAAACACCTTCGTTTGAAAATGCATCAACCCTTATGGGCAAATATGGTGACGAAGGCGATCGCTTGATTTTTAAAATTCTCAACAGCGGCAATTATTTCTACGATAAAAATCGAATTCAACTCCCCGAATCGTTAGAAGCATTACTCACCAACTCGGCCGAGACTATTTCGCTCGAACAACGGGTAGAACTCAATCGGTTTACCGCCAAAATTTCTGATAAAGCCTTGCGTTACGACTTAACCGTGCCTTTTGCGCGCTATGTGGTCATGCATCAAAACGAATTGGCATTACCCTTCAAACGCTACCAAATGCAACCGGTATGGCGTGCCGATAAACCACAAAAAGGACGTTTTCGCGAGTTTTACCAATGCGATGCCGATGTGGTAGGATCGACCTCCTTGTGGCAAGAAGTAGAGTTGTTGCAACTGTATGATG
The DNA here is from genome assembly GCA_947463515.1 of Flavobacteriaceae bacterium. Taxonomy (GTDB): domain Bacteria; phylum Bacteroidota; class Bacteroidia; order Flavobacteriales; family Flavobacteriaceae; genus Flavobacterium. The sequence continues at coordinate 2,269 of CANHRI010000022.1, forward strand.
CGGTATTTCACGACTTGGGCTTGCATGGCGTAACCTTAAAACTCAACAACCGGAAAGTGTTGTCGGGAATTGCGGAAGTGATTGGCGCTTCCGATAAATTGATTGATTTTACGGTGGCTTTAGATAAACTAGACAAAATAGGAGAGACGGGAGTGAAAGACGAGATGTTGGCCAAAGGGATTCCTGCTGCTGCGCTCGAAAAAGTGCAACCGCTGTTCTCGTTTTCGGGTTCGTTTTCGCAGAAATTGACCCAACTAGAAACGCTATTACACGCTTCTGAAATTGGATTAAAAGGAGTAGAGGAGCTGCGTTTTATTGGCGAACAAGTCGAAAAATTAGGATTACAGCAAGCGACTTTAGAATTGGATGTGACCTTGGCACGCGGTTTAAACTATTATACCGGTACTATTGTTGAGGTGGCCGCCCCCAAAGGGGTTCAAATGGGTTCCATCGGTGGTGGTGGCCGATACGATGATTTGACCGGAATTTTCGGATTGAAAAATGTAAGCGGTGTTGGGATTTCTTTTGGGTTAGACCGCATCTATTTGGTTTTGGAGGAATTCAATCTTTTTCCTGAAACGTTGCGTACCGCTCCCCACTTTTTGTTTTTGAACTTAGGAATCAAAGAAGCCGAAGCGGCAATGCACGCCATTAGCGCTCTTCGCCGTCAAGGGATTAGTGCCGAACTTTATCCGGATGCAGCCAAATGGGATAAGCAATTCAAATATGCTGAAAAGCGCGGCGTTCCTTATGTTATTCGATCGGTTGAAAATGAGGTGTATTCCGTTAAAAATATTGCTACCGGAGAAGTGTTAGCTTGTTCTTGGGAGCAACTTACGGCATTATAAACCGCATTATCTTTATACGAAAAATCACGTTGTAAAGACGTGATTTTTTTGTTTTTAAAATGGAAAAGCCACACTGATCAGGTGTGGCTTTTCGCGTCGTCAAATCAAAAATTGTTTAAACCCTAATTAAAAACAATCTTTTTCGAGGTGGTTCCTTGGTCTGAGATGGCTTTGGCAATGTACGTTCCTGCGCTGATTCCGCGAACAGGAATTTGGATTTGGGTTTGATCTTGCCCCGTCACCTTGTATGACATTACCTCTTGTCCCAGCATATTATAAAGGACCACTGTATGTATCGTAGCGTCTGCTACATAATTTTTAATTGTCAATTGCGTGTTGTTGTTGGTATAAACCATTTGCACTCCATTTTGTAGAGCATGGTCATCGGTATTTAATGCGGTGGTGTTTTTGAAGGTCAACACAAAACGATTGTCCGTATTGCCTTGCGGTACTTCCACTACAAAGGGTTGGTCGGTGATGTCATGGAAAACACCATCTTGATTATCCAAGATATAATAACGTTGGGTAGTAGGTAGATTTTCAACTGCATCAATCGTAAATTTGATTTCACCAGTTACATAGGCTTTAACTCCTACAGGATACATCGTATTGATATCAAAATAATCCACCCCTTGTATCACCAAACGTTTGTTGTTGGCTACAAAATATACATCGTTGTTTTGGTTGTCAATAGTTTCAGCGTCATACCCATAATCATAATCATGAGAAGCTAAATCTTCCATAAAACCTAACAAGATATTACGGTGGTAATTGTCTTTGGAGGTCATTCCCAAACGCAAACGCGCGTATTGATCGGCTACAACGGTGTCTTCTTCATTATTTCCAACATAGTTTTGTGTTGCATTACCATGACGGAATAATGTATTGGAAGTTACATTGTCCTCTCTGATGAAAGTACGGTGGCTATTTTGGAAGGTAATACTTCCACCTGTAGTCGATCCTGCCACAAAGAAACCTTGTCCTACTGGAATAAATCGTCCCGGAATTTTGGTACTTGTTCCAATTCCATTGATACCTGCAGGTGCTAAAGGTCCAACACCACCCGTCATATTGCGCACCGAATATCCTCCTTGATAACCTGTTAAGTTGTGGGTGTTATTACTTCCGGCATGTTCCCAGAAATAAAGCGTTCCCGTTGTGCTACTGCTGTTGGTTGATATAAACAAATTAGCATCAATAGCTGAAGGGTATGGGTTTCCTGTTAGATTTAAATTACTTGGTGCAATAGGAATTGTAATGGTTCCATTATTGGGTTTCCCTACAAAGGTTAGGTTTTGATTGGCACTTACTGCGCCACTTCCTTTTAAGGTAAATCCTTCTCCGGTATTCAACGATCCGTTGGCACCTACCGATTGCCAGTTGGCATAGCTATTGGTTAAGTTTTGAAATTTGAAAATCCAGTAGTTACTTAGGGTAATCGGTGCGGTAGGTGAGCCATTTAAGCCATTGGTCCATGTAATATTTTGTGGCGTAGCCGTGGTCCCGTCTTTCAATACACTGTTTACGGTAAAAGTACCGTTGTTGACAGTGGTATTAATAGCGCTAACAGGGGAACTCCAATAATTGTAATTGAAAAGGTTGCTTGTCCCTTGTTGGTTGCGTTCAATGGCACCGGCACTAGTAACATCCAGTTCACTTGCATTGGTTTGAATTAATTGCGAGCGCCCTTCTAAATCCAAAACGCCATCAATTTTTAAATACCAAGCATTTTGCATACGCGTATCGTTGTTCATGGTAACACGTACACCGGGATTGATGACCATTCCAAGATCAGTACTGTTGGTTGTTTCTGTGATATTGTGTCGCACATCCACGATATTCCAATCAAAATTGAGTACATCATTACCATTAATATCGCGCGAAGGGTCATTAACAGCTGATGCTAAACTTCCAGAACGAACGGTCACATAGGGCATAGGAGCTTCTTGTGGTGCAATAGCTTTTACATTGAACAAGCGCAAACCTGATCCTGTGTCTATGGTTGGTGTTGTAAAGTTGTCGGCAATATCCCCACGGTAGGCATCCATTCGATAGTAACGAAGCAAAGTGGCATAGTTGAGTGATCCTACATTTAAAGGGATAAATGTTCCGCGAACTTGTGAACTATTGTTAAAAATTTCTTGGTTGATGATGCGTTGGAATTGGGCAGGGGATAAGTTGGTGTTAAATATCCTTACTTCATCCATTTTCCCAAAGAAGAACATATTGCTTGCGCCTGGATTTCTCCCCAAGGTCAAATTGCTGGCATCGGCATTGATGGAGCCCGAAACACTGAAAGTTTGAGGATCGCCATTTAAAAAAATGGTTAAGGTGCCAGCGCCCAATGTAATACCTACGTGATACCAACGACTTGTGTCTAAAGTTGCAATATTGGTGTACGCATAAGCATTACCATTGATTACTGCTTGAAGTTGTCGAGTAGCACTAACTCGAATATAACAGTTGTTTTGACCAATAATAACCCCGGTGCCAGAAAAAGCTGGATTTAAAGATATCCAAGCCATTAAGGTTAAGGTAGACAAACCACCTAAAGCAGGAGTGTCTTGTGCAAAATCATTTCGTCCATCAAAAGAAAGATAGAGTTTTTGATCTAGATTTCGAGGTGATCCCCAAAGACTAGTATTGCTATCAAAACTATCCAATAATCCATCAGTATCCGCATCAGCTGATCCATCGATTCGGCCGTCAATATTGGTGTCTAAAGCGGCATAAATTCCATGGGTGATATCAAAAACACTATCTGCATTAGAGTCCAATTGCAAATAGTCTCCAACACCATTACTGTCAGTATCTTGAGCATACGCTTTGGCACTAACGCCAAATCCGGTTAGATTATCATGGATATTCATGATTCCATCCCCATCAGCATCGGAGTAATCCCCGCTTCCATTGCCATCAATATCACCATCTCCAAAAAGGATGCCCGCTTCATCGGTATCAAATAATGAATCATTATCACTATCTAAATCAATGTAATTTGGAACGGAATCCCCATCGGTATTTAGTACAACATAGGTACCGCCTGAAATCATAGCTTCAATATAGTCGTTAAGTCCATTGTTGTTGGCATCCATCCATCGGGCAGAGTTTGTTTTGTCCATGGTAGCTGTTTGGTTACTCAAATTATGGAATCGATTTTCTTCAATATCAGGAATACCGTCATTGTCAGAATCTAAATCATTTAGATCAGCTACTCCATCCCCATCGGAGTCAATACAACTTTGGTTAATGGCAATTTGAATATCATCTATGAAGTTTCCTACTGATTGATCGCCAGAAGCGGTTGGTCCGGCTTGGAAGGTTAAAACAATCTGACGCATACCAGCTGGAATAGTATACGTTCCAGAATAAGTTGCCCAAGACGTATTTCCTGAAACCATTGTTACTATAGGGGTTGAGGCTAAAGCATTGGCCAATGAAGAGCCAAATTTAACGAAAGCCGTATCGGTTCCGCTTCGACCACGGTGACGAATAGACCAGTTAATCGTTCCTCCAGCGCCATTCAAACAAAAAGTTTGGTAAAGTACGCCGGGAACATTCGCATTTAATTCGGCAAATTGATTTCCTGCAGCAGCGGGTACACCGTTAAATCCGGTACTCCATATTTCGATTACATTTTCAGCGCTGGTTTGCCAGCCTGTTACATTAGCGGTAGGTATAAAAGAAAATGAGTTGGCAGCTATGACAGGCGTCTCAAAACTCCCATTTTGAAAAGGATCCATAGTGCAGGCTCTACATTCATCAATATCACGAATGCCATCATTATCGTCATCTAAATCATTTCCAGCATCGACTATATCTCCATCAGCATCGTTTATTCCATTACCTTGAATACTATAACTAAAGGTAGGAAAGTTGGGATCATTGGTGCTGAAGGTAATTAAAGCATTACGAACTCCAAAGGCACTTGGATTAAATGTTATTGTAAAGGTCGTTGAACTCCCACTGTTGATTACAGAAGCTGGTGAATTTGAAATTGTGAAATCGCTTGAGTTTACGCCGGAAATGGTTAATCCTGTAATGGTTAAACTGGCCTGAGGGGCTGTGTTTTGTAGGGTATAGGTTCTGTCAAAACTACCGTTTGTGATATCAATACTATTAAAAAAGGTGTGATCGGAAATGGCTGGGGTATTATCACCATTGGTAATTGCATTTCCATCTCCACGAACAACTAAAGTTGGAACCGCATAAGTAATGCGAATTTGTCCATTACCGCCAATGCCTCCTATATGCGAAGCATTATCATTACTTCCACCACCGCCACCGCCGGGGACTGCACCATCGCTTCCGTTATTGTCTAATGATCCAGCACCACCAGCACCACCACTGTTAGCCCCGTTTCCTCCATTTCCTCCGCCACTACTGGAACCTGCAGCACCATTATTACCGTTAGAAGTAGCTTGGTTACCGAAACTACTTGAAGCTAATCCACGGTTGGATGGAGTACTCGTAGTGTTATTGTTTCCTCTGTTTCCCCCATTTCCAAGGGTTCCAGAAGTATTATTTGTAGGGGCTGAATTCGCTCCTGTAGCGTTGAACCAAGAATTTTGACCACTCCCTGCAGTCAAAGTAGAATTTGCAGGTGCGCCTAAGCCGCCACTCCCTACAAAATAGAAATAGGTAGCATTCGGAGTTACGGTGTGAACCCCACGGGCATAGGCACCTCCGCCACCACCTGCACCTCCGTTGGTACTTGTGGAGTTACTATTTCCACCACCACCACCGGCACCCCAGGTTTCAATCGTTACTGAAGTAACCCCTGGTGGTACGGTAAAAGACCCGCTACCCGTAGTGTTAATAATGTCTGTTCTTGTTTGAGCAATCACTAGTGTTGTGACTAGTAATGCTATCAAAAGGGTTGACCTTTTAAACGTCAGGAATAAAATTGTTTTCATGACAGTAGGCTTTTGTTTTTTGTTTTCATTTGATTTGACATCACAAATATAAAAACAGTTTTCATAAATAATCGACAAAATGCATAAATAATCGACAAAATACATTTTATGCAAATATATAGAATAAAATTCTTACAAAACAAAGAAATTTGTGTATTTAACGTTTCATCAAAGTAATGAGGGGAGATTGTTGTAAGATGAGTGGCTTTATCAAAAAAAAAACAGCCTGATGAAATCAGACTGTTTATATAATCCAGTAGCGAGAGGGAGATTTGAACTCCCGACCTCAGGGTTATGAAAATAATTAAACCTTTGAAGTTCCTATAAATTTAATTTGTTTTTGTTGTTTTTTAGCGATTAATTAAATATTTCCTTACTCCAAATCCTTACTCCCTTTAATGACCACAAATAAAATTTTTATTTAGCACCCTTAATGAAGAAAGTTATAAACTTTATGTAATGTTTTATTATTCATTTTTATGAATATCAGATACTTAATATTTTTTTATATTTGAATATAATTATGTATCAAATAAATTAGCTGATTTATTTGGTGTCTTTTAATATATGTTAATACTTTTTATTATTACAATATGACACTAGATTATTTTAACATACAAAAAATAAGATTTTTTCTTTTTCTTACCACAATAATTATAAGTAAAGATGCATTTTCCCAAAACGATAATCATTGCAGCAAATCTTGGTCTGAATGGAAAACCGTTTGGAGTAGCACTAGTGGTCAAGTAGAGTACCAGCTTGAATTTTTTTCCAATGGAAAATGTAGCTGTGGATTAGCAAGTAAATATGTACGAATTCGCCACACACTGCCCCAACGCACTTATGTAGAAATTTGGCTGGAAGGTAAGGATTGTGAAGATAAATTTATGACAAGTAGCTTTGGTGCTGAGACAATGAATGGAGAAATTTCCAATGATAAGGGTGACTGGCATTCCTTCAAATCAATTTCAGGAGTGGAAAAAGTGCTCATTGAGTATATGGATGGTGAAAAGAAGATTAAGATTATAACTACAAGGTCTGGTACAAAAAGATACATTAACTCCATACCTGAAGAGGAATACAATAAGCAACAACAACAAAAAGCTTCCAGTTCATCGGGTAGCCCTACGAATCGAAGTGGTTCAAACAAAGTAGTTCCAGGAACTGCAATGCCAGCAATTGTTTTTCCTGGAGATGAATCTACTAATAGTACATCAAATAATAAAAATACAAATCAGTCAACATCGTCTAGTAGTGGAAGTCAAACACAGACACAATTAGCTGAACAACAGCGTCAGCGACAAGAGGAGGCTAAAAGAAAGCAACAAGAAGCGGAACGTCGTCAGCGTGAAGAAGCGTTTCGTCAAAACGAATTGCGCTATCAGGCCCAATTAAAGGAAATTACTCGTAAGAGTGAGGCGCGCGCACAAAGAGATGCCAGTATTATGCAAGGAATGGGAGCGGTATTTTCCATTCTTCAACAAAATGAAATAAGTAAGGGTTTGAATGAAGATGCCAGAAAACGCAGAAAACGAATAGATGAGTTTAACACCAAAAGTAAAGACCCCTCTTATGAGTTGACTGATTGCGATAAATGCCGTGGGGAAGGGTATAAATATTGTGGTAATTGTAAAGGTAAAGGAGAAAAAGTTTGTATAGCTTGTAGTGGTAGCGGTGGTAAGCGCTGCTCATCTTGTAATGGATCGGGTAAAAAAAACTGGGGTACCTTTATCTTATCTTGTACCAACTGTTCAGGAACAGGTATAAAGCAGTGTATTGCATGCAGCAATAAAGGTGTTTCTGTATGTGTTTCATGCTTTGGGCGAGGTGAATACCAGTGTTATTGCGAAGGGACGGGGAAGATGCTTCTTGCTAAGACCAACCATGAAGAGGTTAATCACGATGTTGATAGTCTAGAAAATGATTTAACGTATGGATTGAAACAAGCTGAAATTGACTCTAAAATTTTAGCAGGATTACAATTCAGTAACAAACCAACTGAAAAAGAACTAGACTCTGTTTATTATATTAGTTACAGTAGATACTATAGTAAAGAAACTAAAACAACTGCTTTTATTGAGCTTTACATGATGAACAGATATAGTGACGGCACTTACCCCCTTTTATCTGATGTCTATGAGAAAATTAAATTTCAACCTACGGTGTCATCAAACGCAACAAGACGATTTCTTGGATTTTTTAAGAACTTGAATGAAGCAAAAGCAGCTATTAAGTTAATTAACGAACGTGCTACACAGCAGCAAATAGATGTAAAGGAGAAAAAGGAACCCAAGAGAATTAATCCTCCCACATCTCCCTCGAGAACCAATGATGATTTCTGGAAAAACTAATTTAAAATAATTTTATATGAAGCATTTAATTCTTTCAGCACTTGCGCTACTTTGGATTTTTACTCCACTAAGTGCACAGATTACAGATCAACAAGCACGCGAACAGTTTCAACAAGCAGAAGCGCTTTATGAAAAAGGCGATAATAACCAATGCTATGAGGTTTGTCAGGATTTAATCGATAAATTAGGTGAAGCTAATCCAAGAATTCTTTACCTAGCCTTAAAATCAGCATACAATAGTTTAGAGAAAAAAAATGACAAGAGTGAATTGAGTTTTAAAAAAACGTACAAAAACTTTTCAATACTGAATGAGGATGCGGAAAAGTTCTTTTCAATGATTGATAAAAACACCTACCCATCCGAAAAGTACCGTGAAATGGTTGAAATCAGAGAGTACATTCAGGCGGGTTTAAAAACATATGCCTATCAAAATGAACGTAAGCCAGAAGATGCCATTAATTTTCTTAACGATTGTGCAAGAAAATTTGCTATAAAATCCGATGCATCACCTGTTAAAGACTGTATAGTTTGTGGGAGCTTTGAAGTTAGTTTCTCGCTTAATGGGTCTCAATTAATTATTAATGCATTTGGCACCTATGAAAACAAACATAATCGCGGTTCAAATCAAGCAGGAAGAGAACGTATTGTTATAGACCTTTCAAAGGTATGGATTAAAAACTTTGAATATAAATATCATAACGTATTGACATATCAGCATTTTTTTACATGGGAATTTGGAAATATAGCAATTCACAAAATTCATGAGAATAGAAATCTTTCCTACTTCTGGAAAACAGATGAAGCCGCTCCAATGATTGTGGGGCCTACCATTTTTATTGATGGGGAGGCAAATTATGATAATATAGATTGGTATTACGATTACGAATACAATAAGAAGTTAATATATAAGATCGAAGATTTTGAAAAGCATTTAAACTCTCACGGAATGGTAAAAAGAGGATCCGGATTCTATATTTATACCTTTTTTAATCAAGATTGGAATGATGAGTTTAAAGCTGGAAAATACAGAGATAGAATTCTGGAAGCTTTTGAGTTCCTTATTGACTATTTTGGTGGGGGAACTCCGACTCAAAACAAACAGGAAAATGATAAAATCAAATCTAAATTCTAGATAGCTTGTTCATTGTAAACCCACCATTTTTTGTTTAAAGTATTTAATAAAGTTGCAATAATTCATGATTGCCAATCAATACACTAGAAGTTCCGTAAACAAACTATGTTTGGTTTAAAGTAATCTGTTAGTTTGTACTTATGATAGTGCAATTATCGTTAGAGGAGTGGAAATTAATTCCACTCTTTTTTTTGACTTTTGGATCCTTAGTGAGTTTCAAATGGTGTATAAATAACATCAATTTAAGAAATGTGTCACAACTTTCCGCTTGTAAGTACTATAAAACCTGAAAAGTGTGTCAAATTAGTGTCACAAAAGTGTCAGAAAAAGTGTCAAAAACGGGTGTTTTTTGCGTTTTTTGGAGACAGTTGTACAGATTTAATTTTGTTGTATATTTGAAAAATAAACCAGACACATTACGTTTTTTAATTTCTGTAATATATTGATATTCAATAGTTATAGTAAGTTTTCTGCAAAAAAAAAATCTCCACATTGCTGTGAAGATTTTGTTTGTAGCGAGAGAGAGATTTGAACTCTCGACCTCAGGGTTATGAATCCTGCGCTCTAACCGACTGAGCTACCTCGCCAAGACGTGCATTAACCCGTTTGTCAATGCGGGTGCAAATATATAATTAATATGAATGTCTGCAAATTATTCCTTTCAAAAAAAAATATTTTTTTTAAAGTGAAATTTCTTAAATAAATTATATATTTCGAAAAAAAATAGATTATGGCACAAAAAGTACGCTACGAGATTGAGTTCCCCATAAATTCCTCACCTCAGTTACTTTATCAGTATATTTCAACCCCTTCTGGATTACAAGAATGGTTTGCCGATAACGTAAATTCAAGAGGAGAATTTTTTACTTTTCATTGGGAAGATACCGAAGAACACGCCCGTTTGGCCTCCAAAAAAACGGGAGAGAAAGTTCGTTTTAAATGGGTAGATGAACAAAAGAAAGATACGGAGTATTTTTTTGAATTACGTATCCTAGAAGATGAAATCACCAAAGATGTTTCCTTGATGGTCGTCGACTTTGCCGAAGAGGATGAGGTCGATGAGTCCAAACAATTGTGGGAAAATCAAGTTTCCGATTTGAAGCATGTAATTGGTTCGGTGTAATTGTCTTTTACTTCCTATATTTGTCCCTCCAAAAAAGAGGGATTTTTTATGTTTAATTTCAACGGAACTTTAGTCGATCATACAACCGTTTTTTCATCCTCCAATCGCGCACTTTTGTACGGTGATGCATTGTTTGAAACGATTCGTGTGGTTGATGGAACTGTTTGCTTTTGGGAAGATCATTATTTTCGTTTAATGGCTTCCATGCGTATTTTACGAATGCGTATTCCCAGCACCTTTACGATGGAATATCTTGAATCGCAGTTGAAAAGTGTGGTGACATCGCAAGGTGCTTTTCGGGTGCGTCTCACGGTGTATCGCAACGAAGGCGGTTATTACACTCCAGTAACCAATTCCGTTTCGTTTTGTATTGAAGCTACTCCTTTGGCTACAACTCATTTTATTCATGAGGCAACTCCATGTAACGCTGATTTGTTTAAAGATTTTTATGTGCCCAACCACTTAATGTCCACGCTAAAAACAACTAACCGTTTACTCAATATTGTGGGAGCAGTATATGCACAAGAGAACGACTTAGATATGTGTATAGTGCTCAACGAGCAAAAGCGGGTGGCTGAGGTACTTAACGGTAACTTGTTTATGCTCCAAGGAAAAAAACTAATTACCCCGCCGCTTAGTGAAGGCTGCTTAAATGGTGTTCTGCGAAAACAAATGCTCAAAATGGTAACGGCCCATCCCGAGTGGGAAGTTGAAGAAGCCCCAATATCCCCTTTTGAATTACAAAATGCCGATGAATTATTCTATACCAATGCTATTCAAGGCATCCGTTCGATAACCCATTACCGTAAAAAAGAGTTTGTCACCACGCAAGCACAAGCATGGACAGCGCAATTAAATCAGTTAGTTTAAAATAGGATTTTCAGGCGCATTAGACCATAAGACGTAGTCGCCTCCGAGTTCCAAAATTTTTTCTTTCCAAAAATCATTAGACGATTTACTTAAAATAGTTTGCTTATAACTATTGGTACAAACAATCCACGACTGCGATTCGAGTTCCTGCTCCAATTGTTGTGCCCCCCAACCCGTATACCCCAAGAAAAAGCGAATGTTGTCTTTTTGAATTGTACCATTGTTGAGTAATTCTTTGGTGCGTTCAAAATCGCCTCCCCAATAAATTCCTTTAGAAATTTCAATACTATTGGGTAACAAATCGGGAATGTTGTGAATAAAATAAAGATTGTCCTGCTCAACAGGTCCTCCATTGTAAATAGTGAACGAAGACGTAATATCGGGGATTAAATCGTGTAAGGCATAGGTAAGTGGCTTGTTAAGAATAAAACCCACCGAGCCCTCGGGATTATGATCCGCTAACAAAATAACTGATCGATTGAAGGAAAGATCCCCAATAATTGAAGGTTCTGCAATTAATAACTGTCCTTTTTGTAGGCTTTCTGTTGACATTATTAAGCAATTTTAACTAAAAGTACAAAAAAAAATAGCAAGTCAATATTTTTGCAAAAAAAATCACGGCCGAAACCGTGATTTTTGATGATATTGGGTAACAGAAATTAGTTTACAGAACCTTCTAATTCAGCACCTGCTTTAAACTTCACTACATTTTTAGCAGCAATTTTGATTGTTTTACCGGTTTGTGGGTTTCTTCCTTCACGAGCTGCTCTTTTAGAAACAGACCAAGAACCGAAACCTACCAATGAAACTCTTCCACCTTTTTTCAAAGTAGCCCCTACATTTCCTAAAAATGACTCTAAAGCTAATTTAGCAGCTGCTTTGGAAATTCCAGCATCAGCAGCAATTGCATCGATTAATTCTGACTTGTTCATAATAATAGTTATTAATTGTTGGTTAAACTTAATTGTTAATCAAAACAAATTTAATAGAAAATCCACAGCATGCAAGTGATTACACGTATTTTTGGCTAATTTGTTGATAACTCAATTTATTTGTTGATAAACAACCTAAAAAACAGTCCGATTCTAGTGTTTATAGGGTCTCCCAATTACTCCACACGGCATTGTGGGCTAAATTGCATGCCATTCAATACCTCTTGAGCTGTCATTTTTTTCTTGCCCGGAAATTGCAGGACTTTTATTTTTAAGTACCCATCAGGCACTACAATGTCAATTTCCCTTTTAGTCGTTTTCCACTGCCCAACAACTTCTGAATGTTGGGTTTCAACAAAAGTAGCTTCATAAATTTTAACCGCCCAATTCGTTTCTCCATCAATGAATTGACACCAAGCGGTAGGGAAGGGCGATAAACCTCGGATTTGGTTATACACATCTTTTCCTTTTTTATGAAAATCCAATTGGCAGTTTTCTTTGTTCAACTTATAAGCAGTCTTTAATTCACCCGTTTCAATTTGGGGAACTGTGGCCACATCACCTTGTGCAATGCGCTCCAAAGTTTCAAGCACAGCTTCTTTTCCCAATTCCATCAAGCGGTCATGTAAATTTCCTGTGTTTTCCTCGGGTTCAATTGCCGTTTTTTTCGACAAGATTATAGCGCCGGTATCTATTTTATCATCAATAAAAAAGGTAGTCACCCCCGTTTCGGTTTCTCCATTGATAATGGCCCAATGGATCGGCGCTGCTCCCCGGTATTGCGGCAACAACGACGCATGTAAATTGAAGGTGCCCAACTTCGGCAAACGCCATACAACCTCCGGCAACATACGAAACGCGACCACAACTTGCACATTCGCATTCCAAGCCTCTAAAGCCGCAATGAAATCGGGGTCTTTTAAATTGGTGGGTTGTAACAACGGAAGTCCTTGCGCTAAAGCATATTCTTTCACCGCCGAAAATTTAAGCTGCTGTCCTCGACCCGCGGGTTTGTCGGCAGCAGTAACTACACCCACTACCTGCAATCCTTGTTGTACAATAGCCTCCAAGATTCCGACCGCAAATTCGGGCGTTCCCATAAATACAATTCGTAATGATTCCATTAGTTGCGCAATGAATAAGTGTTGTCGGGAAGTAAACGAATGCGTTCGGCCTCCAACAATGATTGAAGTGCAAAGATAAGCGCCTCTTCGGGTTGTGAAAGTATTTCTTGTAATTCTCTTGAACTATACGGTTGTTGTTGCAGCAATCGCAACAACGCTTCAGGAAGATCGCCCAATTCGATGGTCTTTTTTCGGGGGGCAATGCACGTAGAACAGTGTCCGCAATCGGCCGCATCTTTTTCTCCAAAGTAGGCCAATAATATTCGTTGGTTGCATTGGCTCGTGTTTTCGGCATAGGCCAACACCGATTTCAATTGGGACGCTTTCAATTCGTTTTGCGCAATTAAATATTTACTCACGCGATTTATTGTATGCACATCCTCTCGAATGGTCGTAAAGGTGAGTTGCGCATCGTTGGTTTTCGAATGCACAGTCGCTAATCCTTGTAGCTGAAGCTGATTCAAAACAGCCAATACTTTGGTTTCTGTAACCCCCGATTTTCGCGCCACCACCGATAAGTTGACAGCCGTCATTTGGTCATACACGCCCGGATGGGTACGTAAAAGTGTGACTAAAACCGCCTCCTGCTCGGGATGCAAACTACTGTAGCGTATCACCTCTTTGGAGGGAACAATAAACTGTAAGGTTAACTTCTCTGAAAACTCTTGCGAAAGACTCAAGATACCCTGCCGATCCAAAAATTGCAAGGCTTGATAGGTGCGCGCCACAGGTAAATTGTATTTGACGCAAAAACGATGCAAATTAAATCCAAACGTTTCATCTATGCCTTCTCCGTAAGCAATTTGCAAGTCGGCACACAACTTTTGGTAGACTTGCGATAAAAACGGTTTGTCGGGTAATACGCCCAAAAACTGTTGCTCCGCCTGCAATCGATCGGAGGTATTGGCCAACAAAATGGCATAGGCTTTCGATCCATTGCGCCCTGCACGCCCCGCTTCTTGGTAATAATTCTCCAAATTGGGCGGTAAGTGAAAATGGAAAACAGTGCGAACATTTGCTTTATCAATACCCATCCCAAAAGCATTCGTCGCGACCATAACCTGCTTTTTTTCCTCCATCCACCAACCCATTTGCCGTTCTTTTTCGGCAGGCGATAATCCCCCGTGGTAAAACGTCGCCGTTATGCCCATAGCTTCCAACTGTTGCGATGTATGCAAACACGATTTTCGGTTGGAAACATACACCAATGAAGGCCCAGAATATTTTTGCAATACGTTTTTGGTAAACTGTAATTTGTCTTCAGGCGCATAGACCATATAAGCCAAATTCTCTCGGGCAAAGGACTTTGAAAACACATTCGGTTGCTCCAAAGCCAATTGCGCTATAATATCGGTTTGCACCCGCGCCGTTGCCGTTGCCGTTAGCGCCAAAAAAGGAACTTTGGGAAAATGAATCCGTAAGTCCGCAATCTTTAGGTACGCGGGACGAAAATCATGGCCCCATTGCGAAACACAGTGTGCCTCATCAATGGCAATCAGATGAATAGGTAAGGTTTTTAGCCGCGAAAGGACTATTTCATTTTGCAGGCGCTCAGGCGATAAATACACTAGTTTGTATCCTCCAAATTGTGCATTGTCCAGCACATCAATAAGCTCCTCAGTGGGTATGCCCCCCGTTAACGCCATCGCTTTGATGTTGCGCATTTGTAACTGCTGTACTTGGTCTTTCATCAACGCAACCAAAGGCGAAATCACCAACACAATCCCCTCACGTACCAAAGCCGGTAGTTGGTAACACAACGATTTTCCACCGCCCGTAGGCAATAGCGCAAACGTGTCACGACCCGCCAAGACCGATTGAATAATCGCTTCCTGCGGATCGCGAAACGCATCGTAATTCCAGTATTGTTTTAGAATATCATGTAGGTTACTCATGGGTCATTTTGCAAACGAGCAACACAAAGATACAGGAATATTACAACTGATTCAGGATAAATGCCATCCGATCGGCTACAGGGCCCACGGGAACTTCAATCGGACTATACCCAAAATGGCGGTAGGTTTCTTGTAAATGACGGTAAATCAACTGCGCTTGTTCAAAATTCTCGTAGCGCGCTTCATCACTCACATAAATGGCTTCCCAAGGGGGTAAAATAAAGACTTTATCATACCTATGTCCCGCACAAGCTTCCTCAAAAAAAGCAGGATAACTGTCGCCTATATAGTGCATGTACGCCAGAATATCGGGAATGCCACGGTCCAAAAAAGTAAAGGATTGGACTTCCTCCTGGGCCGAGAAGTATTGCTTTTTTCTCCCCTCAAGCAACAATTCACTAAATAACAAGGGTTGCTCCAAAAACAGTTGCTCAATCCCTTGTTCACGGGCCTCCAATGTAATTTGACGCGATATTTCAGGGTAACAACAATGTCCATCCGCTACCATATGCTCAATAATGGTTGTTTTTCCGGTGCCCGGACCACCCGTGATGACGATAAGTTGAGGTTTCATTTTTACTAAAATAAGCCGCAAATGTATCGAATTGTCATCGCATTTGCATACGAAAAACCTCAATTTTTCGTTGTACATAGGGTTGTTTTGGGCGTGTCCCGAAATGGAATTTACTGCGATTCTCTAGTATGCTTAGGTTCGGGACCGGGCTGTCGGGAGTCGCTACCCTCGTGCCTCGTGCGAGCTTCAACAATCCCTCCATCCCTCACGCGGTGGGAGCAAAGGCGAAAAAAAGTTATTTTTGGCCATAAATCAGGAGGTATAATTCCCTTGAAAAGCATTGAAAAACTAACCTCAAATAGCGTATATTTGCCCTTATTTAATGATGATGGATAAAAAAACGGAAGCTTTTTACATTCGCCTCAAAGAGGAATTGCAAACCACTTCATCTTGGCCGACTGTTTATTTGTACAAATTTATTGTCCCTACCGATACCCAAAAAATTCATGCGGTAGAAAACGCCTTCGACAACCTCGGAGCCGTCATTAAAACCCAACAGTCTAAAAACGGTAATTTTACCAGTATTTCGGTCAATGTCGTGATGGAATCTCCCGACGCAGTAATTGCCAAATACCTAGAAGTATCCACCGTTGAAGGCATTATATCCCTTTAGTATGGTACCAAAATACATCAAGGAAAATGCACACGATACCGTGCAGCACCTCGAATACAACGCCGAACGATCGCCTTTATTCATCCCCGAATACGGCCGTCATTTGCAAAAATTAATCGATCACGTAGTCGCTATTCAAGACCGTGACGAACGAAACCGCGCTGCGCGATATGTAATTAACGTCATGGGCACCTTGAATCCGCATTTGCGCGATGTGCCCGATTTTCAACATAAATTGTGGGATCAAATTTTTATCATGTCCGATTTTAAATTGGATGTCGATTCACCTTATCCGATTCCCACAAGAGAAGTTATTAACCTCAAACCCGATCCGCTGCCGTATCCGCAGAAAAATCCAAAGTACCGCTTCTATGGCAACAACATCACGTCCATGATTGATGTAGCCAATTCGTGGGAAGAGGGCGAACTCAAAAGTGCTTTAATCATGGTTATCGCTAACCATATGAAAAAATCGTATTTGAGTTGGAACAAAGATACCGTCACCGATCAAGTGATTTTTGAACATTTGTATGAGCTATCAGGCGGACGCATTAATTTGTCACAAAGTGCCGAAGAATTATCGACGACCACCGATTTGATTCGCACCAACAAAAAAATGTCTAACAAGGCACAACCCCCGATGCAAAAACACAAAGGCGGGTTCAAAAAGAATTTGAACAACGGAAAAAAATTCATCAAAAAAAATAATAACAAAAATTAATAGAAAACGGCCAACAGGCTTTTTACTTCACCATGGGAACATTCAAAATTGAAGGCGGTATCCGCTTGAAAGGAGACGTTACGCCACAAGGCGCAAAAAACGAAGCACTACAAATTTTATGTGCCGTGCTACTCACCCCCGAAAAAGTAACCATCAATAACATCCCCGATATTATTGACGTCAATAAATTAATTACCCTCCTTGGAAATTTAGGGGTAAAAATCCAAAAAAACGGTCCTGGTTCCATCACTTTTCAAGCCGATGAGGTCAATGTGGGCTACCTCGAAACCGAAGCCTTCAAAAAAGAAGGCGGCTCGTTGCGCGGTTCCATCATGATTGTTGGTCCTTTGTTGGCGCGTTTTGGCAAAGGGTACATCCCCAAGCCCGGAGGCGATAAAATCGGACGCCGCCGTTTAGATACACATTTTGAAGGCTTTATCAACTTGGGAGCCAAATTCCGTTACGAGCGTGAGGACCATTTCTATGGGGTTGAAACGCAAGACCGTTTGAAAGGAACGTATATGTTGCTGGATGAGGCTTCGGTTACTGGAACTGCCAATATCGTCATGGCAGCAGTTCTAGCTGAAGGTGTAACCACGATTTACAATGCAGCCTGTGAACCCTATTTGCAGCAATTGTGTAAAATGTTGAATTCCATGGGTGCTAAAATTACTGGCGTGGGTTCCAACCTGCTTACTATTGAGGGTGTGGAAAACTTGGGTGGTTGCGAACACCGTATCCTTCCCGATATGATTGAAATTGGAAGTTGGATCGGTCTTGCCGCTATGACCCGCAGTGAAATCACCATCAAAAACGTGAGTTGGGATAATTTAGGCGTCATTCCCAACGTGTTCCGTAAATTAGGGATAACCCTAGAGCGACGAGGCGATGATATTTACATTCCCTCCCATGAAAATGGCTATGAAATCAAAACCGATATCGACGGTTCTATCCTCACGATTGCCGATGCACCGTGGCCTGGATTTACCCCCGACTTATTAAGTATCGTACTGGTTGTTGCTACACAAGCCAATGGCGATGTACTCATTCACCAAAAAATGTTTGAGAGCCGTTTGTTCTTTGTGGATAAATTAATCGATATGGGGGCCAAAATTATGTTGTGCGATCCACACCGCGCCGTGGTTATGGGGCATAACTTCAAATCGCAATTGAAAGCAACGACAATGTCTTCTCCCGATATTCGTGCGGGGATTTCCTTATTGATTGCGGCCTTATCTGCCAAGGGAACGTCAACGATTCAAAATATTGAGCAAATTGACCGCGGATACGAACGTATTGACGAACGTTTACGCGCTTTAGGAGCCAATATAGTAAGAGTATAAATTCATAAATTCCAATATTTGAAATTCCAAATTCCAAAATGTAACTAGTAGTTTTGGAGTTTGGAATTTCTTTTTTGGAATTTTTTTGTATCAATGGAAACCTATATAATCATAATTCTTTGTATTGCAGCTTTCTTCGCAGGATTTGTCGACGCGGTCGTGGGCGGCGGCGGGTTGATTCAAACCCCCGTAGGATTAATTTTGCTGCCCAATGAATCAGTAGCTACTGTGGTCGGGACACTCAAAGTCCCCGCATTTAGTGGTACCTTCATGGCCGCACGCCAATACATGCAACAAGTAACCTTACGCTTGAAACTGCTTATTCCTATGGCTATCGTAGCCTTTTCGGCTTCTTGTATGGGGTCATGGTTGCTAACGCGCGTTCATAATGCCTTTATGAAACCAGTGTTATTAATTGTGCTTATCGGGATTGCGTGGTATACTTGGGTGAAAAAAGATTTTGGGCAACACAGCGCGCCATCACTTTCCCCGTCGAAAATGCAAATCATTGGACTTTTATTGGCGTTGATAGTGGGTTTTTATGACGGATTTATCGGTCCAGGTACAGGAAGTTTTTTGGTGCTGGGTTGCATCGTTTTGCTCGGTTTCGATTTTTTACACGCTTCCGCCCATGCAAAAGTGGTCAACTTGGCAACCAATTTGGGGTCGATTCTCCTTTTTATCGCCAAAGGGAAAATTATCTGGAGTATCGCAATTCCTATGGCTTTTGCCAATGCGCTAGGCGGATGGATCGGTGCCAAAACCGCTGTAGCCCGCGGAAATCGATTTATTCGTCGTGTGTTTATGATTATGGTAGTGGCTACCTTACTTCGTTTTGCGTGGGATGTTTTTTAGTTATTCTACGATATTCAAGAATTTCAATCCAAAAATAACCGCGTCACTCACAAAGCCACTTTGGTACGAACGAACATAATCGATGCGTAGGATTTTGAACTTTTTGAATCCCAAATTATCCAAACCGATGGTGAATTCGTGATACGGAGCGCGATTGGGGACCGATAAATTGTGGTAACCCAATACCAATTGCGTATTTAGTTTTTGGAGTAAAGGAATTTTATTCATCAAATAGCCTTGATCGTTGTGCTCCATGTGCAATTCAATAAAAGCATCGTTGGTACTAGCACTATAATAAGGTAAATTATTAAAAACATTGGTATAGCGTCCACCGCCGGCCACGTGCGTTTGATTCCCATTGAAATGCTTGAAATCGGGAAACGCTATGTTTTCGGCATTGAAAAATTTACCCGATTTAAGGTTGTAAACCAATTCGCCTTTATTTCCCAAACTTAACTCTTGGTAAATTCGTGCCGATACAAAGTCAAATTCGTATTGTTTTTCACTCGCTGCAAATCCTTTTTCATAGGTTACAAAAAGGGTAGGATAGTCGTCGTTCCCTATATTGAATTTTCCATCGGGTCGGGTCCAATATTTTTGCCCAAAATTGAAACGCCCTGTAAACGATGCTTTCATCAATTGATGACGTGTAAACGCCGGCGTTAATTCATCAAAGGGTAATAAAGGATTGTTAGACGTGTACACGTCGTCTGATTTCACAGAAGCTTGAAAAGTGGTATTGAATAGCGGCTTTCGATCGGCGTATTCCACATTGGCATTCAATCGGAACCCATTCACAATTTCACCACTATAGCCCACCGACAGCGCATTTTTTTCATAAAGTTTCATGAAATTGTTTTTAAAAAACGAAGAGCTGATCGAGTTGATATTATCGGTAATCGGATTGGCGGGGTTGAATTGATTGACGGTTGAGCCACCGCTTGTAAATATAAAGGAGTTTCGAATGTTGTCTAACTTTTGGGTGTAAGAAGCCGAAAAACGCAAACGATCTTCCGAAAATCCATAATCCAAACGAGTGCCTATGCGGTAAAAGGTACGTTTATCTTCATTCCGTTGTGTAAAGTTGAAACCAATTTGGGTTTTCCATCCTTGAACCGTATTGAAGGCGGTATTGAAGGCCGGACCTTCGTACGAAAACGAGCGGTCTTTGAATGAATTCGAATAAGTGTATCCCATCAACACATCCATCCATTTGAATTTATTTCGTTTTCGATCGATAGAGTCTAAATAAGGTTGCGACTTGCGTTTGGTTTGCAACATTTCTTTTTTTACATAATCTGTACTTTCCTCTGAAGTTAAGGGAACAGGTCGAATACTACTCCAAAAGATATCGTCTTTTTTGTTGGCATTTTCCTCAAACTTCAATACTTCAGCGGTAAACGTGCGGCGTTCCATTTGTTTGGGGAAATCAAAATTGGAATACACATAGGTAAATCGTCCGTTGAAATTAAACCCTAACATCCCAGCGTCAAAATCTAAGGTTTGCGTGTTTTTGGTCCACACCTTGGTTTTGTTGTTATAGCTAAAACTTTGTTTAAAATGCAGGGTATTTAGTGCTGGATTTTGGGATTGACTTCCTTTAATACTGAGGTCAATCGCATATATGGCATAGTCTTGGTCTTCGATATAAATGTACCCTTCAAAAGCAGGTTCACTCATCCGTTTTGGGGTCACTTTAATCTTATTAATCAGGTGATTGTTTTCATCGGCAAACGATCCTTCAAAGGTATAACGGTAATAATTGAAAGCATTGTCGGCAATAGGGGAGATGGCTTTGGCATTGATTTCAATATAGTTTTCATAAAAATCAAAGTTGGCTTGCGCCGCATTGTTAAAACTGAAGCCATTATCTTGACCACTTACTTTAGAGGCCACGATGACTTCTTTCAGTTTGTCGGGTTTTTGAAACGTGAGTTTCGACACGGTTTCCGAAAGGTATAAAATACCACTACGGGTGGAGTCGATGACTTCATCCAAGAAATCAATTTTTTGTCCCATAAAAGTTTTGGGAAGATTTTTCACCCGAAAAATTCCTCTGGAATAGAAATCACAGGTATACTGTCCTGTTTTGGCGCCATTGGCTTTGCGGTTAGCGATCGCTTGTTTGATTATGGCAATGGCGGGATTCACTTTGGCATCGATGACCACTTCGTTAAGCTTAATGTCTTCGGTTTGCAATACCACGTCAAGGGTTTCACTCTTTCCAGAATACTCAACAATCCGCTTTTCAGTTTTATATCCTAAAAATTGAAACAGGATGACATAAGTCCCATTTTGCTTGGGATAAATTTCATAATGACCGTTGTCATTGGAAGTGGTACCTATATAGGTGTCTTGTACGTATATGTTGGCAAAGGCAATGGGTTGCCCTTTACTGTCGGAAACTCTTCCCTTAATTTGACCAAAAGTAAATGTACTCCAAAGTACAGCGAGTGTAAAAAAGATTTTTTTCATAGGGTTATTGCAATAAACTTTGTACGGCTAAGGTGTAACTTTTTAACCCAAAGCCTACGATAACTCCTGCGGCATGTGGCGCAATATAGGATTGATGCCGGAAGCTTTCGCGAGCATAGGTGTTGGATATATGTACTTCAATTACCGGAGTTGTTACACCTTTTACAGCATCTCCTAGACCGATGGACGTGTGCGTATAGGCACCCGCGTTAAGAATAATGGCGTCAAACGTAAAGCCGAATTCATGGATGCAATTAATGAGTTCTCCTTCTATATTGCTTTGGAAATAGTGAAATGCAACCGATGGGAATTGTACTTTAAGGGAAGCTAAAAAAGACTCAAAATCTTGATTTCCATATACTTCAGGCTCTCTCTTGCCCAATAAGTTCAGGTTGGGACCGTTGATAATCATCACTTGTATTGCTTTGTTCATAAATTTAAAAGGGTGATTATACATCAATTTTACCAACTAAATGTACGGTAAATCTGCATTTTGAGAGGTGTTTTTCAATTTTTTTCAATTTTTTTATTTCGTTAAAAAGATGTAAAACCTGTTTAATAATGTGTATATGAATATTTTAAGCGGTTAATAATGTTAACAACTATGTTGATAACTACATTTTTGAGTTAAAAACTTTCCCCTAAGAATCGTTTTAACTTTGTCTCAATAATTTTAAACAAAATAGAACATGAAAAAAATTATTCTTTCTCTAGCTGCAGTACTTGCTTTTTCTGCTGCTAATGCTCAAGACAAAAAAGAATCAAAAGGTTTTGGTTTTTCTGAAGGAAACATCTATGTAGGTGGTTTAGTATCTTACTCTAGTGAGAAAAACGACAACGGATCTACATCTGTTACAACTTCAGGATACGAAATTTCTCCAGAAGTAGGTTACTTTTTAACTGACAATTTTGCATTAACTGCAGGTGTTTCTTTAGGTAATACTGACAATGGAACTACAAAAACGAATACTTTTGGTTTAAATCTTGGAGGTCGTTACTATTTCTTAAACATGGGTGAGCGTTTCAAAACGTACACTAATTTCGGTTTTGGAATTGGTTCAAACGACAATGGTGGTTCACCTGCTGAAAAAACTAACACTTTCGAAATTGGTGGTGGTTTAGGAATTAACTATTTTGTTACTCCTAATTTAGCTATTGATTTTAGATTAGCTAATGTAATCAGCTATTCTACTGAAAAGACAGGTGATGCAAAAACAAATACATTAGAATTAGAAGCTAATGTATTCCAAAACTTTTTTGACACACCATCATTTGGTTTAATCTACAAATTCTAATTTGTAAAAAGCTAATTGATATTAAATAAAGCCATCCTTCGGGGTGGCTTTTTTGTTTTGTATCTTTAACCCATGCAATGGAGAGCCTACCTTAAATCGTATCAGGATTACCTGCGTTTGGAGCGTGGGATGTCGCCCAATACGTTGGCAAGCTATCGTTTTGATTTGGAACGGCTGTGTTCTTTTTTGGCAGAACACCACCCTGAAGTTTCTCCTTTAACCATTACATCACAACATATTCAGGCCTTTGTCTATGCCGTTTCCAAGGAATTGAATGCGCGCTCACAGGCCCGATTGATTAGTGGACTCAAGTCGTTTTTCAATTACCTACTCGTTGAAAATCTGCGCGGTGACAGTCCGATGGAATTGATAGAAACGCCGCGTTTGGGACGTAAACTTCCCGATACATTGAGTACGGTTGAAATTGATCGTTTGATTGCGGCAATCGATTTGTCCAAACCCGAAGGCGAACGCAACCGGACCATGCTTGAAGTGTTGTACGGATGTGGGTTACGCGTATCCGAACTAGTAACGTTAAAAATTTCGGACATCTTCGCTGACGAAGGTTTTTTAAAAGTAACGGGAAAAGGGAATAAGCAACGTTTTGTGCCGTTGGCAACCTTCACCTTACAATGCATCGAACGGTATCGACGAGAGGTTCGCGTTCATGTTCCCATTCAGAAAGGATTTGAAGATACCTTGTTTTTGAATCGTCGAGGGAAAGCGCTAACCCGAGCCATGATTTTTACGATTATTAAAGACTTAGCTTATGCCATACATTTACAAAAAAGTATTAGCCCACACACATTTCGCCATTCTTTTGCTACCCATTTATTAGAAAATGGCGCCGATTTACGAGCTATCCAAATGATGTTAGGCCATGAATCGATTACCACCACCGAAGTATATGTTCACCTGGATCGTAGACATTTAACCCAAATTATGCATCAATTTCATCCGCGCAAAAAAATAAAGTAAAATAAATCTTACAAAACAAGTTACTTTTCGATAGTTATATGCATTTTGTCGATAAAAATGTACTTTATATCGAATGTTTTGTTAAATTTGGTTTCACTTTTTTACCCCTCAAGTAGAAAAATGAACCCAAACTCCCCAAAACCTACGATTATGACCACAAACTTAGCCGCCAACCATCGGTTTAGTGCTGTACAGTACAATTATCATAAGCGGATATTAAATCTGATACCCGATTTAATATTTCAAATATCCGTAACCGCTCAGCAAGAGTTTTTCTTTACGTATCTTAATAAAAGCATCATTACTTTTTTTGAGGTCAATCGATTTGAAATTGCCTCAAATCCTTTTGAGGTGATAAAAAGTCGTATTCATCCAGAAGATTGGGCTCTTTTTTTGCAATCAATTTTAGCAGCCAAAGACACAAGTGAAAATTGGAATCATGAATTTCGCGTTGTATTACGATCCCTCGGTGTTTTATGGTTTAAAGCCAAAGCAACCATTGATATTGATGAAAACGGCGATGCGATTTTTATTGGAAGCTTAACCGATATTACCGATATAAAGCAACGCGAGTTTCGTATTATCGAATCGGAAGCACGCTATCAATTTGCTTTAGAAGCTTCCAACAATGGTGTTTGGGATTACAATGTAGCCACCGATCGGGTTTATTTTTCCAAAGAATCGCTGGCCATTTTGGATTTTGATGTTAGCGACAATTTGGTAACCAATTCCAAGTGGGATGAGCGCATTCACCCTGACGATTATCCGCAATACAAGCAAGAAATTGTAAATCATAGCAATGGGCAAACTTCCTATTTTGAGAATACCAAGCGTGTACTCACTAAACATGGCGTTTACCGCTGGATTCGAAGTAAAGGAAAAGTGATCGAGCGCGATACGCATGGCAATCCATTGCGGATAATTGGAGTGCATACCGATGTTACTTCGGAAAAGGAGGAAGAACAAGCATTGCAAGCCCATATGGAGATTATCTCAAAGCAAAACAACCGATTGCTCAATTTTGCACATATCGTTTCACACAACCTTCGCTCGCACACGGGCAACTTTAAGATGTTGATCAATATTATTGATGAAACGGATGATGCTCAGCAAAAAGAAGAATGCTTTGGGTTTTTGAAAACCACTTCAAAAGCTTTGTCCGAAACCATTGATCACTTAAAAGAACTGGTAGATATTCAGAGTACGATTATTCATAAAAAAGAGAATTTGAATTTAAATGCTTTTTTAAATCATACGCTCGAACTTTTAAGTAAAGAAATTAAGGACCATAACGTAAATATCGTAAATTTGGTAGACGCTAAAGAAACGGTACAGTTTAATCCCGCGTATTTGGAAAGTATCTTTTTAAATTTTACCACCAATGCTATTAAGTATGCGCATCCCGACAGACAACCTGAAATTCGGTATTCGCTTCAAAAGGAGCATGGGAAATTGGTGTTGCTCATCCAAGATAATGGTGTGGGTATCAATTTGGAAAAATACGGAGAGAAATTGTTTGGAATGTATAAAACGTTTCATCAGCATCCCAATGCGCGTGGTATCGGTTTGTTTATTACCAAAAACCAAATCGAATCTATGGGCGGTAGTATCGAAGTAGAGAGTCAAGTTAATGTAGGAACCACTTTCAAAATCAACTTTTCGAATGAAATTCAATAACATTTTTGTCGTTGATGACGATTTAGTTTATCACTTTGTTATCAAGAAATTATTTAACAAATGCAATATCGAAGCGGAGGCCAAGTTCTTTTTTAACGGATTGGAAGCGATCGACGGGTTGAAAAATGTTTTGAAAACCGAAAAAGAACCCGATTTAATTCTCTTAGACATCAATATGCCAGTTTACGACGGATGGCAGTTTTTGGATGAGTTTCGAAAATTGAAAAACAATATGTCTAAAGATATCACGGTATATTTAGTTAGTTCATCCAATGACTCCACCGACATCGACCGTTCAAAGCAATACAAAGAGGAGGTGAAGGATTATTATTTCAAACCCATAACGACCAAAGAATTTGAAGAAATGTTAACTAGTGAGAGTTAGTAAAAATAAAAAAGGGAACGCCAATGAAGGGTTCCCTTTCTTTTTTTATCTCTACTTTTCTTATTTGGCAATATTCACGGCACGTGTTTCACGAATTACCGTAATCTTCACTTGACCAGGGTAGGTCATTTCCGTTTGAATTTTCTGTGAGATTTCAAACGAAAGTTTAGCGGCCATATCGTCGGTAACTTTTTCACTTTCTACAATTACACGTAATTCACGGCCCGCTTGAATGGCATACGCATTTTTCACCCCGTGGAATCCAAAGGCAATAGCTTCTAGGTCTTTCAAACGCTGGATATAGGAATCCAATACTTGACGACGGGCGCCTGGACGAGCTCCAGAAATCGCATCACAAACTTGGATAATCGGAGAAATCAAATACTTCATTTCGATTTCATCGTGGTGTGCTCCAATAGCATTGCAAACTTCTTCTTTCTCCCCATATTTTTCAGCCCATTGCATTCCCAACAATGCGTGTGGTAAATCACTTTCGGCATCCGGTACCTTACCAATATCGTGGAGTAGACCAGCGCGCTTGGCTAGTTTTACGTTCAGTCCTAATTCAGCGGCCATGATGCCACACAACTTCGCTACCTCGCGCGAGTGTTGTAATAAGTTTTGACCATAAGAAGAACGGTATTTCATGCGCCCTACAATTTTAATCAACTCGGGATGCAATCCATGAATTCCTAAATCAATCACCGTACGTTTCCCGACCTCGATGATTTCATCCTCAATTTGTTTGGTTGTTTTCGCCACTACTTCTTCAATACGGGCAGGGTGAATACGACCGTCGGTTACCAGTTTATGCAAGGATAAACGTGCAATTTCACGACGCACAGGGTCAAAACACGACAGGATGATAGCCTCAGGGGTATCGTCTACAATGATTTCCACACCTGTTGCCGCTTCCAACGCACGAATGTTACGCCCTTCACGACCAATGATGCGTCCTTTCACGTCATCGGATTCAATATTGAAAACCGACACACAGTTTTCTACCGCTTCTTCCGTACCCACACGTTGAATCGTGCTGATGATTACTTTTTTGGCTTCTTGTTGTGCTGTTAATTTGGCTTCTTCAATAGTTTCCTGAATGTGGGCCATCGCTTTGGTTTTGGCTTCTGCTTTCAAACTTTCCACCAGTTGCTCTTTAGCATCTTCAGCCGATAATCCGGAAATAACTTCCAATTGCTCTACTTGACTTTTGTGCATCTTTTCGACTTCTTGATGCTTTTTGTCTAAGATTTCAATCTTGGTTTCGTATTCTTTGGCCTTCGCTTCAAAATCGTCGTTAAGCTTTTTGGTTTTGGCCAATTCGCTGGAAACTTGCGACTCTTTATCGCGGATGCGTTTTTCAACCTCAGCCATTTTTTTGTCTTTGGCTAAAATCTCTTTTTCATGCTCGGCTTTCAATTCTAAAAACTTCTCTTTCGCCTGCAGTAATTTGTCTTTCTTAAGATTTTCAGCTTCCAAACTGGCATCTTTTAAAATCGATGCAGCTTCTTTTTTGGCATTCTTAATTAAAGCGGAGACATTGCTGCGCTCCAGCATTTTGGCGACACCAAAGCCGCCGGCTAATCCGACCACTAGGCCGATTATTACTTCTACTATACTCATGGTTTTGTAAGGTTATATATAAAAAAAGCCCACATTAGTTGCTTGTATAAACTCGTAAATACAAGTTTTGAGCTAGCTCGCTGTTCTGGCTTCCCGTCGGGCGGGCTTGCTATAGTAGCGACGATTTGCTCATTTGAATTTGTTAGTGTTGAGTTTACCAAAAATGAACTAATGTAGGCAGTATTTTAATCTAAAAGAACGTTGTTTCTAGCGGTTGAGATAGGTTTCCAAAGCATTATTCAAACGGGCTAATCGGTCAATTGACTCTGTATCGACTACCGTTTCGACTGATTTTTGCTGTTCCAATTGTGAGGCAAACTGCAAGGCACACATGGCCAAAACATCTTGTTTGTCCCGAACGGCATAATTTTCTTCAAACTGTTTAATCATTGCATCGATTTTTTTGGCTGCACTTCGCAATCCTTCCTCTTGACTCATGTCAACAGTAAGCGGATAGACACGGTCGGCTATCGATAACTTGATTTTCAGTTTATCGTTCATATTTAATCAGCCATTTGAGCAATGCAGTAGTCGATTTCTCTAATTAGCGCATTGATTTTTAGCTTGGTATCTCGTTTGTATTCTTCACTGCCTAATAACGAATTGGTCATTTTGAGCGCTTCAAAATCCTTGATTAGCTGAGCATGTGTTGCCTGTTGTTGGGCTAAACTTTGTGTTGAACCCTGTAACTCCTGCTGTAGTGCTCGGTTTTTTTGTTCTAAATCGTCCACCTTAGCACACAATCGCAGTACTTTTTTTTCCAGTGCATCAATGATTTCTTTGATTTCACTCATGGGTGACGCCTTTCGTTACTTAATCCCACAAATTTATAACTATCGGGGTATTTAACCAATAAAAACGATAAAAAATACAATTTATTTTCAAGCCCTTTGCTAAACTTTTGCGATTCAGTATTTTGGAAATTCTTAACAGCAAATGTTTTCATCTCCCAATCCCTTTTGCTATTTTAGCCCAAAGACCTTTATCTATGCGCAGTTTGTTATTTTTTTGGTGTTCAATTACTTACTTAATCGCTCAACCGTATCCACAAGATTATTTCCAATCTCCGCTCGCGATACCTTTACAGCTTTCGGGTAATTTTGGGGAATTGCGTCCGCATCATTTTCATGCCGGATTTGATTTCAAAACACAACAACGCGAAGGGTTGCCTGTATATGCCGCAGCCGAGGGGTATATCTCGCGTATTAAAATTGCTACCAATGGCTATGGGAAAGCCTTATATATCACACATCCCAATGGCTATACCACCGTGTATGGACATTTGCAAAAAGCGGTAGGTGTTTTTGAGGCCAAAATACAAGCGTTACAGTATGAAGCCATGTCTTTTGCGGTTGAGGCCTACTTTAAGCCAGGAGAGTTGCCCGTCAAAAAAGGCGAACTTATTGCGCTGTCGGGTAATACGGGTGGGTCTGATGGACCCCATTTGCATTTTGAAATACGCGATTCCAAAACGGAGCAAATTATTAATCCCTTGTTTTTTGGATTTGTCATCAAAGATACCAAAACTCCTACTGTAGCCAATGTGATGGTGTATCCCGTTGGCCCCGATGCGGTGGTCAATGAATCAAAACGACCTGTTTTATTGAGTCTCTCTTTACAAGCTGACGGGACTTATATTGCCCAAAGAGTTCAGGCTTCAGGAACCCTTGGTTTTGCCATCAATGCCTTTGATCGCGATGATGTGTCGTTCAATAACAATGGTACTTACCAAACCCGTTTGTACCACAACGGTCAGCCTAATTTTGAAGTCCTTTTTGACCAAATGGCCTTTGATGAAGCCCGCTATATCAATGCCTATATCGATTATGAACGCTACAAAAAAACCAAGCAGCGTTTTCAAAAATTATTTTACAACTATCCCTATGCTTGGTCCAATTTACGCAATGTAAAGGCGGGAGGACTCCTTACGGTGACCCCCAATTTGGCCACTACAGCCCGTATTGAAGTCGCCGACTTTAACGGAAATCAAACCGTGATAACCCTGCCTATTTCCTATTCTAATGCTCCCGCAAAAATAGCCGATCCAACCCCCAAAACTCCTTATTTCATCAAGTGTCAAACCGATGCTTTGTTTGAAAAAGATAACGTTTCGGTGTATTTTCCGGCGAAGACGTTTTACGACGATTTTTATTTTCAATTTGACGTAAAGAATAATCAGGTTCAGTTGCATGAGGACACTGTTCCTTTACACCAGAGTTTTACGCTGACGTGGAAAAATGAATCAATTCCAGCCGCGCTTCGAGCCAAAACATTCATTGCAACCGTACAAGGTGCTCGTTTCGGGTATAATTCTACACAAGTCGAAGGGGCTACTTTTTCGATTCGTACCAAAACATTAGGCAAATTTCAATTGGTACAGGATGTATTACCGCCCAAAATAACTTGGTTTAAACCGCCAAAAAACAAAGATTGGTCGGGACTAAATGCTTTGCAACTCACGATTTCCGATGAACAATCGGGGGTGGCCAAAGTCAACGGGTTCCTCAATGGAGAATGGGTTTTATTTGAATACGATCCGAAGTTAAAACGGATTACTCATGTTTTTGAAGAGCGCTTTTTGAAAGCGGGAGACAATAATTTGAAAGTCGAAGTCGTTGACCATGTTGGAAATTCAACTATATTTGAATCCACGTTTAACCGAAATCCAAAAAAATAACTCATTTTGTCGTTACCCAACTATTTAATTGGTCTATTGTTACTGGCAGTGACCACAGTTTCCATGGCACAAACCGGAAAGATAACGGGTGTGGTTTTGGATGAAAACAACAAACCCATTGAAGGCGCCAACATATCCTATGATATGATTTCAGTGACTTCGGATTCCAACGGATTTTATGTGCTTGAAATTCCAGCCGACCGTAAGATTACCGTCCGTTTTAAACACGTTGCTTTTAAGTCCATTACCGCCAATTTTCAGGTAAAACCTCAAGAGATTCTCGAATTTAACCCCGTAATGGATAGTGAGCAAGAACAACTCGAAGGGGTTGTCATCACTGGCGTACGTCCCCGAGCGCGCGGGATCATTAGTGTTGATCCACAAGTGGTAAGGCGTATACCTGGATTAAATGCGGGAGTCGAAAATGTATTGAAAATTCTAGGGGCGAGTTCCAACAGCGACATGAGTTCGCAATACAGCGTTCGCGGGGGAAATTACGATGAAAATTTGGTGTATGTCAATGAAATCGAAGTCTATCGTCCGTTTTTAATTCGCTCGGGTCAGCAAGAAGGATTGAGTTTTGTGAACAGTGATTTGACCCAGAAAATTGATTTTTTTGCAGGGGGATTTGAAGCGAAATACGGCGATAAAATGTCCTCGGTGCTTGACATAACCTACCGCAATCCAGAAAAGTTTGGCGCCTCTATGGAAGCGAGTTTTTTGGGTGGGGCTGTGTCGGCAGAAGGAATTTCAAAAGATAAAAAATGGAGTGCTATTGGTGGATTACGATACCGTGACAACTCTTTGCTCGTAAACAGCCAAGAAACCCAAACCAATTTCCGTCCGCGTTTCATGGATGCTCAGGTGAATATCAATTTTATGCCGGGAGGCAAATGGAACCACAGCTTTCTTGGAAATGCTTCGTACAATCGCTACAATTATCAGCCTTTGACGCGCCAAACGAATTTTGGTACCTTGGACGAACCCATAGCGTTACAGATTTTTTATGAAGGGCAAGAAGACGACCGTTACCAAACCTTATTTGGCGCCTTTAAGTCGGTCTATCAAGCGAATGAAAATACCACGTATAAAATTATCGCTTCGGCCTTTCATACCCAAGAACAGGAATATTTCGATATTGATGCCTCGTATTTTTTGGGGGAAGTGGATGCCAACATTGGATCGGAAACCTTTGGAAATGTAACTTTTAACCGTGCTATTGGGTCGCAGTTGAATCATGCGCGTAACAACCTCGATGCTTTGATTATGAACTTTGAAATCAAGGGATCGCACAATGAAAATCGCAAGCATCGCTTTGATTGGGGGGCTAAGTTTACCCATGAGAATTTTAGAGATCGTTTGGTTGAATGGGAAGTCATTGACTCGGCCGGTTTCTCTATTAATCCGCCGGTGGTTGATATTCCCAATGATCAGCCGTACAATCCTTATGTGGGACCCTTGGTTCCTTTTCAAAACGTGCGTGCCACCAATTTTGTGGATATCAACCGTCTTTCGGCGTTTGCGCAATGGAACACCCGAACACGCGTTCGACGGGGCATGTTGTATGCTACGGCAGGAGTTCGTGCGCACAATTGGACCGTTTCGGGGCGTGGCCTTGAAACCGTAACGCAAACCGTATTCAGTCCCCGTGTGCAACTCGCCTACAAGCTCGACAACAAAGACATGTTGTTCCGATTTTCGACAGGATTTTATTACCAGCCCCCCTTTTACAGGGAGTTACGCGATATGAGTGGGGTGGTACAACCGCGGGTGAAAGCCCAACAATCCCTGCATTTTGTGTTGGCCAATGATTACGGGTTTACGATGTGGAATCGTCCATTTAAATTGGTTTCGGAATTGTATTACAAGGCCATGGATGATGTCAATACGTATACGTTGGAGAATGTACGTATTCGTTACCGAGCCAATAACGATGCAGTGGCGTATGCTTACGGATTGGATGTTCGTTTGAACGGTGAGTTTGTCAAAGGCACCGAATCGTGGTTTACCTTTGGGTATATGAAAACCGAGGAGAATCAAAACAATCGCGGCTATATTGCGCGTCCCACTGATCAACGGCTGAAGTTTGGGATCTTGTTCCAAGACTATATGCCTAATATTCCGAATGTGAAAATCTACATGAATATTGTGTATAACACAGGTTTACCGGGAGGTTCCCCTTCGTATGCCGATGCCTATGTTTATCAAACGCGTTTACGTGATTATCGTCGGGCGGATGTGGGATTCTTTTATGTGTTTACTGAGCGTAACGCACAACGTCCTGCTAGCCATTGGTTGCGCAAGTTCCAAGATTTGTCGTTGGGATTTGAGGTTTTTAATATGTTTAACAACCAGAATGCTATTACCAATACTTGGGTGCGCGATGCTTACACTAAAAATCAATATGGAATTCCTAATTTTATGACGACGCGTGTGTTCAATCTCCGATTGACGGCTCGTCTCTAAATTGAAGTGCTTATGAAACGATTGACTTTTGCCTTGTCACTAGTACTTTTGGTGGGTTGTAAAGAAACCCCACCGCAACCAAAAGTAATTTATTCCAAAAGTTCGACTCCCAAAACGGAAGCGAAAAAAGACGGTACGTTACTAACCTTGTGCGATTTACCGGTGCAATTTCCAGGCACCTCGGTGTTGTTATTTCCGGTGGGGGAGGTGGCTTTGAACGAGGGGAGTAAAGGTGGAGCGGACTTCAGCAGTAGTCGCTATGACAGCGGAGTAAGTTATCAAGTATCGAATACGAGTGAGTTTGAAATTGCAGGCAACCTCTCCAATGTCAAGTTTCAGGTAAGTCCTAAAGATTCATTGCGCCCCTTAACTGACAAACCGATTCGAATTGAGCGTATTGCCTATTTGCACGGTTTGGCCGAAAAAGGGAAAGCGAAACTCTTGGTCTATGAAGTACAAGACAACGATACCAATCAAGATGGGGTGGTCAATGCCAACGACATTCGCAGTTTGTATGTGAGTTCGCTTGAAGGTCAAAATTTTACCAAATTGACTACTGAATATCAGGAATTGATTGATTGGAATTGTTTGGATGGCTTAGGACGCTTGTATTTTCGGGCTATTGAAGATTTGAATAAAAACGGTGCTTTTGATAAAAAAGATAAAGTGCATTACTACTTTATTGATTTACTCAGTACTACTTGGACACCTCAAGAATACAATCCGCTGCCGTAGCGGATTTTTTTTTGAAAATGGGTGTTGGTTTTCAGCCCCGGGCGCAACGGCATCCTTTGGGGTTTAGCCCAAAGATACAGTGGAGCACGGGAGTGGGTGAGTGCTTGAAAACAGGGCTTCTTGCTGCCTAAAAAAAGAATGGGACTTAGTCAAAACTCTGTAGCGTCACTAATTTGGCATACGTGCCTTCCAGCGCCATGAGTTCGGCGTGGTTGCCTTGCTCGATGATTTCGCCTTTGTGCAGCACCACGATGGTATCGGCGTTTTGAATGGTCGATAAACGATGGGCGATGACAATAGAGGTGCGGTTTTGCATCATATTTTCGAGGGCAATCTGAACCGCTTTTTCACTTTCGGTATCGAGGGCTGAAGTGGCCTCATCGAGAATCATGATGGGTGAGTTTTTAAGTACAGCGCGGGCTATAGAAATCCGTTGTTTTTGTCCTCCAGAAAGTTTTCCCCCCGCATCTCCGATATTTGTTTGGAGTCCCAAGGGCAATTCCATCACAAAATCATAGGCATTAGCGACTTGCAACGCATGAATTAATTCGGCTTCTGTGGCTTCGGGTTTTCCGATGCGCAGGTTGTTTTCGATGGTATCATTGAATAAAATCGAATCTTGGGTAACCAAGCCCATTAAACGACGCAGGGCATGGATGTTCATGGTTTTGATGTCAACGCCATCGATGGCAATTTTACCTTCGTTGACATCATAAAAGCGGGTGAGCAGGTTGGCCAACGTACTTTTTCCGCTACCCGATTGTCCAACCAAGGCTACGGTTTTTCCTTTGGGAATGGTCAGTGAAAAGTTTTTGAGTACACGTTCGTCTTGGTAACCAAAGTTGACATGGGATAAGGTTATGTTGTCGGTGAAGTCGGACTTCTGTACCGCATTGGGTTCAGAGTTCACGGTATTTTCTTCTTCGAGCACTTCAAAAACCCGTTCGGCGGCGGCAATTCCGTTTTTCACGGCATAGGAGGCTTTGGAAATCGCTTTGGCTGGGGTTAGAATGTTGTACGCCAATCCCATAAACGACAGGAATACGGGGCCCGACAAGGATTTGTCAACCAACACCAGCGTTCCTCCATAGACGAGTAAAACGGCTATCGTTATGATGCCGAGTAATTCACTCAAAGGCGAGGCGAGGTTATTTTTCTTCCCGATTTTATTGGAGAGCACTAAAAGGCGGTGCACGGATTGTTCGAAGCGGCTTTTGAAGTTCTCTTCGGCCGTGTAGCTTTTGACCACTTTGAGTCCGGTGAGCGTTTCTTCCAACAGCGAAATAAGGTATCCTGCTTCGTTTTGGGCGCGTAGGGATTGTGATTTGAGACTTTTTCCAATCAACGAAATGATAAATCCAGCGATGGGAATGAAGATAAAGACAAACAGGGTGAGTTTCCAACTGATGGTAAACATCATAATGATGGAGAAAATGATGGTGAGCGGCTCTTTGATGATCAGTTCCAGCACCATAAAAAAGGAATTTTGCATTTCACCTACATCGCCTAGCATTCGCGTCATAACGTCGCCTTTTCGTTTTTCGGAAAAAAATGAAATTGGGAGGGAAATGATTTTTTGATACATTTCGTTGCGAATGGTAGCCATGACATTGGTGCGCAAATGCATCATGTGGTAGGAGGCCATGTACCCGGCAATGTTTTTCAGTAAAAACGTAACAATGACAATCGAAACAACCAAGAAAAGGGCATTTTGAGGTGTGCCCGAGTCGGTGAATTGTGTGACTTTATAGTACAAAAGATTCTCGAGGTAGTCCTTTGCCCCTGAAATATTGGTATAGACAGGCGCCTCGTAGACCTTTTTCGTTTGGTCAAAAAGAACGTTCATCATGGGGATAAGCGTAATAAAGGACAACGTTCCAAATAACGCATAGAGAATGTTGTAAATAACATTCCCTACCACATGATGTTTGAAGGGGTAGATGTACGGTTTTAGTTTGTGGATGATTTCTTTCATGCGTCTAAGCCCATATCGGCGATACAATTTTTAATCTTTTCGTCCAAAATGGCTTCCACAGCTCCTATTTCTTCCAATGAAGCGAGAGGCTCATTAACGCTGAAATAAAATTTGATTTTGGGTTCGGTACCACTGGGACGGGCACAGATCTTACTACCATCTTCCAAATAGTAAATCAATACGTTGGATTTGGGGATGGTCAGGTCAAATTCGCTTCCGTTTAACACATCACGTCCTTTGGAGGTTTCATAGTCTTCGATACACACGATCCGTTGACCATTGATTTCGGCTACCGGATTTTGACGCATATCGATCATCATTTGGTTGATTTCTTGCAGGCCTGAGATTCCTTTTTTGGTGAGCGAAATAAGATGTTCTTTATAGTATCCGTGATCGAGGTAAAGGTTTAGCAACTCTTGGTAGAGGGAACTGCCAGCGGCTTTGGCTTGAGCGGCAATTTCGCAGACCAAAAGGGTAGCTCCTACCGCATCTTTGTCGCGTACCGCATCACCGACCATGTATCCGAAACTTTCTTCACCGCCACCGATAAATTGAAGTTCGGGGAAATCTTTGATGAATTTGGCAATCCATTTGAATCCAGTCAACCCCACTTTGCATTCCACGTCGTAAGCCGAGGCCAATTCTAGCATCATTGGAGTAGACACGATGGTGGAGCCGATAAATTGTTTGCCGTTGATTTTTCCAGCGCGTTTCCATTGCTCCAAGAGGTAGGCGGTCATGATGATCATGGTTTGGTTTCCGTTTAACAATACCATTTCGTTTTGCGTATTGCGCACGGCCACGCCAAGGCGGTCGGAGTCGGGATCGGTTCCAATCACGATATCGGCGCCAATCTCGTGGGCCAAATGCAACGCCATGGTGAGCGCTTCAGGCTCTTCGGGATTGGGTGACTTTACGGTTGGGAAATCGCCATTGGGTTCGGCTTGTTCTTTTACAATATTTAAATCGGTATAGCCTGCAGCGGTTAACACAGCAGGAATCGCTTTGATGGAAGTTCCGTGAAGCGAAGTATAGACAATTTTGAGACCTTCTCGAGCTTCTTTTGGAGTGTTGAAACTCGCGTTGGCTAGGGTAGAAGCTACGAATGCCTCATCGATAGCGCTGTCGATGTATTCGATTAAATCGGCATTGGCGTCAAATTGAATCGCATCGTAACGCACATTTTCAATCACTTCAATAATGGCTTCATCTTGGGGCGGTACTAATTGTCCGCCGTCTTGCCAATACACTTTATATCCGTTGTATTCGGGGGGATTGTGCGAGGCTGTCAAAACGATACCTGCATGGCATTGTAAATGTTTAAGTGCAAAGGAGAGTTCGGGCGTGGGTCGCATCTCGGAAAACAAGTATACGTGTATCCCATTAGCCGAAAAGACATCGGCAACTACTTTGGCTAAGGTATCACTGTTGTGGCGACAATCGAAGGCGATAACCACTTTGAGTGCTTCACCTGGGAATGATTGTTTTAAATAATCCGATAGTCCTTGGGTATTTTTTCCAAGGGTGTAGCGGTTGATACGGTTGGTTCCAACGCCCATGATGCCGCGCATTCCGCCGGTTCCAAATTCTAAGTTTTTATAGAAACTTTCTTCCAATTCTTTCGGATTGGATACCATCATTTCTCGAATGGCCGCTTGAGTGGCCTCGTCAAAGGTTGGGGTCAACCATTCGTTTACTTTATTTACTAAGGAGGGTTCCATAGGCATTTTAAACGTATTGTAAGCTTGTGTTAGGTGTTGAATGAATTACCGTTCTTCGGCAATTTTGTAGCGCTCTTCGTTGTTTTTGGTGCGTAGGATAATTTCGCCAAGAAATCCCGCCAAAAAGAGTTGCGTACCAATAATCATCGAAGTAAGGGCAATGTAAAATAAAGGGTTATCGGTGACCAAAATCGTATGGAAACCGGTGTA
>CANHRI010000023.1 GCA_947463515.1 Flavobacteriaceae bacterium
GTTGGGAATCGTCATAGACAAGACGTAGTGCTTTATCTTCCAACCTTGCGGAGTTAAAATCAGCACACCACTTCCGCGACAAATCTTCATTTGGGTGTTAAGCAATTCATCAAACCAGGCCATTTTTCCATCGGCAGAAAAATAGATGTGGCGTTCCAAAGCGGTAAAGTTCCAAGCTTTCCCTCGATCGAAATAGGGTTTGGCAAACGCTTGAAAGGCTTGCTTATCCCAATTTTCAGTTGCGTCGGTACCGATAAAAACTGACGATTCATCCATTGCAGCAAAATAAGCGTTGAAATTGGCCGTAGCCGCATCTTTGTGCCATTGATCGAGCAATTGATTGACCGCTTCTTTGGGCGTTTGCGCGAAAGCGATGGTGGTGAGGAAGAGGATGAGGAGTTTCATGGGTGGTGATTAGTGACTAGTGACTAGTGACTAGTGACTAGTGACTAGTGATTAGTGATTAGTGATTAGTGATTAGTGACTAGTGACTAGTGACTAGTGACTAGTGATTAGTGATTAGACATTTGAAAGATACAAAAAAGATGGGGGATTTTAAGTTTCAGGTTTCAAGTTTGGACGGTAGATTTTGGACATTAGTCATTAGAAAGAAATGAATAGGAAAGGTTTTAAGTTAACGGTTCAATAGAAGGATTCATTTTCAAATCATCGAATCTTCAAATTTTCAAATTAAAAAAAGGCACTTGACTACAGCCCCGGTAGAGCCGGCATCCTCCCGACCCTCGGAAGGGAGATACAGGCGAAAACGGGAGGGGGCGTGTTGAAGAATGGGGGCGTGTGCTGCCAAAAAATAAAAGAGACTGCCTGTGGGAAGTCGGAAGCGGGTATAAAACTTACCGTTTCTTTAACGATAAAACTCCAAACTACTTTCTTATTTTTGCAAGGCTTAATGGCAGTATATGAGAATCGGTTGGTTTATCGTGGTGTGTTTGGGTTTGTTTTCGTGTCAAAACGACAATGCGTCGTTGAAAGCGGAGCAGGCGAAGGAAGCACAGAAAAAAGAGGTGGTGTTTGAGACCATTACTTCGGGTTGGTCGTTTGACATCGCGCCGATTGAGCCCACGACGCAAGCGCGATTGAACGGCTGGATGGAGTGGCGCAATTTTTTGCGGGAGGTAAACCAAAAACCGAAAAGTACGTTGAATGCTTTTCAGAAAAAAGCTTCGGTTTTGGTGACCCAATCGGAGGCGTTGGTCAATACCTTGCCGATGGAATTTAACCAACCTGCGGTGCGTGCCCGACTGAAAGTAATCAATACCAAGTTGAAAAGTTTGGATTTATTTATTCACCTCAATCAAACGCCAGCCGCCAAAGTGGTGAAGCTGATTGGCGAAATCAATACTGAAATCGAGTATTTGCAATTGCAACTTGAGGAAATTGTGCAGCGCAGTTTGATTCCCCGCGAGCCGGGAGAGCCTGATTTTGTGAAGATGAAAGACACTACGCGTGCCATACCGAATACGCCTATAATTCCCTAAGTTTTGAGTAAAAGTACCCTGCTCTCGGTGTACCAAGCGTCACCCAAAGTTGAACAACTGGCTGTAGCACTCCGCCAACCGGAGGCTAAAATCAATGTTCGCGGTCTTTTGGGATCGGGCTTATCGTTTGCGTTAGCGGCTTTATTTGAAAAAATGGACCGTCCTTTTTTGGTGGTTTTCAACGACAAAGAAGAAGCGGCGTATTACCTCAACGACTGGGAGCAACTCTTGAACGAACAAGACGTGTTGTTTTATCCGGGTTCCTACCGCAGGCCTTACCAACTGGAAGAAACCGACAATGCCAATATTTTATTGCGCGCGGAGGTCTTAAACCGCATCAATTCGCGCAAAAAACCTCCTTTTTTGGTTACCTATGCCGAGGCCTTGTTTGAAAAAGTGGTCACCAAGAAAGAGCTGGAGAAAAACACCTTAAAGATTGCGGTCAACGATCAAACAAGCATTGATTTTATCAACGAAGTCTTGTTTGAATACCACTTTAAACGGGTTGATTTTGTCACTGAACCTGGAGAATTTTCGGTGCGCGGGGGTATTGTGGATGTATTTTCATTTTCGAATGATCATCCGTACCGGATTGAGTTTTTTGGCAATGAAGTGGATTCCATCCGCAGTTTTGATG
This sequence comes from Flavobacteriaceae bacterium, assembly GCA_947463515.1. Classification (GTDB taxonomy): domain Bacteria; phylum Bacteroidota; class Bacteroidia; order Flavobacteriales; family Flavobacteriaceae; genus Flavobacterium. Next base: position 2,137 of record CANHRI010000023.1, read on the forward strand.
TAGAAACGCAATTGTCGATTGAAAAGCTGAAAAAGATTGCTATTATTCCGAATGTAGAGCATAAGTTTTTTGAGGAAAACCGCGAGCGTTTCTTGGATTACATTGATCCTTCGACGGTGTTGTTTTTTCAACATTCAGAAATCTTAGGCCAACAGTTGGATAAATTGTTTGCCAAAGCGACCGAGGCTTTTCAAACGTTGGACAACGGCATTCGGCATGTATCGCCGGAGGAGTTGTTTGTACATGGAGCCGATTTATTACAGCGTGCCGAGCGGTTTACGGTAGTCGAATTGGGCAATCAGGTGCATTATCCCTGTACGATGACGCTTCCGTTTTTGATGCAACCGCAGCCTTCGTTCAACAAGCAATTTGATTTGTTGTTGCAAAATTTAGGCGAAAATCATTTTCACGGGTACAAGAACTATCTGTTTTGTGGAAATGCCAACCAAGCCCAACGTTTTCATGATATTTTTGAGGATATCGACGAACAAAATCACGAGAGTGTTCGCAAGCAATACCACACGGTGGTCATGCCGTTGTACCAGGGATTTATCGACGAGGAGAATCAGTTGGTGTGCTATACCGACCACCAGATTTTTGAGCGGTACCATCGTTTTAACTTGAAAAACGGGTATTCCAAAAAACAAACCCTAACGCTAAAAGAGTTGACTTCCTTGACGGTGGGTGATTATGTTACCCATATTGATCATGGGATTGGAAAATTTGGCGGGTTGCAAAAAATTCAAGTCGAAGGAAAAACGCAAGAGGCAATAAAACTGGTGTATGCCGACAATGATATTGTATATGTAAGCATTCATTCGTTGCATAAAATATCAAAATACAACGGTAAAGACGGGACACCTCCGAAGATTTATAAGTTGGGATCGAATGCGTGGAAAGCGTTGAAACAAAAAACGAAAGCCCGCGTCAAGCACATTGCGTTCAACCTGATTCAGTTGTATGCCAAACGGCGCACCGAACGGGGGTTTGCCTGTGCTCCGGACAGTTATTTACAGAAAGAATTGGAAAGCTCGTTTATTTACGAGGATACGCCCGATCAATATAAAGCCACGCAAGATGTAAAAACCGATATGGAAAGCGAGCGTCCGATGGACCGTTTGGTTTGTGGAGATGTTGGCTTTGGTAAAACGGAGGTAGCCATTCGTGCGGCATTTAAAGCGGTAGACAATGGAAAGCAGGTAGCGGTTTTAGTGCCGACAACCATTTTGGCCTACCAACATTACCGCACGTTTTCGGAGCGTTTGAAAGATTTGCCTGTAACGATACACTATTTGAACCGTTTTCGAACAGCAAAACAGAAAAATGAAACGTTGAAACTGCTCGAAGAAGGGAAAGTTGACATCATAATCGGTACGCATCAGTTGGTGAGTAAAGACGTGAAGTTTAAAGACTTGGGCTTGCTGATTATTGACGAGGAGCAGAAGTTTGGTGTGAATGTAAAAGACAAACTCAAAACGATTTCCCATACCGTTGACACCTTGACGTTGACCGCGACACCGATTCCGCGAACCTTGCAATTCTCGTTGATGGCGGCGCGTGACTTGTCGGTAATTACAACGCCACCTCCCAACCGATATCCGATTGAAACGCAGGTTGTACGGTTTCATGAGGAATTGATTCGCGATGCCGTTTCGTATGAGATTCAGCGCAACGGTCAAGTATTTTTCATTCACAACCGCATTGAGAATATCAAGGAGGTTGCAGGAATGATTCAGCGGTTGGTACCCGATGCCCGAATTGGCATTGGACACGGACAAATGGACGGCAAAAAGTTGGAAGAACTCATGTTGGCTTTTATGAATGGGGAGTTTGATGTGCTGGTGTCGACCTCAATCATTGAAAGTGGCTTGGATGTTCCGAATGCGAATACCATTTTTATCAATAATGCCAATAATTTTGGGTTATCCGATTTGCATCAGATGCGCGGGCGGGTGGGACGCAGCAACAAAAAGGCGTTTTGTTACTTTATTACGCCGCCGTATTCGGCGATGACCGATGATGCGCGGAAACGAATTCATGCGTTGGAACAGTTTAGTGAATTGGGCAGTGGATTTAACATTGCTATGAAGGATTTGGAGATTCGTGGGGCCGGTGATTTATTGGGAGGCGAACAGAGTGGGTTTATCAATGAGATTGGGTTTGAAACCTATCAAAAAATCATGAATGAAGCCATTGAAGAATTGAAGGAAAACGAGTTTAAAGAACTTTATCCGCAAGACAATGACCCTGAAACGAAGGAGTATGTCAAGGATTTACAAATCGACACTGACTTTGAGTTGCTGTTCCCCGATGATTATATCAACAACATTACAGAGCGTTTGAACTTGTACAATGAGTTGAGCGCCATTAAAGATGAAAAATCCTTAGCCGAGTATGAGCAACGGGTTGTGGATCGATTTGGTCCCTTACCGAAACCTGCCAAAGCGTTGATCAACAGCATTCGCATCAAATGGAAAGCGACGCAATTGGGAATTGAAAAACTCCTTTTGAAACAAGACAAAATGGTGGGGTATTTTATTGGAGACCAACAGAGTGACTTCTACCAAACCCAGCGTTTTATGCATATCCTAGAATTTGTGCAACGCCATGGGAACCTTTGCAAGATTAAAGAAAAGCAAACCAAAAATGGCTTACGCTTGTTGATTACTTTTGAACACGTCAAATCGATTCACAAAGCCTTGGAATTGATTGAACAGTTATAAAAAATGCCATCGTGAGGATGGCATTTTATTTTTACTTCTTCACTACTTTAAAATGCGCAAATCGACCTTCCTCAAATTGTAAGGTAACGAAATAAGTCCCATGTGCAAAAGCAGTAATGTCAATCGAAAAGTTGGAATCCCTTGGGATTTCACGAAGCAACAATTGTCCCATCACATTATGCACTACCACTGACTGCACGTTGGTTTTGGACGTTACAAATACCTGTCCGTTGGACGGATTGGGGTAATAGGTAAAATCAATTCCTTGGAAATCGCCCGTGTTTAAATTGGGAGTACATCCGATGTTGGCAACCCAACCGGCATCGGTGACAAAAGCATCCGACTTGAATTGTAGCGTTAGTGAACCGTCGGTAGCAGAGGACACAAAAGGACCTGGGATTTGATTGCCCGTAAATCCTAATCCGCCATTAAATTCAAGCGCTGCAGTTGAATTTCCATCATAAATATATAAATAATCGTAATCTTGCTCCAAGCTAAATTGCGTAAAGGTGAGGGTAATGCTATTGGCGGGAACGTTAGGAATCAAGGTACGAATCACCGTTTGTTCATCATCATAATCGCCTGTTGCACCTCCCGTATCGGTAAATACCGAACCTGTACAAAAAGTATCATCGGTCATAAAGATAAGTTGACGTCCCCCGATTTCTAACCCGCTGGGACATTCTGGCGCTACTTCAATCACATAATAGCTGTTGGGCGTTAAATTTGTAGCCGTCAACGTATTGGTTGTCATGGTCGTCCAACTTCCCGGCGTTGTTCCGAACAAATAATAGCGAACGCGCCATGCAGTAGCTCCAGTAACATCGATCCAATTGAAGGTCGCCGATGTTTGTGTTGTTGTTTCCAAAACGATGCGTTCAACGGTATTGATACACGTATTGACACAATCGGAGCTGAGGCAAGAGCGCAGGGCAAACGTATCCAAAATACGTTGGGCTGGCTGCGATCCAAATCCGTTGGCTAAATCTATACCAACATTGCTCACCAAATGGCAATAACTCATTATGGTTCCCGAGGAAGGAATCGTCAACGGGTTTGTACTACACGAAGCCCCTTCCGCTGTGGGTCCTATCCCCGCTGTAGCACAATTATCAATAGCCGTATTGTTCCCATTCCAAATACAAGCATGCGTATGAGGAGCCCCTAAAATATGTCCAAATTCATGCGTAAGCACAAGTACCGTCCATGAGTAGGTAGGAACCGTTTGAAAATCAAATTCAACATCAGAATAACAGAAATTTTGAGAAGAACACAAACCGTCAATGGTTACGGCTACACCGCCCAATCCGCCAGCGTCAATGCCCAACAACTGTCCTACGTCCCCATCAAAAACAGGACGAACTTGGTTGAACTTAAACAGGTAATCTACAGAAGACGTCCCAACACCTTCATACGGATCGGGTTCGGTCCAAATCAATAGCGTTCGAAATGCAATGGTAATTCCGTCATTCTCAAAAATGGTTTGAATATTGTTATACACGGCAGTCATCCAATTGGTCGCCGTTGTGGTATCGCTACCATTTTCTTGGTAGAGATTATAGTCCATTTCAAAATAGGTTGTTGCACATTTTGCCGATTGCATAGTATTGGGCACACTGCGTGCATTGCGCATCATCGCTGGTCCGTCATCGGTGAGACACTGAAACGGGTGTGGAACTTTCATTTTTGCATCGGAGTAAACGATATAATCGGCACTGTTTTTAAGGGGTCCGACCACAAGGTTTTGAAACGTACTACCAGAGATGAGGCCACTTAACGCATTTTCAAAAAAAGTAAGGGACGCGACAGAACGGTAATCATTCTTGATGATACCGCGGTAATACACGCCGGGCGTATAGGATACCGTTTCACCGCGATGGGTAAGCACCTGAAACCCTTCGGCAAATGGATTGACGCGGTACAACCGAAGCACAACGGACGCTCCTTGATAGGGAATTATTACTTCAAGTGTTTGCGGACGTTGATTGTAAATTTGTTGAATAGCAGCGGTTTGTAAAGTAGCCACCGTGGACTCTGCTACCACATTTTCAATAGCTGCATTGGGTACCTCTGACTTCGGTTGGAGTACCGTAACCGTTTGAAATGACGCTCGACGGTCTTCAAAGGACTTTACTTGCTGACCCACACGGAATTGGGCGAAACTTGTCCAAACAGACAATGCCGCTAAAAAAGTAAAAAAACGAACCATAGCAATTTCTTTTTTTTTGTAAAAATACAAAATAGATAGCTTTTTTCTAACTAAAATAATAGAACGCATCTTCAAGGTGTTCAAGCACCATCTGTCCCTCCAACTGATGAATCGCAATAATGTCGAAACGAACCGTCACTTCCCACGCTTGCTCTTGTACATAGGCATTTACGGCTTTTACCAACAATCGGATTTTCTTTGGTTTGACAAAATCCTGCGGCAATCCCATAGCGATACTGGAGCGGGTTTTTACTTCGATAACGGCCAAAAGATCGTCTTTACGGGCCAAAATATCGACTTCCGCTTTTTGATATATCCAATTGGTTTCCAGGATGGAGTATCCGTTACGCCGCAAAAAATCAACGGCTAAGGACTCCCCTTCTTTTCCTAAATCGTTGTGCGCTGCCATAACTTAAGTCCACAAAATAGTCCTCTTCGGTCGTGGTGCCCGTCCTGTTTGAACCCGTTCCCGCAAAAGATTGATACTGGCAATCAGGATATTTATCTTGTGGATGAGCGGACGATTGGGCGATTTCTCTTCAAAATCCAACAACACATTAAACATGAGTAAGGTCCTTAACTCGTAGGCGGCACCCAAGGTAAAATCCAAATGCCTAATGAAAACATCAGGTTTTAGGGCTTGATAAGCCAACATAATATGGGTGGGAACAAGTACCGCAATTTGTCGCAAAATCGGCGTGTAATAAAACGTTTGATAATAACTATCCGTCGCAGTGAGCTGGTACAAGTCGCTACAAAACTGACGGGATCGCTCCCAAATTTCTGGGTCATGATACATATTCATAGGGTATGGCGTTTAAATGATACCCAAAAATATAAAACGAATAGCAAACTACTCGTTTACAAACACTTATTATCAAAAAAATATCGTGCTAAGGGTGAAACACCACATGACTTTCGGTTTCCGTCACTTCTAGCGTCACGGTGTGACCAAAAATCAGCGCGCGGTTATCGGCGATATGCCCTGCAGGAAAATTGTAAATTATAGGAATATGGTAATTCTTGGTAATATCTTCAATAATTTCGAGGGCATTTTTCCCCCAAGGAATTTCGTTATCATGCATTTTGGTCATGCTTCCCACGATAATACCTTTTAGAGATTCAAGGCAACCGTTGCGTTTTAAGTTCATTAACATACGGTCGATATGGTAAAGGTATTCGTCTAAATCCTCTAAAAACAAAATTTTATCGGTACAATCTATCGCCGAAGGAGAACCAAACAAGCTATACAAAATCGAAAGGTTCCCACCCACAAGTTGCCCTGTTGCGGTTCCTGTGCGGTTGAGGGCATCGCAGGGCAAATGGTATTCCAACGTTTCGCCAAACAAAACTTGGCGAAGCGACTCTTTGGCGGCAGCACTTGCCTTGGCATTGACCGGCATAATCCCATGGATGGATTGCACTCCCAACGTATTCAAATGGCTGTGCAAAACCGTAACATCACTAAATCCGACAACCCATTTGGGATGTTTCAAAAATTGGGTAAAATCCAATAAGTCGATCATCCGAACCGTTCCGTAACCGCCCCGCACGCACCAAATCATTTTGATATTGGGATTGTCCATCGCGGCTTGAAAATCGGCCGCACGTTCAGCGTCTGTTCCCGCCAATTGATAATGGTCTAGTCCGATGGTCTTACCGATAACCACTTCGAGTCCAAGGCTTTTCAACCACGTGATGGCTGGGCCAAGATTATCGTCTAAATTTTTACGGGCTGTAGCCACAATCGCTACGGTATCGCCTTTTTGTAGGGAAGGAGGTGTTATCATTTTTCGTTGTGCCAATAGGTTGGATGAACAAATCGTCACCCACAAAAATAGAATTAGTGGTTTCATTCGCCAGAATGCTTCGGGCAAATATAAGAAACTATATGTTCGTGATTTTGGGCAAATGCCGTACTTTTGCAAAAATTTAGTACCTCATCGCAATGTCTGATTTTCCAAAACGCTATACCGTTACTGCGGCTTTACCCTACACAAACGGTCCTATTCACATTGGTCACTTGGCTGGCGTTTATGTTCCTGCCGATATTTATGCGCGTTACCTTCGTTTACAAGGGCGCGATGTGGCGTTTATGTGTGGAAGCGACGAGCATGGAGTGGCTATCTCGATGAAAGCCAAAAAAGAAGGCATTACCCCCCAAGAAGTAATTGATAAATACGATGGCATCATCAAGCAATCGTTTGCTGATTTTGGAATTTCCTTCGATAATTATTCGCGTACCTCCGCAAAAATTCACCATGAAACTGCGGCTGCATTTTTTAAAAAACTGTACGAACAAGGCGATTTTATTGAAGAAACGACCGAACAATTGTATGATGAAAAAGCCAACCAATTTCTAGCCGATCGTTTTGTGACCGGTACGTGTCCCAAATGCGGCCATACCGAGGCTTATGGGGATCAATGTGAAAAATGTGGGTCTTCGTTGAACGCTACCGATTTGATCCATCCAAAATCGACGATCACGGGGAGCACACCGATTTTGAAAGCAACAAAACACTGGTTTTTACCCCTAGATCGCTATGAAAATTTCTTGAAAGAATGGATTTTAGAGGGCCATAAAAACGACTGGAAACCGAACGTTTATGGTCAGGTCAAATCTTGGATTGACGACGGTTTAAAACCCCGTGCGGTCACCCGCGATTTGGATTGGGGCATTGATGTTCCTGTTCCCGGAGCGGAGGGAAAAAAATTATACGTATGGTTTGATGCTCCCATTGGTTACATCTCAGCTACCAAAGAATGGGCGCAAAAAACAGGTAAAGATTGGGAACCCTATTGGAAAGATCACGACACCAAATTGGTGCATTTTATAGGTAAGGATAACATTGTTTTTCATTGCATTATTTTCCCCGCAATGTTGAAAGCTGAAGGTAGTTTTATCCTTCCCGACAATGTACCTGCCAATGAATTTTTAAACCTAGAAGGCAACAAACTTTCGACCTCCAAAAACTGGGCGGTTTGGTTGCATGAATACCTTTTGGAATTTCCTGGCAAACAAGATGCTTTGCGGTATGCCTTAACCGCAAATGCACCTGAAACCAAAGACAATGATTTTACCTGGAAAGATTTCCAAGCACGAAACAACAATGAGTTGGTAGCCATTTTTGGGAACTTTATCAATCGTGTGGTAGTGTTAACGCAAAAATACTATCAAGGTGTAGTCCCAACACCCCATGCATTTACGGAAGTGGACACCCAAGTGTTGACCGAATTAAAGGCTTATCCCGCAGTTATTGCTAGTTCTATTGAAAGGTACCGTTTTCGGGAAGCCCAAGGCGAATTGATGAATGTGGCGCGTTTAGGGAATAAATATTTGGCTGACGAAGAGCCTTGGAAAATGATCAAAACCGATCCCGAGCGCGTGCAAACACAACTTTACATTGCCTTACAAGTGGCTTCCGCATTGGGGTATTTATCGGAACCCTTTTTACCCTTCACCGCCCAAAAACTTCGCTCGATGTTGCGCATTGATGCCGAGGGTTGGGATACTGTATTTGCACAGGAAACTCTTTTACCTGCGGGACATGAAATTGGGCAGGCTGAGCTGTTATTCGCCCAAATCGAAGACGAAGCTATTCAACAACAAATCGACAAATTAGAAGCGACCAAAAAATCAAATACCATGACAAATCCGGAAGTTACCCCTCAGAAAGAAACCGCTACTTTTGACGATTTTTCCAAAATGGATTTGCGTGTGGGTACGATTATTGAAGCAGAAAAAATGCCTAAAGCCGACAAACTTTTGGTGTTGAAAGTAGATACTGGCCTGGATGTTCGTACCATTGTGTCGGGTATTGCCGAACATTTTACTCCTGAAGAAGTCGTTGGAAAACGAGTGACGGTATTGGTCAATTTGGCCCCAAGAGCGTTACGCGGTGTAGAAAGTCAGGGCATGTTGCTACTCACCCAAAACACCGAAGGCCAATTGGTATTTGTGAATCCCGATGCAGAAGGGGTAGCGAATGGAGCGACGATTAGTTAGTATGAGTACTCCTATTCTAGCCTTTGACGCCGACGACACCTTATGGCATAACGAACCTTTTTTTGATGAGGCACAAGATCGTTTTTGTGAACTGTTTCAGGATTACACCTCCAAACAAGAATTGCAGCAATTGATTCTTCAGCATCAAGTGAAAAACCTTCCCTTGTATGGCTTTGGCATCAAGGCATTTATGCTTTCAATGATGGAATCGGCACTTGAGCTAACCCACCAGCAGTTGTCGGGAGCAGCCACAGCGAGTATTATTCAGATTGGAAAAGATTTGTTGCAGCAGCCTGTAGAACTCTTACCCGAAGTAGAAACTGTTTTGCAACAGTTGAAAGCGGCCGACTATCGATTGGTTGTGGCGACCAAAGGAGATTTGAAAGACCAACATCGTAAACTTCACGATTCGGGACTGGGTCATTATTTTCACCATATCGAAGTAATGAGTGATAAAACCGTTTTGGATTATCAAAAAATGTTAGGTCGTTTGGATATAGACACAACCCATTTTGTGATGATTGGAAACTCACTGAAATCAGATGTTTTGCCTGTGTTAGAACTAGGGGGAACAGCCTTTCATATTCCGTATCACACGACTTGGGCCTATGAAAAAATTGATTTTGAGGTCAAGCATCCCAATTTTCGGGCCTTATCTTCCATTACCGAAATACTTCCCTTTTTTGTATGATTACAAAAACAAAAATAGCGCTAGCTACTTGGAATCGTCGGGAGCATTTTGAATTCTTTTCGCAAATGGAAGAGCCTTTTTATGGAATGACCAGTCGAGTGGATTGCACAAAGGCGTATGAAAAAGCGAAAACATTAGGCATCTCTTTTTTTATTTATTATTTGCATAAAACCTTGACAGCGGTTAATGCCTGTGAACCCTTTCGATGGCGTATAATCGACAATGAACCGTGGTGTTTTGATCGCATTGATGCTTCGGCTACCATTATGCGCAAAGACGAAACTTTTGGTTTTTCGTGGATGGAATATCATCCGGATATACTGGTGTTTGAAAAAAAAGCCCAAGCCGAAATCGACCGTATTCAAGGCACAACGGGCTTGCTTACACGTAGCTTCCCCGATGAAAATTTAATTCATTTTTCAAGTATCCCTTGGGTGGATTTTGAAGGACTATCGCATGCCCGTGGTTTTAGTTATCCCGATAGTTGTCCAAAGATTTCTTTTGGGAAAATGACCGAAAAAGAGGGGTGTAAAACGATGCCTGTTGCGGTGCATGTGCATCATGGGTTAGTCGACGGTATTCATGTAGGCCGCTTCCTAGATACGCTACAAGCGTTGTTAAATGGCTAATTAATAAAGGTCCAATTCAGTCCGTCGCTAATCACTATCACCGTTCGGTTGCTCCCTTCGAACATGTACACTTGATTGGTTCCAACCGTTGAATTTTTTGGAAAAAACATTCCTGCTGTGGTCGTTAACTGCGCCGTAACACTGTTTTGAATGTTTCGAATCACATACACCCGTCCTGGAAAAGTTACAGGACTAGGCAATTGAAACTTATCATCGGTGGCTTGAGGCACTAAAGAGATATAAACGCCATCATTAATTGGAATAGCTGCTCCCCCATTGCCCGAACCGTTCCCCGTTAGGGTTACCGTTTTTACCGAAAGGTTCCCGTTAATGTCGAGTGTGCTTAAGGGATTGGTCGTGTTGATGCCCACTTGTGCCTGCAACTGCAAGCTGGCAAACCCCAACAATAATCCGCTAATGATGACTCGAAATGCACGCATGCGTTTAATTTTATACTCTTTTTCTGAATAAAAGTATTAAAATAATTTTGACCAGCTAATTTTAATTCAACCGAAAACGTTTTCGTGTTAAAAAATAATTGGATAATTCCTTGAAAAACAAAACGACAGCTCCGAGGAACTGCCGTTTCTATCGAACCTTTGCAAGGTTTATTTCCCGAGGAGAAGAAGTTCATTGGCTACCACTTCCGTGATGTACCGCTTTTCGCCGTTCTTATCGTCATACGAGCGATGTGTCAATTTGCCCTCCACTGCAATTTCTTTTCCCTTGACGACATACTTTTCGACGATCTCGGCCAACTTCCCCCAGGCGGTTACACGATGCCATTCGGTTTGCTCAACCTTTTCACCCCCATCTTTGTAATACACATCGCGGGTGGCCAAGGTGAGGTTCGCCACTTTTTTCCCTTTGTCCATGGTTTTAACTTCAGGTTCTTGTCCAACGTGGCCGATTAACTGGACTTTATTTCGTAATGCACTCATACGTTTCCTTTTTAAAAATTAATTACTTTTATCTACCTTACAAAAACAAGACTTCTTCCGCGACAATTTCTGTAATGGATCGCTTGTTACCCTCTTTGTCTTCATAATTGCGGTAGGTGATTTTACCCGTAACGCCCAGCTCCTTGCCTTTGGTTACGTACTGTTCGATTAGTGAGGCTAATTTCCCCCAAGCGACGACGCGATGCCATTCCGTTTGGGTTACTTTCTCTCCTTCTTCTTTGTAGTAGACATCATTTGTTGCTAAGTTAAGATTCGCAACTTTCTTTCCCCCTTCAAAAGATTTGACTTCGGGATCTTGGCCCACATGGCCGATTAATTGAACTCGATTTTTCATGGCTTCAATAATTGGTTAAAACTTAATTTGGCTTACATCAACAGGACAAAATTAGGAAGTGTTGAAAGTGATAATCGGTAGTGTACCATTTACTACCGAATGTAAACGTTTGTAAATAAGTATTTTGCTGTGTTTCAGGCGAGGTTGTAATGTAAGCATACATTTTACAATTTATTCGTTATATTTGACTTGAAAATTGGTTCCGACTCCGTATTAGGATAGGACCCAGTTTCTGTAAAACGCCATATAACCTTTTTATAAACCACGAAAATGAAACGAAATTGCCACGAATGCGGGACACCCTTGATGGGCCGCGAAGACAAAAAATTTTGCAACGATGGATGCCGCAACACATTCAACAACCGAATGAACCGCGACTGTAACAACCTCATGCGAACCGTTCACAATGCCTTGCGCCGAAATTACCGCATCTTGCGTGAACTCCATGACGAAGGAATCCCATCAATGGCCCTAGAGAAATTAGCACAACGAGGTTTTGATTTTAACTACCTCACCCAAATAGTAATGACCAAATCCGGCGAAACCTATCGCTACGTGTACGATCAAGGCTACGTGCTTACGGAAAATTACCGTTTGCAACTCCTGCCTCCGGAGGAATAGGTTGGCCTACATACCATGAAAAAGAAGTTTACCTACCTCTACGAAGCGTTATTTCTGATACTCCTCATCGGGTTGGTTTTTTATCGTCAAATGCCACAAACCTATGACGATCAAGAGCCTGCGCCCTTGGCTGAATTTTCTACGCAACGGGCCTTAGAAAAAGTACAGTACCTCTCCAAACGCCCTCATTATGTGGGTTCCGACGATCATCCGCGGATTCAAAAATACCTGCAACAAGAACTCAAAGCCCTCGGTCTTGAACCGCAATTGCAACGCGGATTTACCCTTACGGAAAAAGGAACGCTGGTAGAAGCCACCAATATCATGGCACGGATCAAAGGACAAAAATCCAGCAAAGCCTTGGTGCTCCTCTCGCATTACGATAGTGCCCCTCACTCGAAATCACTTGGCGCCAGCGATGATGCCTCGGGGGTAGCTACCCTTCTCGAAAGCGTTCGGGCCTTACTTTACAACAAAACGCCGCTGCAAAACGATTTGATTCTCCTCTTTACGGATGCCGAAGAATTGGGACTGAATGGCGCAGCACTCTTTGTGCCCCAACACGATTGGGCCAAAGACGTAGGACTAGTCATCAACTTTGAAGCACGTGGCACCTCGGGACCAAGCATGATGCTCATGGAAACTACCCAAGGGAATCGCGCCATGGTAGAGGCTTTTGCGGCCGCCCAAACGCCTTATCCCGTGAGTAATTCGCTGATGTATAGCATCTACAAAATGCTACCCAACGATACCGATCTCACTGTTTTTCGTGAAGCGGGAAAAATTCAAGGCTACAACTTTGCCTTTATCGACAGCCATTATAACTACCATACCGCACAAGATCATTATGCCAATCTATCGCCACTATCACTTGCCCACCAGGGAAGTTATGTCATGGCGCTATTGACGCATTTTACACAACGGGATTTACGAACGCTTGAACATCCCGAGGAAGACGTGTATTTCTCAATTCCGTTTGGATTTGTGCATTATCCTTTTGCGTGGAATTGGCCGTTGGTCCTCCTTACAGCCATTCTTTTGTTTGCCTTCACGTTCATCGGACTCGGGAAACACGTTTTGCGCATTGATGAAGTGGTTAAAGGATTTATTCCCATGGTGCTTACGCTTTTTGTTGCTGGATTGGTCGCGTGGGGTATCGCTACCCTTTTGCCCTGGATCTATCCCGATGCCGCCACGATACTGCAAGGGTTTACATATAACGGCCACGACTATATCCATGCGTGTATTGCCTTGACCCTTGGAATTTGTTTCTGGATTTACCGCAAAGAAACCAGTCGTTTTGCCGAAATGAACCGCCTTTTTGCAGGAATTTTTCTTTGGATTATCCTCGGAATGGGACTCGCCTGGAAATTACCCGGCGCCTCGTTTTTACTACTTCCCGTTTTGGGATCAACGCTTATGTTGGGCGCTTTTGTACTCATCCAACAATCCAAAGGACTGTGGAATTTAATAATGGCACTGCCAGCCTTGTTTTTGTTGGTGCCTTTAATTCCTTTATTCCCTGTAGGATTAGGATTGAAAATACTTCCCGGCGCGGCGGTACTTACCGTACTTACTTTTGTGCTTCTTCTACCTATTTTGGGCGCTTTTCCGTATAAATCCCGTTGGGCCTTTGTTTGCCTCCTCATAGGTATTGCCTTTTTGGGAAAAGCCCACTGGAACGCTTCGTTTACTTCGGCCAAAGCACGTCCCAATAGCTTATTGTATGTTTTCGACGCCTCGCAAAAAAAGGCCTATTGGACAACCTATGACGAGCGCCCCGATGCCTGGAATCAAGCCTTTTTATCGAAACAACCCCAATCGGCAGGGCCATTAAACCGCAATGCATTGTACAGCAAGTATGGAACTGCCTTCCGATGGATGCATCCAGCGCCTGTATATGCCTTGAAAGGACCTTCTATTATATTTGAACGGGATACGGTAAAGGGCAATCGTCGTTTTTATCAAATTCGAATTACCCCCCAACGTCGGGTAAACCGCTATGATATTTTCCTCAAAAATCAAGTGCCCCTTGCGCATGTGAAAGCCAATGGGGTTCGACCGCTAACCTATACCTCCAAAATTGGCGGACAAGCCTCCCATAAACTGCTCAGTTATTATGTTACCCGCAACCAACCCTTAGTGTTCTCGTTTGATGTTCCCGTGGGCGTTGAACCCCAATTGGAATTGATGGAAAGTTCGTTTGACTTGCTTGAGCAACCCCGTATGGGCGTGCCACCGCGTCCGAAAAACACACTTCCTATGCCTTTTGTATTGAATGATGCTGTCGTGCTAATACAACCCGTGCAACCCACTCCACCACCTATTCCTGCGCAACCATGAAACCCACTATAGGCATTTTAGGCTGTGGATGGCTGGGAAAACCCTTGGCGGAACATTTATTGGCCGAAGGGTATCGCGTGAAAGGCAGTACAACCACCCCCGAAAAAAAGGAAATTTTACTTGGCGCTGGAATCGAGGCATTCAATGTTACCTTGACCTCAACAGGATGCGAGGGTGAATGGGCCGATTTTATCGCCGATATTTCTCATCTAGTCGTGGCATTCCCGCCAAAACTTCGGCAATCGCAGGAGGATTCGTATGTAGAAAAAGTGCAACAACTCCTGCAGCAATTACAAAAGACAGCGATTGAAAAACTACTATGGGTAGGATCAACCGGCGTTTTTGGAGAGCAACAAGATTGGGTTGATGACACAACGGTGCCCGAACCCGACACGCCTTCGGGAAGAGGACTTTGGGCAGCCGAGCAAGCGATTCATCAGGCGGGGCTTCCGTATACGGGCATTCGGTTGGGCGGCTTGGTAGGCCCCGATCGGCATCCGGTGCAGTATTTATCGGGGCGGCAAAATTTAGAACGGCCTAAAGCGCCTGTGCATTTGATTGCCTTACCCGACTGCATAGGCATTTTGACCCTGTGTTTGCAACAGGAAGCGCGCCAAGGCTTTATCAATGCGGTACACCCCGAGCGCCCGAGCCGCGAAGTTTTTTACACCCAAGCGGCACATGACCGTCAAATTCCTCCTCCGCACTTTGACCCCCACGACACCCGTACAGGCAAGCGGATAGCCTGCACTTGGCTTTCGCAACAGCACTATATTTTCGAGCCCCATCTCCCGCGCTAACCAAATAGGGTATTTTTCCGGTGAAGAGATAGGGTTTTTCCCCTTCTTTTGGCTTGGTTATTGGGGATTCATTTTTTAATTTTAAGGAATTGAAATAGAGGTGTTTTGTTTATTTAAAAATAAAGTGCATCTGACAGAGTGAAAAAAATAGTTTATATAGCAACATCTTGAATGGCTTAATTTAAAAACAACAATCCCATGGACACTCCCTCCCAAAACCGCATTGCCCAACTCCATCCGTCGGTACGCGCTGAAGTTACCCAAATCATTCAAGCCTGTGATCAGGCGCTCACCGGGCGGGCCAAAGTGCGAATCACGCAAGGATTGCGCACCTTCAAAGAACAAGATGATTTATTTGCGCTAGGGCGAACCCGCGTCAATCCCCAAGGAAAAACCGCCAAAAAACCGCTCGGCAACCGTGTAACCCAAGCCAAAGGCGGACAATCGGTGCACAATTATGGCTTTGCCGTAGATATTTGCCTCATCATCGACGGAAAAACGGCCTCCTGGGATACCGCCAAAGACTGGGACAATGACACCGTTGCCGACTGGTATGAATGCGTGAAAATTTTTGCAAAATTCGGCTGGGAATGGGGCGGCAATTGGAAAAATTTTAAAGATTTCCCCCATTTTGAAAAGAAAGGTTTCAACAACTGGCGCCAATTGATCAAACGCCAACGCGACGCACAAGGTTATGTAGTACTTTAAAAAAAACAATTATGACCCGTAAAATCACCCTACTCTCCCTTGATGGCGGAGGAATTCGAGGCATTATCTCCTGTATTATCCTGAAATACATCGAAGAACAACTCCAACAACACGATCAACCAGAAGCCAAACTTGGGGATTATTTTGACCTTATCGCGGGAACCAGTACCGGCGGACTCATAACGGCGTTGCTGCTTTGCCCCGATGAACACCAAAAGGCCAAGTTCTCGGTGACTGAAGCGCTACAACTTTATACCGAAAAAGGAGCCTCCATTTTTGACGTATCGTTTTGGGACAAACTCCTCAACCCGTTTGGGCTACTCAAAGAAAAAATCGACGATGCCCCTATTGAACAAGAGTTAACCCGCGTGTTTGGTTCACTCGAACTGCGGCACCTTATCAAGCCGTGTTTAATTACCGCCTACGACATCACAGCACGAAAAGCAACCTTTTTTACAAGCCACAACGCCCAAAATCCTATTCGCAACTTTCGCGTAACCGACGTCTGCCGCGCTACCGCTGCGGCGCCCTCTTATTTTGAACCGGCGCAAGTGGTTTCACTCTCAGGCGAACAGTTTACCCTTATCGATGGCGGAGTCTATGCCAACAATCCCGCCTTGTGTGCCTATGCTGAAGCGCGAAAAATTCCCTTCTCCAAAGTGCTCAATCACCCCGATAAACCCGATTACCCCACGGCCAATGACATGATTGTGGTTTCGGTGGGAACAGGAACGGTGTTGAAACCCTATGCCTTTGACGATTTTAAAAATGCGGGAAAAGTCGAATGGATCACACCGCTTATCGATATCTTGTTGTCCTCCAACGTGGAGACAGTCAATTACCAAATGCAAAAAATGTATGAATCCCTCGGGAATGAAAACACACAGCACTATTTCCGATTGATGCCCGAACTCCTGAAAGCGTCCTCCGAAATGGATGATACTTCTCCCGAGAATATTCAAAACCTCATTCAAGACGGACTGACCTTCGTTCGAAAAAATCAAGCCCAACTCGATCGCATTGTCCAAAAACTTCTCGACAACCGCTAAGAAACCTAATCCCTTTCCATACAAAAGGCCGCTCTTTGGGAACGGCCTTTTACATTACTGTGCGGTTGAATTACCATATTTTTAC
The DNA here is from genome assembly GCA_947463515.1 of Flavobacteriaceae bacterium. GTDB lineage: Bacteria > Bacteroidota > Bacteroidia > Flavobacteriales > Flavobacteriaceae > Flavobacterium. The sequence continues at coordinate 19,297 of CANHRI010000023.1, forward strand.
CCGTTTTTCAGGAGCCAAGTACAATTTGTCATTTTCCTTAATATTGAACGCTTGGTAAAACGCATCAACATTGAGCAACGGCACATAGGCACGGTACATTCCTGGCGAATGCGGATCGGTTTTAACCTGATTCTTAATCGCTTCGTCGCGCATTTTGGAGCGCCAAATCGTAGCCCACGAAATAAAGAAACGTTGTTCGGGTGTAAATCCATCAATCAACCCCGGATTTCCATGGTCTTTCAAATACAATTGTAACCCGTCGTAGGCTGCGTTCACCCCGCCCAAATCGCCAATATTTTCCCCTAAGGTAAATTTACCATCCACAAAAGTTCCCGGTAAGGGTTGCAACGCACTGTATTGATCGGCCAAAGCCGTTCCCAATGCAGTAAACTGTTTTAAATCCTCATCCTTCCACCAATTGATCAAATTCCCGTCGGCATTGTAGCGCGCCCCTGAATCGTCGAATCCGTGCGATATTTCATGTCCAATCACAGCACCAATACCTCCAAAATTCACCGCATCATCGGCCTTATAATCGTAAAATGGCGGTTGTAAAATAGCCGCAGGGAACACAATTTCATTATACGACGGATTGTAATACGCATTCACCGTTTGCGGCGTCATCCCCCAACGGGTTTTATCGACGGGCTTGCTTAAATCGTCGATGTTGTTTTGGGAATTCCAGCGGGACACATTCTCCATATTTTCAAAATAAGAACCTCCGTCGGCCAAGGCTTTGATTTCCAATTTGGAATAATCTTTCCATTGATCGGGGTATCCAATTTTTACCGTCGACTTACGCAATTTTTGAATGGCACCCACGCGGGTTTCGGGAGCCATCCAAGGCAAGTTGTTGATGCGGTTTTCAAAAGCACGGAAGACGTACTTAATCATTTTTGCCGCTTTCTCTTTGGCTTCGGCAGGGAACTTTTGCGCTACATACAATTTGCCTAAAGCTTCCCCCACCGTACTGTTGACCACTTGAAGCGCACGCTCCTCGCGGGGACGTTGTTTTTTGGCGCCTTGTAAGGTTTGACTGTAAAACTCCCAGTTGGCCCGTTCAATATCGGTCGTCAATTGATCGGCATAACGGTTAAGAAGGGTCCAACGCAAATACGCTTTCCAAGCATCGACTTCATTGGCCTGAAAAAGGGTTTCCAAAGCGGCCATATATTTGGGCTGCGACACAATCACGGTGTCGATACGCTTGATGCCCGCACCCATGATATAATTGCGCCAATTGACCGATGGGGTGAGGTTTTGCAATTGCAAAATATCCATGGGATTATACGATTTTCTGCGGTCGCGGCGTTCAACACGGTCAAAACGCGGTTGCGCCATGGCCGTTTCCAAAGCCAAAACACGGGCAGCATCGGCTTGCGCTTTGGCTTCTGACAAACCGAGGTATTGCAACATACGGGCAACGTGGGCCACATATTTTTGCCGTTTTTCTTTTGAATCCGCATCTTCCGATACGTAGTAATCCCGGTCGGGCAATCCCAAACTTCCGGGTCCAATACTCAACACATTTTTGTTGCTATTTTTGGCATCCGCACCCACAAACATGCTGTAAAATCCAACGCCGCCAAACGGCAAACGATCAATCATTAACTTGTTTAAATCGTTGACATTTTTTACCGCATCAATTTGCGCTAAGGTCGCTTTCAAGGGTTGAATACCGCGTTTGTTGCGCGCCAAAGTATCCATATAGGTTTTGTATACGTTGACGGCTTTCGCTTGATCCGATTTAGGGTCCAACTTCTTGTCTTTGGCCGCTTGTTTAAGAATAGCCAAAGCGTCTTTGTCGGTATTCTGACGCAATTCATCAAAACTTCCCCAGCGGGTTCGGTCGGCGGGAATCTCGGTTTTGTCAAACCAAGTGCCGTTTACATACCGAAAGAAATCATCGCCGGGCTTGACCGACTTGTCCATCAAGTCCAAATGAAGACCTGGCTTATTTTGTGCTGCTGCTGTATCCAAAGCCAAACAAGCGGCTACGGTGGCAGCAAAAGTGAGTAGATTGTGGTTTTTCATACCGTGTTTCGTTTAGTTTTCCCAACAAAGCTATCAAAATATTGATTGAATAGTTGTTAAATTCAGTATAATCCTCTGGGGAAATCGGTTGAATTCGGCAGGGGTTTGTACTTTTGCCAAAATTTTCGGCATGGGCACCTTTTTCCAAAAATACCGCTTTTTTATTCTCTTTTTTGTGTTGTTCTCCATCATCACCGTGAGTGCTTTTTATTCAGTATTAAAACCCAAAAAAAATCTCCCCATTTATACCCCAAGCGATGTCAATCCAGAGTTGGTCGACACGACGGTGCAACATGTAGCATTGGAACATCGTATCGGATCGTTTGCCTTTACCAATCAAAACGGGAAAACGATTACCGATAAAGACTATGAAGGGAAAATTTATGTCGCCGACTTTTTCTTTACCACGTGCCCAACCATTTGTCCCAAAATGACCAATAACATGGCCTGGATACAGGAAAAAATCAAAAACAACCCCAAGGTAAAATTGCTTTCCTTTTCGGTGACCCCCGATATCGACAGCGTTCCCGTTTTGAAAGCCTATGCGCAAAAAAAAGGAGTGCTGGACCACAAATGGAACCTGCTCACGGGCGATAAAAAAGCGATTTACTACTTGGCACGCAAATCATTTTTGGCCGTAAAGACAGGTAATCCCAAGGAATTGTATGATATGGTGCATACCGAAAATTTTGTACTCGTCGATGCCCAACAACGCATCCGCGGTTTTTATGACGGCACCAACCTCGACGGACCTACCGAACCGGGGGTAAAAAATGTACAGCAATTGTGGGAAGATATTCAGTTTTTATGCGAACCCAAGGAATGAATGTCAAACAAAACATAATTTTTTGGCGGAAGCCCCATTATCCGTTCGATTTGCGTATTTTTGTATTTTAATTCAATCTAAATAAAGTGAGCGAAACCTTAGCCGACATGAAAATCGGGCAACAAGCGACTATCGTTGAGTTTAACATCGATACCATTCCTTTGAAATTACTAGAAATGGGGTGCCTTCCGGGCAATCGCGTTGAATTGTTGCAAATCGCTCCTTTGGGAGATCCGCTTTATTTTACCATCAACGATTCGCACGTGGCCATTCGTATCGAGACGGCTCGGCAAATAGAAGTGACATTCTAACGACTTACCATGGCGGAAAAAACGATAAAAGTAGCTTTAATTGGGAATCCCAACACCGGTAAAACATCGGTTTTCAATCAACTTACGGGCTTAAAACAACAAGTGGGGAACTACCCCGGAATTACCGTAGAAAAGAAAATTGGGTATTGCCGATTGAATGAAACCACCCGCGCTACCATACTCGATTTGCCCGGTACTTACAGTTTGAATGCGAGTTCAATCGACGAAAATGTGGTGATCGAACTTTTATTGAACCGCAAAGACGAGAATTTTCCCGATGTCGTGGTCGTGGTTTCTGAAGTAGAAAACCTCAAGCGAAATCTACTCCTTTTTACCCAAATCAAAGACCTGGAAATTCCTACCATTTTGGTCATCAACATGAGCGACCGAATGAAATTGAAAGGCATCGAATTGGATATTCCTTATTTGGAAGCCCAATTGAAAACCAAAATCGCATTGACGAGTTCCCGAAAAAATATTGGTATCGAAGAAATCAAACAACGCATCCTTGAGTATCAATCCTTACCCACAGAACCGTGTTTGAATGCCTCCTCCATTGACCCCGAATACTTCGACAAATTGCGCAAAGCCTTCCCCAATCAATTGGTGTACAAACTGTGGTTGGTGATTACACAGGACGTTAATTTCTTGAATTTGGAGCGGAACGAAATGAAAAGCTCGTTCACCAAATCGCATACGGAACTCCGACGGTTGCAGCAAAAAGAAACCATCAAACGGTATCAGTTTATCAACGATACCCTAAAAGTGGGACAAACCATCGACCGGTCCAAAGCGGGCAACATCAGCGCACGCCTCGATCGCATACTTACCCACAAAATCTTTGGCTACCTTATTTTCTTTGTGATTCTCTTTGGCATCTTCCAATCGATTTTCGACTGGTCAAGTGTCCCCATGGATTTTATCGACGAAAAGTTTGCCCAACTCGCCACGTACACCGCTACCCATTTGCCCCCCGGCGAATTCACCAATTTAATTACCGAAGGGATTATCCCGGGCATCGGTGGGATTCTCATTTTTATTCCGCAAATCGCCTTTTTATTCTTCTTTATTTCTGTCTTGGAAGAAAGCGGCTATATGAGTCGCGTGGTGTTTTTGATGGACAAAATCATGCGACGCTTTGGCCTCTCTGGGAAAAGTGTAGTGCCGTTAATTTCAGGAACCGCCTGTGCCATACCCGCCATCATGGGAGCGCGCAATATTGAAAATTGGAAAGAACGCTTGATTACCATTTTGGTCACGCCATTTATTACTTGTTCAGCCCGATTGCCCGTATATGCGATTCTGATTGCCCTCATTATTCCCGAGAAACATGTTTTGGGATTCATTAGCCTTCAAGGACTTACACTGATGGTGTTGTACCTGTTGGGATTCGGAATCGCGTTGTTGTGTGCTTTTATTCTGAATAAGGTTTTGGACCTGAAAACGAAGTCCTATTTTGTAGTGGAAATGCCCGGGTACAAAATTCCCATGGCCAAAAACGTGGGCATCAATGTGGTCGAAAAAACCAAGTCATTCGTCTTTGGCGCAGGAAAAATTATTTTAGCCTTATCGGTCATTCTCTGGTTTCTTGGCTCTCACGGACCGGGTGACGAATTTAAAAATGCCGAAAAAATCATCGAACAAAAGGTTTATAATTCCCCCGTGCCCATCAATCCTTCTGTGATTCCCAATTGGACCGCCGAATACAAATTGGAACACTCGTATATGGGCATCGCAGGGAAAATAATCGAACCCGTCATTGAACCGCTGGGCTACGACTGGAAAATTGGTATTGCCGTAGTAAGCTCATTTGCCGCACGGGAAGTATTTGTGGGCACCTTAGCCACCATTTATAAAGTGGGCGATCAAAGCGAAGAAGAAACCACTATCAAAGAACAAATGCGCCACGAGATTCACGAAGACGGCAGTCCGGTGTTTAACTTGGCAAGCGGCATCTCTCTGTTGCTGTTTTATGCCTTTGCTATGCAGTGTATCAGTACCCTCGCCATCGTAAAAAAAGAAACCAATTCGTGGAAATGGCCCATGATTCAATTGGTATTTATGAGCGGTATCGCCTATGTTTCGGCCTTGGTTGCCTATCAGTTTTTAAAATAATTCGCTATGGGTATTCAAGAAATTTTTGTGTACTTGGCCTTGGGCATCGCACTCGCCTATCTGTTTGAGCGCTTTAAAAAACGACCCAAGAGAAAAGATAAAGACTGTGGCGATGGGAATTGTGGCTGTTAATTTTGGGCAACCCCCCGAGTTAACGCCTTTCGTAGCTAACCTATTCCTGCGCCTCGGGGTCGGGTCTTCCGTTGCAATGCCGCCGCTTTGTTCCGCCGCGGACGGGATTTCCACTCCACCCCCTATTGCAATAGCTACCTCGAAATCAGCGCATTATTCGCCAGAGAAAACGCTTTTTAAAACACCTCTTTTTCCCCTTACCTTAAACAAAAATTAAATTTATTATTATTTTTATTTAAACTTTGTCTAAATAAGGATAAGGATGTATCTTTGCCGAAAATTTCCAAAAACATGCGATTTATTGCCCCCATATTGGCTGGACTTTTGCTTACCGCAACGGCAATACAGGCCCAAGAAGTGAAAAAAGATACAGCGACAGTTACCCTCGATCAAGTCATCATTTTCATCAAAGAACAAACCCCCGATCGTATGCCTGCTGTCCAGCAACAAACCATCTATTCGGGTAAGAAAAATGATGTTTTACGTCTCAACGAAATCAATGCCAACCGTACCACCAACAATGCCCGTGAACTCTTTTCGCGTATAGCCGGTGTTTCGGTTTGGGAAAACGACGGCTCCGGAATTCAAGTCAATATTGCCGTGCGTGGTTTGAGTCCCAACCGCAGCTGGGAACTCAACACGCGTCAAAATGGATACGACATCTCCTCTGATGTTTTTGGGTATCCTGAAGCCTACTACAATCCCCCGATGGAAGCGGTAGAACGTATCGAATTCATCCGTGGTGGGGCTTCGTTGCAATTTGGACCCCAATTTGGAGGTATGATCAACTATGTGTTGAAAAAAGCCCCTGAGAAAAAATTCAGTTATGAAACCCAAAATACGGTAGGAAGTTTTGGCTTGGTGAGCAGCTTCAATGCCATTGGTGGAAAACACGGAAAATTCACGTATTACGCCTACCACCATGCCCGTAGAGCCGATGGATGGCGTGACAATACAGGATATCAAATTCGCAATTCCTTTGTCAACTTGGGCTACGAATTTGCACCGCATTGGAAAGCACAAGTAGAATTCACCACAATGGACTATGAATTGCAACAACCTGGCGGGTTAACCGATGCGCAATTTGCAGCCGATCACCGTCAATCGTTACGCGATCGCAACTGGATGGGAACGCCTTGGAACTTGGCTACGATTACCATTACGGGACGCTGGAGTCCTAAAATCACTACGGATTTTAAATTATTCGGACTCTATGGCGAGCGCAATAGTGTGGGATTCACTGCGGCACCCAACGTAGTAGATGCCATAAACCCCACCACTTTAGCCTATGCCAACCGTCAAGTAGACCGTGATCGTTATGTTAACTTCGGCTTGGAAAACCGTTCACTTTGGAACTATGCTCTGGGGAAAACACAACATCATTTGGCTTTTGGTTTCCGTTTGTATCAAGCCGACACCAACCGCAGACAGCGCGGTACAGGAACCAACGGTAGCGATTTTGACCTCACCGTTAGCGATCGTTACCCGAGAAACTTAGACTTTACCACGCGTAATATTGCCCTTTTTGCCGAAAACATGTTCCAAATCACCTCGGCTTGGACTGTAACCCCCGGCGCGCGTTTGGAAATCATTGAATCGGTAGGTTCAGGATTGTTCAACCGTGTGAGCGGTAACGATGTATTGATGCCCAATCAAGAGTTAAACCGCACCCAACTCTTGTTAGGTTTAGGTACCGAATACCGCATCGGAACGACGAATGTGTACGCAAACATTTCCCAAGCCTATCGCCCGGTTTTGTTCTCTGATCAAACACCACCTGCCACAACCGATGTTATCGATCCTAACTTACAAGATGCCAACGGATATACCATCGATTTGGGATACCGCGGTACGTTTAAAAACTGGATTAATTTTGATGTATCCTACTTCTACATGGTGTACAACAACCGAATTGGTACATTAAATCGCTTTATCAACGACGACCCCACGCAGGCTGCTTTTGCCTTCCGAACTAACTTGGGTAAAAGTATCCACAAAGGAGCCGAACTATACGGTGACATCAGTTGGTTTGATGTGTTTGGAGCACCAAAAACATGGGGGAAATTGAAAACCTTTGCCAGCAGTGCCTTTATCAGTGCCCGTTACGATGATTTTGCGGTAACTAGTGTAAGCGGAGCTGCTCCTAACGTTACCATTACCACCACCAACTTGGCTGGAAAAAGGGTAGAAAATGCCCCCGAATTCATTCACAACTTTGGTATTAGCTGGGAATACAAAAAAATCTCTATCAGTGTGCAACAACGTCAAAACGGGGCTGTATATACCGATGCACAAAATACCGTGACACCCACAGTCAACGGGGTAAACGGCCGTATCGGTGGGTACAAAGTAGTGGACTTAGGGATGGAATACCGATTCCGCAATTACAACCTTCGTGGGGGAATCAACAACCTTACGAACGAGAAATATGCGACTCGACGCGCGGGTGGCTATCCTGGACCAGGGTTGTTGCCGGGAGAGGGACAAAGTTTTTACGTTTCGATTGGGGCTAAATTTTAATCCCAACTATGCATAAAAAAAGGCAGCGATGAAGCTGCCTTTTTTATTATCCTAAAGCTACATCGAGCATCATCATGACGATAAAACCACCGATGAAACCCAAGGTGGCGATATCTGTATTTTTATCTTGTTGCGTTTCGGGAATCACCTCTTCCACCACGACAAATATCATCGCCCCTGCTGCAAATGCTAAGGCGTAGGGCAACAAAGGGGTAAAGAAAGTAACTGCCACCGCCCCTAAAACCCCCGCTATGGGTTCGACCAAAGCCGACGATTGACCGTACATAAAACTCTTCCATCGGCTCATTCCCATTCGACGAAGCGGCATCGACACAGCAATACCCTCTGGAAAATTTTGAATTCCAATCCCAATCGCCAAAGTCACAGCCCCAGCAATCGAAGCTTCAGGAATACCTGCTGCGACGCCTCCAAAAAGCACCCCCACCGCCAAACCTTCTGGGATGTTGTGTAATGTGATCGCTAGTACCAACAAAGTCGTACGTTGCCAGGGCGATTTCATGCCTTCGGTTTCTTGGAAATTAAGATGCAAGTGCGGTAGAATTTTGTCTAATCCAAAAATGAAAAAGGCTCCAAGTAAAAACCCAAGTGCAGCGGGCATTACTTTAACAAACCCGTCGCCTTCACTCATTTCGATGGCCGGCGCTAACAGACTCCAAAAACTGGCGGCCACCATAACACCGCCTGTAAAACCAAGCATTCCATCGAGAACAACCCGGTTCATCGTTTTAAAGAAAAATACAAAAGAGGCGCCCAAAGCGGTCAAACCCCACGTAAATAAAGTCGCCAACAAAGCGGCCACTACGGGGTCAATTTGTTCAAAAAAATGGAGTACTGAATCAAACATGTTTTAAGACATAAAGGTTATCTGCAATTTTTTGTGAAAGCACTAATTCTTGTTCGTTGATACGAATACGTATCGAATGATCAAAAGGTTCGATTTCCAGCAATTCAATGGGAGCGCCCAAGGCTATTTTTTGTTTATCTAAATATTGAAGAAATCCCGGAGACGAATCTTTTACTCCAATAAAGCGATAAGTATTATTGCGCTGGGCTTCCGAAAGGAGAATCCGTTCCTCTTTGACCATTTCGCCTTTGGCATTCGGAATAGGATCGCCGTGCGGATCAAAAGAAGGGTAGCCCAAAAACTCATCGAGTCGTCCGATCAATGCTTCCGATTGAATGTGTTCCAACTCTTCGGCAATATCATGTACCTCATCCCAAGCGAAGCCCAATTTTTCGACCAAAAAAACCTCCCACAAGCGGTGTTTGCGTACCACCATCTTGGCTTTTAGCAACCCCGATTCGGTTAACGAAACGCCTTGGTACTTTTGGTAGGAAACCCAATTTTTATCGGCCAATTTTTTCAGCATATCCGTTACAGAAGATGCTTTGGTATCTAAGGTTCCCGCAATCGCATTGGTGGTTACCCCTTTGGGAGACACCTGTGATAAATGGTATATGACTTTAATGTAGTTCTCTTCAGAAATGGTCATCTAAATTTTTATTTATTCAAAAATAATACTTTGTTTTGAATAAAACTATTTTTAGTTTTGCCTAAATATTTTTTTATGAAATATAAAATTACAGTTTTTATCGTATTTCTTGGGCTGGCGTTACACAGTCAAACCCCTCAGGACAGCCTTTCCAAAGGAACGACACAATTGGATGAAATTGTAGTCTCTGGAACCTTAAAACCTGTGAAACGGCTCGAAAACGCAGTGCCTGTAGAAATCATTACGTCGACGTTTTTGAAACAAAATCCAACCTCCAATTTAGTAGACGCCTTGCAAAACGCCAACGGATTGCGTCCGCAAAACAATTGCAATGTTTGCAACACCTTTGACATTCGCATCAATGGAATGGAAGGCGCTTACACCATGGTTACCATTGACGGAATGCCCATCGTGAGTGCGTTGGGAACTGTATACGGACTCTCAGGAATTCCAACCTCCATGATTGAGCGTATCGAAGTGGTTAAAGGGCCTGCTTCTTCTCTATATGGTAGCGAGGCCGTAGCGGGTTTGCTCAACATTATCACCAAAAAGCCTGAAAACCATAAACGTTTTACCGGAAATTTTTTTACCACTTCTTGGTGGGAACATAATGTCGATTTGGGCTACCGCTTGGGTTCAAAAAAATCGGGCAACGGACTACTAGGCGTGAATTACGTGCATGCTCAAAATCGAGTAGATGAAAACCGCGATAATTTCACCGATGTGGCACTCCAACACCGGATTGCTCTTTTTGGGAAATGGAACTTTAAGCGGAAAAGCGGAAAAGCGTTTCAATGGGTTTCACGTTATTTGTATGAAGACCGATGGGGCGGTCAAATGCAATGGAACTCTTCCTTTCGCGGAGGTGACCAAGTCTATGGCGAAAGCATTTACACGTCACGGTATGAATTCCTCGGTTTGTATGAACTGCCCACCACGGAAAAAATCAAACTGCAATACTCGTGGATCGGTCACAACCAAAATTCGGTGTACGGAAATTCGGTATACATCGCGCAACAAAACATTGGGTTTGTTCAAGCCCTTTGGGACAAACAAATAGGAAACCACTCCCTCTTAACCGGATCGGCCTACCGTTATCAATTCTACAACGACAACACTCCTGCCACTGCAAAATCCAATCACATACATATTGGAAGTTTTTTCGTGCAAGATGATTGGACATGGAGTGCCAAAACGGGAGCACTTCTCGGTATGCGTTATGATTACAATTCGGCACACGGTTCCATCCTTACGCCACGTATCGCATTCAAATGGAAGCCCGCTTCAAATGCCGTGATGCGATTTAACTTGGGGACGGGATTTCGTGTAGTGAATCTTTTTACCGAAGACCATCAAGCCTTGTCGGGAGCTCGTGAAGTAATTTTGGCCGAATCCTTACGGCCCGAAACCTCGTACAATGCCAACTGGAACTACCTACACAAATGGTCGACAACCCATGCCGGAACCTTTGTAGTAGAGGCTTCTACGTGGCTGACCTATTTCACCAACCGCATTTTGCCCGATTACGACACCAACCCCAATGCTATTATTTATAAAAATTTGGACGGCGATATGCGAATGTGGGGCAGTGGCTTGCAAGGCGATTGGATCAGTCCGTTTGGAATTACAGCCTCGCTTGGATTTAACCTCTATCGCCCAACGGTTCGGCAAGAAGGACGTGAATTTCAACCGTTATTTGCCGAACGTTATGGGGCCAATTGGTCGATTGCCTTTACCCCGAGAAACAGCAAGTGGACCATAGATTACACCGGAAACCTAACTGGACCCATGCGCTTGCCGTTATTGGGACCCTTAGACCCGCGTCGGGAATACTCCTTGCCGTTCAGTATCCAAAACATTCAATTGACGTACAAAGGTGGGCATCATTTTGAAATCTATGGAGGGGTAAAAAACCTACTCAACTGGACGCCCAATCGCGGAAATCCATTTTTGATTGCACGCGCCAACGATCCATTTGACCAAAACGTGCAATTTGACAGTAATGGTATGGCTTTGCCTACGCCCGACAACCCGTTTGGTCTGACCTTTGACCCTACGTATGCCTACGGCCCTAATCAAGGGATTCGCGGTTTTATTGGGATCCGCTTTCATTGGGATTAACAAATGTTTGGGCAAAAGGGCAACGGTTTTTGTTACCTTTGAATCGTGCAACATTACCATTACATCTTCACCGGAACCGGACTCGCGGCCTTATTGACCGTACGAGAAATGGTGCAGCGTCCTTTTTACCAAGATAAAAAAATACTCTTACTCGATGCCGATGCCAAAAAAACCAACGATCGCACCTGGTGTTTTTGGGATGAAAAAAAGCATTTTGAAAACATACAACACAACGCTTGGGATGCAGCCGTGTTTGCCGATGCAGGTTTTGAACGCCGTTTTGCGATGGCACCCTACACCTACCGCATGATCCGCGGATTGGATTTTTATCAATGCACTTTCCAAGAACTAGAAAACCATCCGAATATCACGATTATTCAAGAAAAAGTGGTAGATTTTCAAGAGTTAGAGAATCATTGTTTGGTTAAAACGGAAAACCAAAGCTTTAGCTGCAATTATGTTTTCAATTCCATTTTCAATCCAAAACTGTTGATGGCACAAAAGAAATTTCCTTTGGTGCACCAACATTTTGTAGGTTGGTTTGTGCAAACGGAAACTCCTGTTTTCACCCCCGATTGCGCTACTTTTATGGATTTTTCGGTACCTCAAAAGGGCAACACCCGGTTCATGTACGTGCTTCCCACCAGTGAAAAAGAGGCATTATTGGAGTATACACTTTTTTCAGCCAACCTATTGCCACGGGAGGAATACGAATCGGAAATAAAAGCTTATTTAGAAGGCTTGGGCGTTACCCACTACACCGTCACAGAAACTGAACAAGGAAATATTCCGATGACCTGTTATCCCTTTTGGAAACACAATTCAGAACGCATCTTACACATCGGTTCGGCGGGCGGTTGGACCAAAGCCAGTACGGGCTATACCTTTAAAAATGCCCTCAAAAAATCCAAAGCTTTGGTTGATTTCTTACCCCAAAAAAGTGACCTGCGAAAATTTCAAACCATGAATCGTTTTTGGTTGTACGATTTACTCTTGATTGACCTATTATTTCACCAAAATGAAGTCGGAAGTTCGATCTTCGCGAGTATGTTTCGCCAAGGAAAAGTGGCTACCATCTTTAAATTTTTGGATGAAGAAACCACGTTTTTAGAAGATTTGAATATAATTTTACGTTGTCCCAAGACTTTGTTTTTAAAAGCCTTATGGCATCGATTTTTTGGATAATAACCAACACATTTATAACAAATCTTTATCGTTTGTTGGGAAATTATAGTTTCAAAAGGTTGTACCTTTGTTGCACATTAACGTAATAGAAAATCATTATGTATCCAGAAGAAATGGTAAACCCCATGCGTGCGGAATTGACTGACGCTGGTTTTCAAAACTTATATACTGCCGATGCGGTAGAAAATGCAATTAAACAAAACGGAACTACCTTGGTAGTGGTGAACTCAGTTTGCGGTTGTGCGGCACGTAATGCGCGTCCAGGAGCAAAAATGAGTTTGGATGGCGACAAAAAACCCGATCATTTGATTACGGTTTTTGCGGGTGTTGATCGCGAAGCGGTAGATTCAGCACGTCAACACATGTTCCCGTTCCCTCCTTCTTCGCCAAGTATGGCGTTATTCAAAGACGGGGAATTAGTTCACATGTTGGAACGTCACCACATTGAAGGGCGTCCGGCTGAGATGATTGCTGAAAACTTAAAAGATGCTTACAGCGAATTCTGCTAAGCGACTAAAAAATTAAAAACAACCCTCAATGCTTCACCGTTGGGGGTTTTTTTATGGAAAATAAGGAGCTATATCTAAACTATTTGTACTTTTGATACTATCAAATGATACTATCAATGAAGCCTCCCTATGATATTACGCCCAAAATATTGCAATTACTGACTTCTATTTCAGAGAAAATTGGGGTGGTTAATGCGAACTTTCTTGTGAAACAAACACCACAACTACGAAAGCAGCATCGTATTAAAACCATACATTCTTCCTTAAAAATTGAGGGGAACACCTTAACAGAGGACCAAATTACCGCTATCATTGAGGAAAAACATGTCGTGGGTCCAAAAAAAGACATTCAAGAAGTTGTCAATGCAATTAAAGTGTATGATGATTTAAATAACTATGATTACCAATCTGAGGCGAGTTTTTTAAAAGCGCATGCCGACTTGATGTTGGGACTTATTGATACTCCCGGAAAATACAGAAAACAAGCCGTGGGTATTGTAAAAGGGGAAAACGTTCATCATCTAGCACCACCTCACGAAAATGTCCCATTTTTGATGAAAGATTTGTTTGATTATCTCAACGATAGCGAAGAATTGCCCCTATTAAAAAGTTGTGTTTTTCACTATGAATTAGAATTCATCCATCCTTTTTTAGATGGTAATGGACGTATGGGACGGTTATGGCAAACGATGATTTTAAAAGAGACATATCCCATATTTGAGTTTCTTCCTTTTGAAAGTTTGATTCAAAAAACACAATCGCTCTATTACAAAGCATTGGAAGAAAGCGATAATGCTGGAAAATCTACCGTATTTATCGAATACATGCTCGATGTAATTAATCAATCCTTGGGGGCGATATTAAATTATAACCAACGTATTTTGAAAGACATTGATCGATTGGACTACTTTTTAAGTTTGGGGATAAAGGAATTTACCCGAAAAGATTACCTGAACCTTTTTAAAGATTTGTCATCAGCAACGGCAAGTCGGGATTTAAAAAAAGGGGTGGCCTTACAGCTTTTTACTGCTGAAGGTACCATGAATAAAACGAAATATGTAGTAAAAAATAACGTTAGCTCTGCAATAAACGATCTTTACAGCACTTCGCGCAAGGGATAGTAGCGAAAATCCTTTTGGGTTTCCCAAAAGATTGTAGCGGATAGCCCGACCCTTTAGGGATGCGCCCAAAGTTGGAAAATTCAAATAAAACAATACCTTTGCCCTCGAATTCCGCCATTGTGAATTCGTTTAACTCCCTTAATACGTTTATAGCATGCAACTGTACAACACATTAAGCGCAGAGGAAAGAGCTCAATTAATCGAAGAAGCGGGTCAACAACGGTTGACATTATCTTTCTATGCGTACGCCAAAATCGAAAACCCTCAACAATTTCGCGACGATTTATTTTTAGCCTGGAATGCCCTTGATGCGCTCGGTCGTATTTATGTGGCTCACGAAGGAATTAATGCTCAGATGAGTGTTCCTGCCGAACATTTTGAGGCCTTTCGCGAGACATTAGAAGCCTATGATTTCATGCGTGGGATTCGGTTGAATGTGGCCGTGGAGCAAGATGATTTCTCGTTTTTGAAATTGACAATTAAAGTTCGTCATAAAATTGTAGCCGACGGACTCAACGACGCTACTTTTGATGTAACCAACAAAGGTGTGCATTTGAATGCGCGTGAATTCAATGCGATTTTGGACGATCCGAATACGATTGTGGTGGATTTTCGCAACCACTACGAGAGTGAAGTGGGACATTTTAAAGGCGCGATTACTCCTGATGTAGAGACATTTCGCGAATCGTTACCGATTATCAATGAGCAATTAAAAGATTTTAAAGAAAATAAAAACCTCGTGATGTATTGCACCGGCGGTATTCGTTGTGAAAAAGCGAGTGCGTACTACAAGCATCAGGGTTTTAAAAATGTATTCCAATTGGAAGGCGGTATTATCAACTACGCCAAACAAATTAAAGATGAAGGCCTGGAAAGCAAATTCATCGGGAAGAACTTTGTGTTTGACCATCGTTTGGGCGAGCGCATCACCGATGATATTATCGCACAATGTCACCAATGCGGGAAACCCTGTGACGATCATACCAATTGCGTAAACGACGGCTGTCATTTGTTATTTATTCAATGTGACGAATGCAAGGCCGCGATGGAAAATTGTTGTTCGCAGGAATGCCTGGACACCATTCACCTTCCTTTGGCAGAGCAAGTAAAATTGCGCAAGGGGATCCAAGTGGGCAATAAAGTCTTCCGCAAGGGCAAATCTGAAAAACTAAAATTCAAGCATTCGGGAGAATTACCGGAAGTACCGCTAGCCAAAGCGACTATGGATATTCGCCAAAAAATTAACCCGAAACGTCGAATGAAAAAGACACTTTTGGGCAAAGTTGCGCATTATTACGTAAAAGCCGGTATCGGTTTGGTAGAAATGCAAAATGGCGTACTGCAAGTCGGTGATCGCATCCTTATTGTAGGACCGACCACTGGCGAAATGGAGCTCACGCTGGAAACCCTTCACGTCAATGGTGTGTTGGGCGACAAAGCGCAGGCGGGCGACAAAGTCACGTTTGCTGTTCCGTCACGGGTACGCTTATCCGACAAAGTGTATTTGATTTTAAACTAAAATAATAGCTTGATTTTTCGCCTGATTTCGCTGGAAGTCAGGCGATTTTGTTTTCCACACCTTCCCCCTTTTTTGCATTTTCCATAATTGAAAAAATACTATCTTTACAAACGAATCGTTTAGGGTAAACGTAGTCGATGGATTACCGTCGGTGATCAATATATATTTTCTTATGGCATGTACAAATTGTTCCTGTGGTTCGTCAAAAAGTGACGGAGCTAAAGGATGTGGAAATAATGGCACTTGCGGCGCCAATAGCTGCAACAAACTTACAGTCTTTGATTGGTTAGCCAACATGAGTCTCCCTTCAGGGGAAGCCCCGTTTGACTGTGTGGAAGTTCGTTTCAAAAACGGACGTAAAGAATTTTACAGGAATACGGAAAAACTTACGTTAAGTATCGGCGACATTGTGGCAACGGAGGCATCTCCGGGACATGATGTAGGCATAGTGACCTTGACGGGGGAGTTGGTTAAAATTCAAATGAAAAAAAAGGGCGTCGATCACCATTCGGCAGAGGTGCTAAAAGTGTACCGAAAAGCGTCCCAAAAAGACATTGACATTTGGAGTGCCGCCCGCGATCGCGAGGAGCCGATGAAAGTTCGCGCGCGTGAATTGGCGATTCGTCTGAATTTGGAAATGAAAATTTCGGATATTGAATTTCAAGGCGATGGTTCCAAAGCTACTTTTTACTACACCGCCAATGATCGGGTTGATTTCCGTCAGTTAATCAAGGATTACGCTTCTGAGTTTAAGATTCGTATCGAAATGAAGCAGGTTGGTTTTCGTCAAGAGGCTTCGCGCTTGGGTGGCATTGGATCCTGTGGTCGCGAATTGTGTTGCTCGACATGGTTGACGGATTTCCGCAGTGTCAATACTTCGGCGGCGCGCTACCAACAATTATCGTTGAACCCGCAGAAATTGGCCGGGCAATGCGGCAAATTGAAGTGTTGTCTCAATTTTGAATTGGACACCTACATGGATGCTTTGCGTGACTTTCCCGATTACGAAACCAAATTGAAAACGGAGAAAGGCGATGCTGTTTGTCAAAAACAAGATATCTTTAAAGGGTTGATGTGGTATGCATATACCGATAATTTTGCCGCTTGGCATGTGTTGAGTACCGAACAAGTGAAGGAAATTATGGCCATCAACAAAGATGGAGGTCTCGCTTCAGCCTTGGAGGATTACGCGGTTGAAGTGGAGCAAGAAGTTGAAAAAACATACAACAATGTGGTCGGACAAGAGAGTATCACTCGATTTGACCAACCCAAAAAGAAAAACCGAAATAAGAGCAAAAACCGAAATAAAGGGAATGGGCGAGAAGGCGCCGTTGTGGAAGGCCAACCCCGTGCGGTGAGTCCTGATAAAAATCAAGGACAAAGAAACAATCAACCGCAACGCAACAATCAAAACCGACCTGCACAACAGCAGGCACAACCTAAAGATAATTCAGGAACCGAAGCACAAGGGCAACCCAATACAAACGAACAACGCGCAAACAATCGGAACAAACGGAACAAAAAACGTCCCGGAAACAGAAATCGAGGCAATTCGAATGAGAGCAAAAACAATGAAGGTACGAACTAGTTTACTCTTTTTAGGGCTGTTGATAAGTTGCGCATCGTGCGACAAAAACAGCGTATTTGACGAATACAAATCGGTGGGCAATGCGTGGCACAAAGACAGTATTGTTCATTTTAACTTACCTAAGTTGGAGACCGGAAAAAAATACAACCTGTTTTTGAACGTGCGCGATAACAAAGACTATCCGTTTGACAACCTTTTTGTGATTGTTTCACTTGAGCAACCCAATCGAAAAGTCTTGGTGGACACCCTAGAATACAAAATGGCGCATCCCGATGGAAGCTTGATGGGCGATGGTTTTAGCGATGTAAAAGAAAACAAACTTTTTTACAAAGAAAAATTCACTTTCGACCAAAAAGGAAACTATAAAGTACATATTCAACATGCCTTACGAGAAACTGGAAAAGTTCCCGGTGTCGAGCGTTTAAATGGCATTACGGAAGTTGGATTTAGAATAGAAACGACCGAATAATTATGGCAAATCAATCCCCGAAACCCCAGACTGTCGTCAAAGACATCAAGTACTACCAGAAAAAGTTTTGGCGTTTCTTTTTTTACACGCTAGGGAGTGTTTTCTTGTTTTTTCTTTTTGCCTCGTGGGGCCTTTTTGGTGCCATGCCTTCTTTTGAAGACTTGGAGAATCCGAACTCCAACTTAGCCACAGAAATTATCTCTAGTGATGGGGTGGTGTTGGGAAAATTTTACAATGAAAACCGAACGGCAGTTAAATACAAAGACCTTCCAAAACACTTAGTGGATGCCTTGGTATCGACAGAAGATGAACGTTTTTATGAACATTCGGGTATCGATGCCAAGCGAACTTTTGGCGCAGCCGCACGATTGGGAGCCAACGGAGGAGCAAGTACCATTACCCAACAATTGGCCAAGTTGTTGTTTCATGGTGAGGGTTCTAAATTTTTACCGTTTCGTGTGGTTCAAAAAGCCAAAGAATGGATTATTGCCGTGCGTTTAGAGCGTCAGTATACCAAAGATGAAATAATCGCTTTGTACTTTAACCAAGTAGATTTTGTTAACGGAGCCGTGGGAATTCGATCGGCTGCAAAAGTATATTTTAACAAAGAACCCAAAGACCTTACCGTCAACGAAAGTGCTACGTTAGTTGGTATGCTTACCAATCCCTCGCGGTTCAACCCAAAACGTTTTCCTGAACGCTCATTAAAACGAAGAAATGTGGTGTTGGGGCAAATGGTACGCAATAAGAAGCTCGAACCTGCAGCGAGAAATCTATTAGAAAAACAACCCATCAAACTCGATTTTCGTCCAGAAAGTCACTATGAAGGCTTGGCTACTTATTTTCGAGAATACCTTCGGGATTATATGAAAAATTGGGTGAAAGAACACAAACGGGCCGACGATGAAGAATATGACATTTACGGCGATGGGTTAAAAATCTATACCACGCTCGATTCCAAAATGCAGGAACATGCCGAAGAAGCGGTTCGGGAGCACATGAAGAATTTACAAGAGGAATTCTTTTTACAACAGAAAGAAAATAAAAACGCGCCATTTGTCAATATCACTCCAGCCGAAACCGACAAAATCATCAACCAAGCCATGCGCAATTCCGAGCGTTGGCGTATCCTGAAGGCGGATGAAAAATCGGATGAGGAAATTATAGCCTCGTTCAAGAAAAAAACAAAAATGACCATCTTTACTTGGAAAGGGGAACGCGATACGGTAATGACTCCTTTGGATTCTATTCGGTATTACAAACATTTCTTGCAAGCCGGTATGATGGCGATGGAACCCCAAACAGGCCACATCAAAGCTTGGGTGGGCGGTATCAATTATAAATATTTCCAATACGATCACGTGGGCCAAGGTGCCCGTCAAGTGGGTTCGACTTTCAAACCTTTTGTATATGCTACAGCCATCGAACAATTGGGTATGTCGCCTTGTGATACCATCATTGACGGTCCATTTATGATTCGTAAAGGAAAACATAATGTGACCGAAGATTGGGAACCGCGCAACTCCGACCACCAATACCGTGGCATGGTTACCTTGAAAAAAGCGCTGGCGTATTCGATCAATACCGTATCGGCAAAGTTGATTGACAAAACCGGTCCCGAACCCGTAGTCGAACTCACCAAAAAACTAGGCGTAACCACCGAAATCCCAATGCAACCCTCGATTGCTCTAGGGGCAGTAGATATTACTGTGCAAGATATGGTGGCCGCATATTCAACCTTTGCCAATCAAGGTGTCTATATTAAACCGCAATTTATCCAACGCATCGAAGATAAAAACGGCGCCGTGATTTATGAACCCGTTCCTGAATCGCATGATGTACTGAATAAAGATATCGCATTTGCCGTAATTAAACTCTTAGAAGGCGTAACTGATGAAGGGTCGGGTGTACGTTTACGAACCCAATCCGGCGGTAGTGGCGACACACGTTGGACCGGATATCCCTACATGTTTACCAACCCCATTGCTGGGAAAACGGGAACTTCTCAAAATCAATCCGACGGTTGGTTCATCGGCATGGTGCCCAACTTAGCCACTGGCGTTTGGGTGGGTTGTGAAGACCGCTCGGCCCGTTTCAAAAGCATCACCTACGGCCAAGGAGCAACAGCTGCCTTACCAATTTGGGGGTACTTTATGGAAAAATGCTACGAAGATCCCGACTTACAAGTCTCCAAAGACGAGTTCATAAAACCCGAAGGTTTCAATATCAAAGTAGACTGTTGGAGTCCGCGTAGTTCATCCACACCCACCGATTCCACAGCCGTCGATCCGGTCGATGATCAAAACTTGGATGAATTTAAAGGAATTTAAAAATGAAATCTATAAAGAATCCTGCTCAATATTGGGCAGGATTTTTTTATGGCGCTTTCCCCTATTCTTGGGCATTATTTCCTAAATTTACGCCACAAACCAACGATTTTTCTTCATGATTAATAAAAAAGTAAACTCGGTTGCAGAA
>CANHRI010000024.1 GCA_947463515.1 Flavobacteriaceae bacterium
AAAAGAATTTAGTGCTCTTCGTCCTTTTTGTTTTGCCCATCGTGGCTTACTTGTTCTTTGCCTCTGGCGTCAATAGTTTTGCGAAGTTGCCTACAATTACCCCTGCAATTCCTGACCTTCAAGAATGGAAAACCTCAGACGGGAAATCAGTGACCTTAAACAATAAAATTACCATCTTAGGTTTTATCGGTTATGATGTCGAACACCATAAAGGCGGTTTTTTTAATTTGTATGAAAAAATTTATGCCCGTAACAAAGAGTTTAAGGACTTTCAAATGGTTATGGTCTTTCCAGAGGGTACCGAGGCTGAGGTGACCAAGTTGCAAACCAGTTTAAAGAAGTTAGGGCCTCAGCAAAATTGGTGGTTTGTTTTTGGATCTCCCGAATCGATAAAAAGCTACTACAGTAAATTACAATTGATGGGGAGTCTCAATGAAAAATTAGGTACTCCCAACGTGTATATTGTAGATAAGAAGCGCAATTTGAGAGGGCGAAAAGGGAAAAATAAAAAAGGTGAGGAGGAATACCAAGAGGGGTACAATACGTTTAAAGTTTCCGACCTCTACAACAACATGATAGATGATGTAAAAGTTATTCTCGCAGAATACCGTTTAGCCCTAAAAAAGAATAACAAAGCCAATCGAAAAATCTAGTATGAAGAATAAATCGTATATCGGGATATCGTTTATTGTTTTGATTTTTGGGATAATTTTTGTACCAAAAATCGTTGATCGCATTCAAAAAGGAGAAACCGTTCAAAACGACCGAATGAGTTTGTCCAATGAAATCAAAGATGAAGCGGCCAAAAAAACCTTGGTTGTGATGGGGCAAGTTCCTCAATTTTCACTTACCAATCAGGACAAAGCCACGATTACACAAGATACCTACAAAGGGAAAGTCTATGTTTTAGAGTTTTTTTTCGCTAGCTGTCCAAGTATCTGCCCGGTCATGAACAAAAATATGTTGAAATTACAACAGCAATTTGGAAAGAATCCCGATTTTGCCATTGCTTCGATTACCATAGATCCTGAAAAAGATACTTCGGAAGTATTGAAAGAACATGCACAATCCTTAGGAGTCACCATGAAGAATTGGCATTTTTTAACGGGAGATAAAGCAACCATTTTTGATTTGTCCAACAAAGGATTCAACATTTACGCAGGTGAATCTAAAGATAAAGTCAATGGTGGTTTTGAGCATTCAGGTTTGTTTGCTTTGATCGATAAAAAAGGAAATATACGATGCCGTCGGGATGCCCAAGGAAATCCTATTTTGTATTACGATGGTTTGGAAGCACCCGGCATTAAAGCCATCAGTGAAGATATACAACGCTTATTAAACGAATAATTATGGACGTTAAAACTACATTAGAAACAAAATTTAAAACACCGATTATAGTTGTTTCCATCCTTATCCCGATAGTCGTCGCGATATTGTTTTCTTTTAAGTTGAAGGACTTTGGAATCAATGTAGAACCGCTTTCTTTTTTACCACCCATTTATGCAGGAATCAATGCGGTTACTGCGGTATTGTTGGTGTGGGCGGTGATAGCGATAAAAAATGGAAATCGCAAAGCACACGAACGTTTGATGACTGCCGCGATTGCTTGCTCCGTCGTGTTTTTAGTGATGTATGTTGCCTACCACCTTACGTCTGAATCGACCAAGTTTGGCGGCGAAGGGGCCATTCGATATGTTTACTTCTTTATTCTGATAAGCCATATCGTTTTGTCGGTAGCGATTATTCCTTTGGTCTTATTTACTTACGTTCGCGCCTTATCTCAACAGTTTGATCGCCACCGAAAATTGGCCAAAATCACTTTTCCGTTGTGGTTGTATGTGGCTGTGACTGGCGTTATTGTTTACGTAATGATTGCCCCCTATTATGCGCATTAATCGTTTATTCCTCCTGCTTTTTCTGCTCCTATTGGCATCTCCTACAGCCATAGGTCAGTGTGCCATGTGCCGAGCATCTCTAGAAAGTTCAGGAAATGTGGTCAAAGCCGAAGCGGTCAATGACGGTATCGTCTACCTTATGGTGTTTCCGTACATACTTGTGGCCGTTGTGGGGTATGTGGTGTACAGTATGTTTCGCCAAAAAAAGGTTAAAACGACTTAATCCATTCCGTCTACACGAACATTCATTTTTCCACTTCCATTGATAAAAGCAATGATAAAATCGTCGGTGAGTTCTATTTTGTCAAAGTCTAACTCTATAATCGATCCATTCACAATAACGCCTTTCATGGGCGAATAGTTGTTAAGGTAAGGCAAGAGATTCTTTTTTCCCTCTTCCATATTTGGTTGTATCGAGTACCGGCATTGCTCTTGAATTTTACGCAAAATGTACCCTTGCAACAACCAATTTGCTGTTTTGGTTAAAATGCCTTTGGTGTTTAAAACATAATCCATGTCATCAAAGTAAATTTCTTTGGAAACCGCATCATATTTGGGTATACCACTCAAATAAATCGTCCCGTTGAGACTGCCCGCTAAGTCCAATGCAATAATCATACGTCCATCTTTGCCCCATAATTCAACATTTTGAACCGTGATCACGCGTGTGCCCGACTTGAATTCTTGTCCTTTAAAATTTGCTGTCATTACTTTTGACGAGTTGTCATAGGTTGTAATCGCGGCAATACTGACCACGGTTTTATCCCCCACAGTACGCGCCGATTTAAATCCGATGCTTTCGCGGTCAATTCCTTTCTTCGGTTGCTGTCCCACCCACGTCGTCATTCCGCATTTTAATCCCAAGTTCATGGTAATTTTCGTTTTGTCCAAAATGGCATCGGTGACCAAAACTTCGTTGGGTTGCAATTTAAACCAAGCTTTGTAAGTTTCACTCGTGAGGATTGGATTGCTAAGGGTTTCCAACACATTCAGTACATAGGGTTTAAAATCACAGGATTTGGTAATGGCTTCGTCGATTTTCAGGGCTATTTTTTTCTTAAACAACGATAAAGCAGGACTGATCAGGTAGGTAATAGGAACCTTTTTACCCGCCACAGTCATCGTTGGACTCTCTTGCCAGGTGATATCCTCAATTACCGATTGAGTGGTCAATTTCCAGTTGGAAAGTTGCACTTGACTGCTCAGGGTAATTACTCCATTTAAATCAAATTCTTTTGTATCATTTAATCCCAAAAAATCAGTACCATATTTGTAATTAACCCAAATCTTTAGGGGAAGCACCGATTTGATTTTCCCCTGATTTTCTTGCAAGCGAATGGGCGCCGTTTTCCAAATCTTCATTTGAATGTTGTCGTCTTGTAAACTAGGGTCTTCATAAACGAGCTCAGCAAGGGTTTTATTCAGTTGTTTTTCAATTTCAGTGAGTGTGATTTCTAGGGGCATGCTCACCATTGAGCTTGTTGTTTTGTAGGCAAAGTCAGGATTGTTGCTGCGAACAGGTTTTTCTGCTAAAATTTTTTGGGGACCCGAGCAAGAGGCTGTAACTAGACTTAAAATAAGCGTTAAAAAGAGGCAGTGCAGTTTCATGAAAAACAAAATTAATTTGGATGTGAATGTAACAAAAAAAGCGGAATGACGTCTGATAAGCAAACAAAATTGGATAGGAATTAAAGCAGTTCTTCTACTTTTGCTGTTCCAAGAAATCTACAGAGGTTTATGAATAAATGGATTATAAAAACCGGGCTATGGGTGTTTTTGTGTTGCGCCTTTGAAGGGTGGGGACAAACCAAAACCTGGACGCTTCGTGAGTGTGTTGATTATGCTCTAAAAAATAACATTTCTATTAAACAATCGGAACTGGATTTACAAAATGGACGTGTCGCAAAAAAAGACGCTATTGGTAATTTTTTACCTACCCTAAATGCCAGTGCCTCCCATTCGTGGAATATTGGTTTGAACCAGAACATTACAACGGGTTTGTTGGAAAATCAAACCATTCAGTTTACTTCTGCTGGACTTAATTCAAGTGTGGCGATTTACAATGGGTTGCAAAATATGAATCAATTGAAGCGGGCCCGATTAACAATTTTGGCCGCACAATATCAGTTGAATAAAATGCAAGACGATGTGGCGTTGAACGTCGCCAATTCGTATTTGCAAATTCTTTTTAATAAAGAAAATTTAAAAGTACAACAAGAGCAATTGGCCAATGATGAAAAACAATTGCTGCGCGCGAGTGAAATGGTTAAATCAGGCATGATTCCACGAGGCGACTTACTCGATGCAGAAGCCACGGTTGCAGCCGACCGTCAACGGGTAATTGCAGCACAAAATACCTTGTTTTTATCCAAATTAAGTTTGGCACAATTGCTTCAATTGGACGATTTTCGCAATTTTGATATTGCTGAAGCCAACTATGAGCCGTCTTTGAGTCCAATACTCGCAGAAAGTCCAGAAACAATTGTCAAAAAAGCTTTGGGTGAGCGCGTGGAATTAAAAATTGCGCGTACCAATCTAGAGGCTGCCGAACGCGATTTGAAAATCTCCAAAGGAGCCTTGCAGCCCAGTATCAATGGATTTTATAGTTTTAGTACCCGTGCTTCCAATCAACGTCGTATTTCCAATTTTGTTGTTGACCCCAACAATCCAACGAATACCATCGGATTTGTACCGAGTACAGGGGAAGCGGTAGTGGCTCCCAATTTTATTCCGATTCAAGGAAATCCGTTGCCCTATTTTGATCAGTTTAGCCAGTTTAAAGGGAATAGTTTTGGGGTTCAAATGACGATTCCAATTTTGAATGGATTCCGGTCTTCCAATGCGGTGACAAGAGCGCGTATCACGTTAGAACGGGCACGAACCAATGAAAAACAAACTTCCCTCGATTTGGAGCGAACCGTTTATACTGCTATCACAGATGCCAAAGGAGCTTTGCAAGCTTATGAATCGGCACAAACCGCGCTAAATGCACGAAAGTTGGCTTTCGAATATGCGAAAGAACGCTTTAATGTTGGGCTTTCCAATAGTTTTGAATTGAGTCAAGCGCAAACCTTATATACCAATGCGCAGTCAGATTTAGTGCGTACCAAGTATGACTATATTTTTAAAGTTAAAGTTGTCGAATTTTATTTTGGAATTCCCATCGTGGAGAAATTATAACAATCATGAGTAGAAAAAAAATCTTTTTGTGGGGTGGTATTGTCTTTGGAGTAATCATTGTATTGATGGTTTTGTCCTCCAAAGGTGTTTTTGGAAACCGCGAAGAATTGAAAGAAGTTGAAGTAGCCAAAGTAGATGAAATAACGATTATCGAAACCGTTTCGGCTACTGGAAAAATACAACCCGAAATTGAAGTAAAAGTGTCTTCTCAAGTGTCAGGAGAGATTATTGCTTTACCCGTAAAAGAGGGACAAATTGTGAAAAAAGGAGATTTGTTGGTCAAAATTAACCCCGACATTTATACTTCTGGGTTAAACCGTACCGTTTCTAATTATGCGGGAACCAAAGCGGGATTGTCGCAGGCAGATGCTTCTTTTAAAGAGGCTCAAGCCAGTTATGAGCGCAGCAAATCCTTGTTTGAAAAAGGAATTATTTCTCGTGCGGATTGGGATAAAGCGATTGCGGCGTTTGAAGTAGCCAAAGCCAACAAGCAATCGGCGTATTATAACGTACAGAGTGCAAATGCTTCGGTTGTGGAAGCCAAAGATAATTTAGGCCGCACCACCATTTATGCTCCAGCCGATGGAACAATTTCGGCACTTAATGTTGAGTTGGGGGAAAAGATTTTGGGAACCCAACAAATGGCAGGTACCGAATTGCTTCGCGTGGCCAATCTTAACAACATGGAGGTAGAAGTGGATGTAAATGAAAATGATATTGTTAAGGTCAACATCGGTGATGAAACCAATATCCAAGTCGATGCGTATTTGAAAAAAGAATTCAAAGGCGTAGTGACGAGTATATCAAACTCAGCCAGCACGGGAACGACTGCAGATCAGGTGACCAATTTCAAAGTAAAGGTTCGCATCCTTAAAGAGTCATATCAAGACTTGTTAGAAGGCAAACCCGCTACGTATTCTCCTTTTCGCCCTGGAATGACAGCAACCGTTGATATCATCACCAAACGTAAAGAAAAAATCATAGGCGTACCGATTAGTGCCGTTGTGGTAAAATCAGATACATTGCCCAAATCTATTTTGGATGTTCCCGAAGATGATGAAGCCGCCAAAACGGAAAAAGTAAAGTCTAAGTCAGATAAAAAATTGGAATGTGTTTTCGTTAAAGTCAACGACAAAGCGCGAATCCGTGTGGTGAAAACGGGCATTCAAGACGATACCAATATTGAAATTCTTACGGGTCTGAAAAAAGGTGATGAAGTAATTATCGGTCCCTACAATACAGTTTCAAAGGACTTGAATTCGGGCGACAAAGTAAAACTTAAATCAAAAGTCTAATTCCTCATGGCCTTATTGTTGTGTTTGGAAACCGCTACACGAAATTGTTCGGTAGCCTTAGTGCGAGAGGGGAAAGTTATCGCCTTACGTGAAAAAGCAGAAGAAGGCTATACTCATGCTGAAAAGCTCCATGTTTTTATAGAAGAAGTGCTTCAGGAAGCGGGAATCTTGGTGTCTGAATTGGATGCTATTGCCGTGAGTAAAGGTCCTGGGTCGTATACCGGACTTCGTATCGGTGTCTCTGCAGCCAAAGGATTGTGTTACGCTTTGCAAATTCCATTGATTTGCTTGTCTACTTTACAAATTCTCGCTCATGCGACTCCCGTAAATGAAGGGTATATTATTCCTCTTATCGACGCGCGTCGAATGGAAGTGTATACAGCTGTTTTTGATGTCAATGGGAAATCGTTAAGTGCTGTGGAGGCAATGATATTAAATGAAGACTCTTTTGAGGCATGGCAAGGACCTTGTACGTTTGTTGGCGATTGTTTGCCCAAGGCCAAAACCGTTCTTACTCAAGGGCGTTTTCAATTTTTGGAATCCGTTACGTTTCCTTCTGCACAAACCATGGCCGTACTTGCTGAAACCCTTTACCAAGAAAAGCAGTTTGAAGATGTCGCTTATTTTGAGCCTTTTTACCTCAAAAATTTTATGGTAAATCCCTAAGCTGGATTTTCACGAACAAAAGGCTGAATGGCAATGTTTTGCGCATCAAAAGCCGCTTTACATTGCTCTAGTATATCGGAACACACTTCCCCAAAATCATCATTTAGGGTCCAAGGACGAATCCCTAAGTGAATTGCACTATCCGATAAATCTTTAACAATCACTTCAGGAGCTGGATCTTTAAGGACTTTCGGATGGTTTTGCATGACTTGTAAAACGGTTTCTTTAGCCGCTTTGATATTGGTTTCATACGAAAGCGAAAACACCAAGTCTGCTCTTCTTTTTCCAGCAATCGAAAAATTGGTAATAATCCCGTTGGATAAAATTCCATTGGGAATCATGATGGTTTGGTTGTTCCCCGAAATAAGTTTGGTCACAAAAATTTGTATTTCAGTGACCATCCCACTAACGCCTTGCGCTTCAATGACATCGCCTACGCGAAAGGGTTTAAATAGAATAATCAGTACACCTCCTGCTAAATTGGCCAATGACCCTTGAAGAGACATTCCAATGGCTAAGCCCGCTGCCCCGAGAATGGCAACAAATGAGGTGGTTTCAATACCTAGACGCGAAATAAAAGTAACAAAAAGTAACGCGCGCAGTCCCCACAAAAGGCAACTTGATAGAAATTCAGCCAAAGTGACTTCCATTTCTTTTCGGGCCATGATTTTTTTGGCCAAACGGGTTATAAAACGAATCGCATAGAGTCCTAAAACCAATACAACTAAGGACGAAACTAAGCGAGGGGCATAGTCAATCAGCACGTTGTAAAATTCAATAGAGTAATCTTTTACAGATGAAACATAAAGTGCTCCCACTGTACGCATGGTATTAAATGTTTTTTAGGTTGATAATCTCCTGTTCGGTGAGCGGTCGGAAAAATCCACGGGGTAAGTTCTTTTTTGTTAATCCTGCAAACGAAACGCGATCCACTTTGAGTACATCGTATTTTAATGCTTCAAAAAGCGCACGCACCACTTTTACATTGGCTGTACGAAGTTGGATGCCGATTTCAGTTTTGGGTTGGTTTTCTATATAACTAATCTCATCCACATGAACACGGTGGCCTTCCAAGATAATTCCTTTAGCGATCGATTCTAAATCTTCATACTTAAGGTTACGGTCCAAGCTCACTTGGTAGATTTTAGTCGCTTTGGGTTGGGGTTTAGAAAATTTTAATATGATATCACTATCATTGGTCAACAATAACAGTCCTGTAGTGTTTTTATCCATACGTCCCACAGGTTGTAATTTAGCGCGGGAAACTCCTTTTAATAGTTCCAAAACATTGCGTGAGTTTGCGCTATCATCGCCAGAGGTCGTGAAGTTTTTGGGTTTATTGATAAGGTAATATTCTTTTTTTTCTGGGCTAACTTCAGTTCCATCAAAATTAACGACATCCCCCGGTTTTACTTTGTACCCCATTTCAGTAATCACTTCTCCATTTACTTTCACATTGCCAGAGCGGATATAAATATCGGCATCTCTACGGGAGCAAATCCCTGAGTTGGCAATGTATCGGTTTAAGCGAATCTCATCGGGATTGCTTTTGGGAGCTGGTGCTGCTTTTTTTGGTGCAGCTGTTTTTCGTGGGGGTTTGGATTCCCGATTAAATTTTGAATTTGAGGTCGGTTTTTTACCAGATCGGTTGGAATTCGAACGTTGCATGCACTTACTTTTTGGCAAAGATACTTCTTTTCCTGCGTTATAAGGGTACGGATTAAAAATCAGTAGGGATTACGGGGTATTTATGGTCTAAAATAGCCTCCAGCACTTGTGGATGAGTATTGGTATAAAAACGTTGTGTCGATGGGGTAGAATGATTACGTAAGCCTACAATTTGTTCCAAAACCCGTTGCGTTTGACGTGCTACAGCTTCACCCGAGTCGATAATGGTGATATGTGGTGGAAGGATGTTTTGAATTTGCGGAATTAAATAGGGGTAATGACTGCACCCTAAAACTAAATAGTCGATATTAGCGGCGATCATCGGACTTAAATATTGATGTAAAAGGTGTTCCATTACTGGGCTATCGATTTGACCATTTTCAATAAGTTCTACTAAACCGTGTCCAATTTGCTCCACAAAAACCACATCTTGGTACTGTTGCATGCTTTGGTGAAATAAAGCGCTATTTAAGGTGCCTTGTGTGGCTAGAATTCCAATTTTATGGGTTTGAGAATGCAACGCTGCAGGTTTGATGGCGGGTTCAATACCAATAAAAGGAACGTTGTAGCTAGCACGCAATTCCTGAATCGCATTGGTGGTCGCGGTGTTGCAAGCCACGACGATGATTTTACAATTATGGTCAAGTAAGAATTCGGTGTTCTTGCGACTCAAAGCGATGATTTCAGCTTTGGATTTAATGCCGTAAGGAGCATTTTTACTATCGGCTAGGTACAGCGTGTCCTCGTGTGGTAAAAGTTGGTGAATGGCTTTCCAAATGGATGTTCCCCCAATTCCCGAGTCAAAAAGGCCGATAGGTTGATTATTTTCCATACACAAAGGTATAAAAAAACCCGAAGGGTTATCTTCGGGTTATATTGTAAAGAGTCTGGATTAAAACCCTAAATCTTTTTTTACGTCAGCAGTAATGTCTGGACCATCAGCCAAAAGCAAGCTTGATACATCCATAACATATTGGTATCCTTTTGCTTTTCCAACTTTTGAAATAGAAGCTTTGATTTTATCCACCAACGGTTTCATCAATTCTCCTTCTTTTTTTTGCAAATCGTTTTGTGCATTTTCTTGAAAATCGCTAATGCGTTTTCCCATATCTTGCATTTCTTGTTGACGCGTTTGATTTACAGCATCCGATACGGTACCTACTTCCGCCTCATATTTTTTCGCTTTCGCTTGGTACTCCTCTACTAATGTTTTGTATTCTTTACTGTAGTTTTCGCCCAATTTCTCCAATTGTTTACGGGCTTCGATCATAGCAGGCATTTTCGACGTAATATCATTGACATCAACATGAGCGGTTTTGGCCTGTGCTTGAGCAGTTTGCATTCCTAATACAGCGACTACGGCTAAAAGGGCATTTTTGAATAGTTTCATCATTTTGAATTTAATTTAGTGAACAATTTTATTTTAAGGTTTTACAGTTTTAACACTGTCTTTCGCTCTTTTAGCGGCTTCACGTGCTTCTAACTGTTGTTTGCGTTTTTCTTCGGCTGCTTTTTTACGCTCATCAATAATTCTTTTACGCTCATCCAAAGATTTGTTGCGTGCTTCATCGCGTTTTTCTTTTTCAGCGGCCGCAGCTTCTGTTTTTTCTTCTTTTTTCTGAGCGGCATTGGTATCCTGAGTAGCAGTTGGTTTGGCAGTATCAGAAACTGTGCCAGTTTTTTTGTTGTTTTTTTCTTCTAGTTGTTGTTTGCGTTTTTCATCCGCTTCTTTTTTGCGGGCTTCCGCTGCTGCTTTTTTGTCTTCAATCAATTTCAATCGAGCCGCTTTACGTTCTTCCATTTGTTTCTGACGCTCCGTCATTTCGGGATTGTCGGCCATCATGTCTTCCAACTTTTCTTTAGCCTCTTCTTCTTTTAACTGTTTTTTGGACATTTGTTGGCGACGTTCAGCACGGGTTAATACACTGATTACTCTATCGCTTAAATCGTGTTTTTTGGCCGCAAACAGCATTGTTAGGTCCGATGACTTATCAAATACATAGTCATATTTTCGGGCTTCCGCCAAATCTTGCACGGCGTTAAAAACTTGATCTTGTATGGGTTTTACCAATGTTGCCTTCTGCACAATTAAATCCCCGTTCGGACCAAAACGTTTTTGTTGGTAGTCAATTAATTCTTTCTCTTGAAAAGCAATTTCTTCTTCACGCTCATCAATTAGCTCTTTGGTCAATAAAACGCGTTCTGTTTTTAAAGCTTCTTTTAGCTTGGCAATGTCATTTTTTTTGGTTTCAATTTCTTGCTTCCACTTTTCAGCTTTTTGTTCCAATTGATTTTTTGCTTCAGCATATGAAGGGACTTTGTCTAAGATATATTCCATATCGATATATCCCACTTTAATCCCACGGGATTGTGCTGAAATGAGTTGTGTGGCGGATAAAAGCACCCAAAAAAGAAGCGAAAACTGTTTTTTCATAACCGTTTGTGTTAGCATAGCCTAAGCAAATATACTAAAATTGTTGTCCAATAATAAAATGGGTCTGCCAACCTCCTTTTTGTGTGGTTCCTGGAATGAAATCGAATCCTTGGGCAAAGTCAATTCCCAACAATCCGAAGGCAGGCATGAACACACGAATACCGAATCCGGCCGACCGTTGTATAGCAAACGGATTAAAGCTTCTAAAATTGTTGAAAGAGGCACCTCCTTCTAAAAAAGTAAGAGCATAAATTGATGCAGCAGCTTTCAAGGTTATAGGATAGCGTAATTCTAACGTGAATTTGTTGTAAATACTTCCCCCAACATTGGACGATAAAGATTGATTAGGATACCCTCGTAATTGAATAATTTCACGGCCATCAAGTGCAAAGTTGGCCAAGCCATCACCCCCAACGAAGAAACGTTCAAAAGGAACTACACCGCGTTCTTGGTTGTAAGCCCCTAAGAAACCAAACTCAGTTAAACTGCGCAACACCAAATTCCCTTGAAGTTTGGTATAAGCATCCGCTTTAAATTTAATTTTATAGTATTCCAACCAATTGAAGCGCTTTTGGTCCACTTTGGCTTGATCGACATCGGCTTCTTGGAAGGTGTCAACTCGAGTGTATAGCCCAGTATTAGGATTCTGTGTTACAAAATCACCGACAGCAGGTAATATATTAACATTGGGATCTGCTGTCATGGTATTGGGATCAAAACGTTTTTTGTATTCCGCTTGATTCGGAAGTTCTCCATAATCCACTCCATTCCATAACGAATAGGGAGGAGAAAACTTGGCATTGATGCTAAATTCTGCTCCACGTATCGGGTAAATTGGGTTGATTGCTTTGTTGTTTCGGGTAAGACCAACACTGAAACCAAAATTTCTAGAAGTACCATTACCAAAGGTAAAAAGTCCCGTGTTGTAATTGTTTAAGTTATAATACTGGAAACTTAAATTACCAGAAAGGATAAAAAAGTCATCGGGAATAGTAAGTCGTTTAGCCAAACCGATAGTTACCGAGGTAATGTCGAAGCTTCGCGAGCGGTCAATACTGTTAAATGAACCTGAGAAGAGATACTGTTTACTTTGTGAAACAGAAGCAGAGAAGCTCACCGGTTTTTTTCCGCCAAACCAAGGTTCAGAGAAGGAAAAACTGTAGGTTCTAAAGAAGGTACTCGCTTGTAAACGCAGAGCTAATTTTTGACCGTCACCCATGGGTAAGGGTTTATATGCCGATTTTTTAAAAATATTGGCAATCGAGAAGTTGTTGAATGAAAGACCTAACGTTCCAATAAATCCACCGCCACCATAACCGCCTTGGAGCTCAATCTGACTCGATCCACGTTCGACCAAATTATATTCTATATCTACCGTTCCTGCTGTGGGGTCTACGTTTTTGAATTTTGGATCGATGGCTTCTGGGTCAAAGAATCCCAATTGTCCAATTTCACGAACGGTACGAACTAAATCTTCTTTACTGTATTTTTCACCGGGTTTGGTGCGTAATTCGCGATAAATAACCTTATCATTCGTTTTGTCATTACCCACAACAGTGATTTTGTTAAAGTAGGCTATAGGTCCTTCGACTACCCGAATTTCAAAGTCAATAGAGTCTTTTTCCGTTTTTACCTCTACGGCATTGATGGTAGAAAAAAGATATCCGTTGTTCTGATATAAGTTAGTAATATCATCGCCGTCGGGTTTGCCTTTGTCAGAAATGCGTTTTTCCAATAGCACACCGTTGTAGGTATCTCCTTTTTTAATACCCAACATACCGGCCAATGCTTGATCAGAGTATACCGAATTTCCTAAAAACTTGATGTTTCCAAAAAAATACTTTCGCCCTTCTTCTACTTTGATGTTCAAGGCCAGTTTTTGCTTTTTGGTATCCAACCATACCGAATCCGAAACGATTCGTGCATCACGGTATCCTTTCTCTTTGTATTTCTCCACAATGGCCACCAAATCTTCATTGAATTTACTGCGAATAAATTTAGAAGCTTTGAAAATACGAATAGGGTTTTGTTGCTTGGTGCCTTTCATGGCTTTGCGCAACTTTTTATCTGAAAACTTTTCGTTTCCTTCGAAAGTAATACGATTAATTTTGATTTTATCCCCTTTATCAATGCCAATGATCATGTTGACTTGGTTAACCGTAGAGTCGACGGGTGATGTTTTTACGGAAACTTTTGTGTTAAAGTATCCTTCTTTTTTGTATTTGTTTTCGAGGTAGTTACGTGTCGTTGTAATCAAGTTTTCGTTGACAATTTTACCTTTAGTCAACGCATTTTCTTTGATTAAGTCTTCGATTTTATTTTTCTTAACGCCATTAATACGAACGTCATTAAGTTTTGGGAGTTCTGTAATATTCAATTCTAAATCGATTGTATCGCCTCGAATTTCGCTAGCATAAAAATCAATATCACTAAAAAGACCAAGTTTCCCCAGTTTTTTAATGGCATTACTAATCTGTTCCCCGGGGACCGTGATTTCTTGTCCTTTTTCAAGGCCTGAAAAAGTCACTACCGTAAGTTCGTTGTAACTAATTTTTCCGGTAACATTTACTTTACCTAAAATGTATTTTTTTCCTTGATCGAAAGGAATTCGTTCGGTGTTCTGGGCATTAAGGGATTGAAACACTCCTAATAGTAGGATAGCGGTCCATAATAAGTAGCTATTTTTCATATTAGGAAGGGTTAATCTGTTCGCTGGTTTTTCCAAATCTGCGTTCTCTTTTTTGATAATTGATAATGGCTTCATACAAATGCTCGTCCGTGAAGTCAGGCCACAACACATCGGTAAAAAACAACTCTGCGTAAGCAATTTGCCACAACAAGAAATTACTGATTCTGTGCTCGCCACTGGTTCTAATTAATAAGTCAACATCGGGTAAATCATGGGTGTAAAGATGTTGATTAATAATGGATTCGTCAATAGCCTCAATTGAAATTATACTATTTTTAACTTTGTCGCTGATGTTTTTAACAACTTGAATTAACTCCTCTCGAGAGCCGTAACTTAGGGCTAAAGTGAGGGTCATGTGGTTGTTATTTTTGGTTTTATCCATCACTTCCATCAATTCACTGCGCGTGCCTTTGGGTAATAAATCAAGGCATCCAACAGCATTGAGTCGGATATTGTTGGATTGTAACGTTTTGAGTTCGGTTTTAAGAGATTTAACCAAAAGTTTCATTAACGTTTCAACTTCAATTTTAGGTCGGTTCCAATTTTCGGTTGAAAAAGCATACAACGTAAGATTTTGTACCCCCAAGCGCGCGCAGGTTTCTACGGTAGTTTTTACCGATTTGGTGCCACGCTCATGGCCAAAAGTGCGTAACATACCTTGTTTTTTAGCCCATCTTCCGTTGCCGTCCATGATGATGGCAATATGCTTAGGTAGATTATCGGTATTTACGTGTTGTAGTAAACTCATAGTTAGTCTGCACAAAAGCAGGGTTTATTTCCAAAGGTATAGGTTAGGGTTACTCCCGTAAACACATACCAATCATTACTTTCTAAATTGCCATATCGAAGCGCCGCATACCGATCGTTTTTGGGTTGACTTCCATCAAGGTTGTCAGAAAACGTGTAACGGGCACCTACTTCAACGCCCAATATCCAATGGTCAGCAATATTCGTTTTTATGCCCACTATCATGGGAATGGCAAGCGTTGAACTACTCTTATCCGTTCTTGTTTCACGATTCACAGTATACAATTCATCGTAAAAGGTATACGTTAGTCCCGTGAATACATAGGGCGTAAATTGGCGGTCCATTTCATGCAGGTCGAACTCAAAAAAATTGAATTCCATCCCTACGGCCAATTCGCGTACTGAATTTTCAAAGCGATTCTCTCTTCGTTGCCGTCCAGGGACATCGGAGTCCAAATCGTTGGCACTAATTTTTCCCCAATTGAATGCGAATCGGTAGGAATGACGCGGACTTCTGTTCCACTTATACAAAAAACCAAAAACGGGTTCGTTTGGGTTGATATAATTTGTTTTACCTACCTCTCCAATGTAATTTGCTCCTCCCGCAAACACGCCAATTTCATGAATTTGCGCTTGTAATCCAGAAAAAGTTAATACCAATAACGCTATATATATTCGTTTCATCCAATGGAAAATAGCGTGCAAATATAATAATTATCAGTAGTAGATAAACATCCCTTTTGAATAATAAAAATTATATTTTACACGGTTAAACCTTCTTTTTATAACTAATCACTGTTCGAAGGGTTTAACGGCAAAAAAAAGAGTGTAGTGTAATAAAGGTGTTAATTTCGTTTATCTTCTCCCCAAAGGAGTTTGTTGCGTAGGGTTTTTAAAAAACTTTCCTCCTGAATTTCGACCATTTTAATCGTAAAATCATTTTTCCGAATGGTTAGCACATGTTCTTTAGTCAGTGTAATTAAACGGGAATCTAAGGATACTAAAAATTGATCTTCCCTTCCCGAAACCCGTAAGCGAATGGTGGTATGGTCAGGAATGACTAAGGGTCGTGCATTGAGGTTGTGAGGCGCAATAGGGGTAATCACCCAGCATTTGGCATCGGGCGTCAGTACGGGTCCTCCGCAACTCAACGAATATCCGGTCGTTCCCGTAGGTGTGGCCACAATAAGTCCGTCGGCCCAATAGGAGGTAAGGTATTCATTGTCCAAATGGGTCTCAATGGTAATCATCGAAGTCGTGTCTTTGCGGCTCACCGTTACCTCGTTCATGGCGAAATTAAGGGCTGGGATTTGTCCATCGTCTGGAGTAATTTGAAGTTCCAACAAGGTGCGTTCAGAAATGGTATAGCGTCGTTCCAATACCAATTGTAAAAAAGCGTTGATGTTTTCCTTTTGTACTTTGGCCAAAAATCCCAAGCGACCCGCGTTAATACCCAAAATTGGAATGCCCAAATCACGGACAAAAGTGGCGGCACGCAAAATTGTTCCGTCTCCACCGATACTAATCATTAAATCAAAACCCGATTTTAAATCTTCATAAGACGAGAACGTTTTATACGATTTTTTGATCAATTCATGTTCGTATAAAATCTTTAGAAAATCGGCCTCAATGACCAAATCGACTTGATTTTCATTCAAAAAAAGGAAAATATCACGAATGATAGGACGGGTGTCGTTTTGGTAATACTGTCCAAAAATGGCGATTCTCATAAGATTAGATGTTCAGAAAGCGATCCAAATACTCAGAGCGTTCTTTCAAATTATTTAAAAATATATCATCGTGATGCTCAGAAACAATGGTGTAGTTATAACGTCTGAACGTTTGAATAATGTCGTTCATAGGGCCGACGGCAATTTTGACTGTGATTTCCACTTGATCGCCAACAACATCCGATATAAAAGCCCCCAGCATTTTTGCATTATTGCTTTCTACAATTTGAGCGATCTGACTCATCGCATAATCGTTCAAGCCTTTTTGTACCACAATGATTCCTCCTTGTTCTTTTAGAAAAGGCGTTTCATGGAAAAACTTGATAATATCTTCCAACTCATAATACCCTAAATAATGGTTGTTTTCATCGTCTAATACGGGAACGATATTGGTGTGATTTTTTGCAAAAACTTCCAAAACATCCAACCATATCATGCTTTTACGCGCAAAAAATCCTTCCAAAACATAACGGTATTCCGAGAGCGGCTTGTCCATGTCAAACGTTTCTACATCGTCGGCAGCAATACAGCCTACATAAATGCCTTCCTGAAGCACAGGGAAATTAGAAAAAGGAACCTCCAAAAAGAAGTCTTGCGCGTCAGCAACGGTTTGTATACTGTCTAATGCAGCATGGTCGTTGGTGATGTAATCGTTGATTGCAGTCATACGGGAAGGATATTTCATGCAAAATAATCAATTTTTTCGTTCGGGTGTGCCGATTTTAACTTGTATTTTTGCATAATTAATCCACAATTCACATGACAAAACTAAGTGTCAACATCAATAAAATAGCCACGTTGCGTAATGCTCGAGGTGGAAATATCCCCAATGTTGTTGAGGCAGCTATCGCTATACAGCGTTTTGGTGCGCAAGGGATAACCATTCATCCAAGACCCGATGAGCGTCATATTCGCTATCAAGATGCCCGTGATTTACGCGGTGTAGTAACTACTGAATTTAATATCGAAGGGAATCCCCAGCATAATTTTATCGATTTAGTACTCGAATGCCGCCCTGAGCAAGTAACCTTAGTGCCCGATGCTATTGGTGCAATTACTTCCTCAGCAGGTTGGGATACCGTGCGCCATCAATCGTATTTGCAGGAGGTGATTGCCGTATTTAAGGCTCAGGGAATTCGTACCTCAATTTTTGTAGATCCCGATATAAAAATGATTGAAGGTGCCAAAGCAACCGGTACGGATCGGATTGAATTGTATACGGAGAATTTTGCGCATCAATACGCTTTTGGGAATGAACACGCCATTGCTCCCTATGCAGCAGCAGCGCAACGAGCAGTAGATTTGGAATTGGGGGTGAATGCAGGACACGATTTAAGTTTGGATAACATTCAGTTTTTTAAACAAAATATCCCTGGATTGTTGGAGGTGTCTATTGGTCACGCCCTTATTTCAGAAGCGTTGTACTTGGGACTTGAAAATGTGGTGAACATGTATTTGCAAAAATTGAAATAAACGAAAAAGATGGCACCAATTTTACATTCAAGAATTGAAGGCGAAGGCTTTCCTTTGTTGATTATCCATGGGTTTATGGGAATGTCTGACAATTGGAAGTCGTTTGCACCGCAATACGCATCGTTAGGTTATCAAGTTCATTTGCTCGATTTACGAAACCACGGCAGAAGTTTCCATGCTGATGCCTTCAATTATGAATTGATGATGCAAGATGTGATCACATACGCCAACGAACATCAATTGAAATCATTTGATATCATCGGTCACTCGATGGGCGGAAAGGTTGCCATGTTGTTGGCTGTTCGTCATCCCGATCGGGTGCGAAAATTAATTGTGGCCGATATCGGACCCAAATATTACGCACCACATCATCAGGATATTTTGGCCGGACTCAATGCTGTGGATTTTTCTCTTCAACCCGATCGTGCCCAAGTAGAAGAAATGCTGTTTCCCTTTATCCCTGATTTTGGTACGCGCCAATTTTTGATGAAAAATTTATATTGGAAAACTCCTGGTCAATTGGATTTTCGTTTCAATTTAAAAGTGTTTAATAAGAAAATCGAAGAAGTTGGCGCCGCTTTGCCCGAGCATACGGTTTTTAATCATCCAACTTTATTTTTACGAGGTGGTAATTCGCGCTACATTATAGAGTCAGACTGGGAAGGTATTCAACGTCATTTCCCGCAAGCCGTGTTAGATACGATTCCTAATGTTGGGCATTGGCTTCATGCAGAAAATCCAAAATCGTTCTTTGAGATTACCGCGCGTTTTTTGCAAACATAGAAGGGTAATTTACTGCATAAAAAAAGGCTTCCCAACGGAAGCCTTTTATTTTAAATCAAAACTGAATTAGTTTTTGATGAATTTTTTTACAGCTGTACCAGCTTCTGTTTCAAGGTTTACCATGTAAACACCAGCAGATAAATCACCTACGTTAACAGCGATATCAGCAACACCGTTAGTGTCCAAAGATTTAACAGTTCTACCGTTCAAATCTACAATGCGGATTGAATTAACGATAGTGTTTTCAGTACTCTTAATGTTTAATACATTGTTTACTGGGTTAGGGAACGTAGAGAACGCAGAAGATAACACTTCATTTACACCTAAGTTACCAGAAACTACGATATCATCTACAGACATAGAGTCAGCATCGTTAGCGATGTATTGAAAACGAACGCGAACATCAGCTTGACCTAAGTAAGGTGCCATATCGATAGAGATGTTCAGAGTAGCATAGTCAGTGTAAGGACCGTAATCTTCCTCAACCCACTCTGTAGTCCAAGTAGCACCTCCATCGGTAGAAACGCGCGCTAAGATATCTCCATTTGGAAATGGATCAACTTGATACTCGTATCCACACTTGATGTTGAATGTCCAAGTAGCAGAAGAATATCCTACTAAACTGAACGATGGGCTTGTTAAGTGTGAATCGTCATCTTGAGCAATCCACCCTTTAGCTGCTGATTTACCTCCAGTAATGTTGAAGGTTGTTTGTCCAGAAGCGTTGAAAATAGTTGTTGTAAAACCCCAAGGACGAGTAGCAACCAATGTTTCTG
The DNA here is from genome assembly GCA_947463515.1 of Flavobacteriaceae bacterium. GTDB lineage: Bacteria > Bacteroidota > Bacteroidia > Flavobacteriales > Flavobacteriaceae > Flavobacterium. Next base: position 19,337 of record CANHRI010000024.1, read on the forward strand.
TTGTCCAACCTGTTGGAGGCCAATCAGTTCCTTGAAAATCCTGTGTAAGGATTTGGCTAAATCCAAAAGAAGAAGCCATCAATGTTAAAGAAAGTAATAGTTTTTTCATGTACATAAATTTATTAATTACAAAGCAAATCTAAGTAATTTTATTATTTCTCACAATTTTTTTTACCTTTAAAGCTGTTAAAATTTATTGCTTTTATGAAGAAACTTCTTGTACGTGTGCTAGTAACCGCTTTGTTGGTGATGATTATCCCTTGTTTTTTGAAGGGAATTGTGGTCGATGCCTTTACAACAGCGTTGACGGTGGCATTGGTTTTAGGGGTGTTAAACCTCTTTGTAAAACCTATTTTCGTTCTTTTTACCCTGCCGATCACGGTTTTTAGTCTAGGATTATTTTTGTTAGTCATCAACGGAATGATGATTATGCTTTGCGATTATTTTGTCGATGGATTTGATGTCAAAAATATCGGATGGGCCATGCTTTTTAGTGTAGTGCTTACGCTCTCGCAGTCACTAGTTTACAAGTTGACCGAGCTTAAAAAATAAGAGTTTAAAAATCAATAGAATAAAACTTGGACGGGTTGCAGAAAAATTATACTTTTGCAACCCGATTTTATATACTAAAAATTAGTTCCATCTCATGAATATTACAAGAAATAATGTGGACGCTTTGAATGCAGTAGTGACTGTAGAAGTGAACAAAAGCGATTATGCAGACAAAGTACAAGAAGTGTTAACCAACTACCGTAAAAATGCAAGCATACCTGGATTCCGTAAAGGGGCTGTGCCGATGACTTTAATCCAAAAACAATACGGAAAATCGGTATTGTTAGATGAGGTAAATAAGTTGTTGCAAGAAAGTTTGAACAACTATTTAGTAGAAGAAAAATTGGACATCCTTGGGAATCCACTTCCTAAAGTTACTGAAGATTTCAATTGGGATACTGACGATTTTAAATTCGAATTCGAATTGGGTCTTGCACCCGAATTTTCCGTTGATTTAGGAGCTAAAACTAGCGTGGTAAAATACAATGTAGTGGCTGATGAAACGATGCTAAACGGTCAAATCGCACGCATCCAAAAACAATACGGGAAAGTTATTGCAAAAGATAAAGTGGAAGAAGGAAACGATGTAGCGGGAATATTTGTTAATGAAGAGCGCGGCATCAACAACCGTACAACATTAGACCTTGAAGATTTAGCCGATAAAAAAGCAATCAAATCTATCTTAGGAAAAAAAGTAGGCGACGTAGTTACCTTAAAAACCAAAGGTCTATTCAATGACGATCACAAATTAATGGACGTACTCAACATTGGTCACGATGACGTACACGGTTTGGATATCGAAGTTACCTTTACCATCGATGAAGTAATCGGTTACGAGCCCGCTACCTTGGATCAAGAATTGTTTGATCGGTTGTTCGGACCCAAAACCGTGACTTCAGTAGACGAACTGAAAGCGAAAATCAAAGAAGATGCCGAGCGTCAATTTGCCCAACAAGCCGACCAAAAATTCTTAAACGATGTGACGGAGTTCTTGGTAGAATCAACCAAATTCGATTTGCCAGCTGAATTCTTGAAAAAATGGATTCAAACCACTGGCGAAAACCCAATCTCTGCCGAAGAAGCAGCCACCGAATACGAGCGCTCTGAAAAAGGATTGCGTTACCAACTCATCGAAAGTAAAATCATGAAGGACAACAATCTTCAAATTACGTTCGACGAATTAAAAGACTATACCTCAGGCTTGATCAAACAACAAATGGCCCAATTCGGTCAAATGGATCCTTCCGACGAGGATGTTCAAGGCATCGTGGCCCGCGTCATGTCCAACCAAGATGAGGTGCGTCGCTTGTCTGAACAAGTGATGAACCAAAAAATGTTGGATTTGTTCAAAAACAGCGTGAAAGCCAAAACCAAAGAGGTGAACTACGAAGACTTCGTGAAAGCGATGTACGGCGAGTTGAAACACTAATTCAAATAATATTGCTATATTTGAGCGTCAAAGTCTCCTCGATTTTGACGCTTTTTTTTAAATACGTTCTTACGGTTTTTTGGGCAGCATTTCCGGCTTTTGTTTCGGTACCGTTGTGCCGCTCGGTTCTTGTTTGGCCCCTCAGGCGCTTCCTTCGGTCGCACTGCGGTTCCCACAATCACACGACCGCCACTTCCGGTGACCTCCACGCCAATCCGGGCTGCAATTCCCTACAACCGTCACTTTGGCATTTCTATGAAAAGCGGTACAACCTTTGTACTCCTTTTCGCATCTAGTAAAAAAGAATATTAATTCATTTCATCACAACCTATGAATTTCGGAAAAGAATTTAAAAAATTTGCGACGAAAAAGCACGGGGTCAACAGCCTTTACTACGACAAAATCGTAGCTGGAATGACACCCTATATTATTGAAGAACGTCAATTAAACGTTTCGCAACTCGATGTGTTCTCTCGTTTGATGATGGACCGCATCATCTTCTTGGGCACTGGCGTTGATGATTATGTGGCCAACATTATCCAAGCGCAATTGCTCTTCTTGGAAAGCGTCGATGCTTCCAAAGACATTCAAATCTATATCAACTCGCCAGGCGGTAGCGTATATGCAGGCCTTGGAATTTACGACACCATGCAATACGTCAAACCCGATGTGGCCACCATTTGTACTGGCATGGCTGCGTCTATGGGAGCCGTATTATTGTGTGCCGGTGCCGAAGGAAAACGCTCGGCCTTACCGCATTCTCGTGTCATGATTCACCAACCTTCAGGCGGAGCGCAAGGCGTAGCCACCGATATGGAAATCAACTTGAAAGAGATGTTAAAATTAAAAGACGAATTGTACCAAATTATCGCCAATCATTCGGGACAATCGTTTGATAAAGTATACAAAGACTCCGAACGTGACTACTGGATGATTGCCGATGAGGCTAAAGAGTACGGTATGATTGACGAAGTATTACGCAGATAATTTTTAACAAGCTACTTAGAAACTGAGCCACGAAACCTCAACCGCTCACTGGCTCAGTTTCTCAGCAGCTCAGCAGCTTACTTATGGCTAAAGAAGTTTTAGAATGTTCTTTTTGCGGACGTAAAAAACCCGAAACGAATTTGTTGATTGCCGGCATTAGCGCGCACATCTGTGACCGCTGTATCGAGCAAGCCCATGGCATCGTATTGGAAGAAATTCGCACTGGAGCAAGCGCCAAATCGGCAGCCGATTTGGTGTTGAAACACCCAAAAGAAATTCGTTCTTTTTTGGATCAATATGTCATTGGTCAGGAACAAACCAAAAAAGTACTTTCCGTAGCGGTCTACAATCACTACAAACGGTTAATGCAACCCCACGCCGCCGATGAAGTGGAAATCGAAAAATCCAATATCATCATGGTCGGACAAACGGGTACAGGCAAAACCTTAGTAGCCAAAACCATAGCCCGTATGTTGGATGTGCCTTTAGCAATTGTCGATGCCACCGTATTGACGGAAGCCGGATATGTTGGGGAAGACGTTGAAAGCATTCTCACGCGGTTGCTTCAAGCCGCCGACTACGATGTGGCCAAAGCCGAGCGCGGGATTGTTTTCATTGACGAAATTGATAAAATTGCTCGAAAAAGCGACAATCCATCCATCACTCGCGACGTGTCGGGTGAAGGAGTTCAACAGGCCTTACTCAAATTATTGGAAGGTACCGTGGTCAACGTTCCCCCCAAAGGTGGACGAAAACACCCCGATCAAAAATTTGTGGAGGTCAATACCCAAAACATCTTGTTTATCGCAGGCGGTGCTTTTGACGGTATCGAACGCGTGATTTCTAAACGCTTAAATCGACAAGCCGTTGGGTACAGTAACCAAAAGAAAGAAGCGGTAGATAAAGATAATTTGTTGCAATACATTATCCCTAAAGATTTAAAAGACTTTGGTTTAATTCCCGAAATCATTGGTCGTTTACCGGTCTTAACCCACATGGACCCCCTCGACAAAGCAACCTTACGGGCCATTCTTACCGAACCCAAAAATGCCTTAATCAAACAGTATGAAAAATTGTTTGCCATGGATCATGTGGCTTTAACGGTGACCCATGAAGCGCTCGATTATATTGTTGAAAAAGCATTAGAATACAAATTAGGTGCCCGAGGCCTACGCTCGCTCTGTGAAGCCATTCTCACCGACGCCATGTACGAATTGCCTGGCTCCGACGAGCGAAATCTTGAAATAGATCAAGCCTATGCCGAGCATGCTTTGAATAAAAACTTACTCAAGCGATTAGAAATTGCTTCATAAAACAAAAAAACCCGATCCACCGATCGGGTTTTTTATGCACTAACCTCAAATTTATTTCAGTAAGCCACCTCCAGAATTTACTTTCTCCGTTTGAATATCGGTGTTTTCTTTCTGAAGTTTTAGATTACCAAAATTATACGTCAATGAAATCCGGAAAACGCGCGAGTCAATCTTTTCTCGGAATCGTGTATCCAAATTTTCACCAGCTACCAAAGCATTGATGGTATTTTGATTGAATACATCCATCGCATGGAGGCCGACTTTTAATTTTTTGTCCATAAACTCCTTGTGGAAGGAAATATCAAATTGCTGAATGGGTTTGGTAATACGGTATATTTCCCAGTTTCCATTGCCCGGTAAAATGAAATAATTCATCACATTTTTTATGCCCCAAGGCAAAATAATTTGTGCCTGTGCGCTATAATTGAATAAACCTTCTGTACCGTAAGGCAGGGAAACTCCACGCAACTCCGACTTGATGTAATTCACATTCACAAATATGTAATTCATTTGATCCATGTTGTTCATGCGTTTTTGAAACTCCTCTTTTCCCTTAAAAAAGTAATCCAACGGAATGGGGAAACTCGCAAAAGCACTGAAGGTTCTAAACTCCTCAAACTGACGGAAAGTAGCATTGCTAATGGGCGTGGTGGCATTGGGATCAGCACTGAAAACAAACAAGTTATTGTCTTTGCTGAGGGTATAATTGGCTCCAAATTGAACAAATTGGAAGGCTGAAAATTTCAGTTCAAAGTTGTCCAAGAACGTCGGATTCAACAACGGATTCCCTTGCGAAACATTAAACTGGTCAAAATTGGAACTGTTGTTCGGATTCAATGAGAAATAATTCGGTTGATTGATTTTTTTAGAATACGAGGCCGAAACATTCAATTGATCAGTGAAGGCATAAAGCGCACTCAAATTGGGAAACAGATTTCGATTGGTGAACGTTACTTTCTGTGCTAAAGTATTCGTCAAACGGTCAATATGGAAATTTTCATAGCGTAATCCAGCGGTCAGGCTCAATTTCTTAAATTGTTGACGCGCTTCTACATAAAAGGCCAAATTATCTTCACGATAGTCGAAGGTGATCACGTTGGGGGTCGCACTGTTTAAGAAGTAGTTTCCGTCTTGTACCACCGACAAATAATTGTATTTACCACCCGTTGAAAGGGTCAACTTCCATTTGGGAATAGGAAACACAAAGTCGTATTTCAAATAATGATTGTCCAAGTGGAAAACCGAATTACTCGCGTTGGTAAACGTGTTAGACGAAGCCAAATCAAAAGCAGAAGCTGACGAAATCGGTTTTTGATCCAAGAAATTGGAATAGGCTGTGACATCAAATGAAGATCCAATGGTGTCTAATTTTTGTTTAAACTGTAAACTCAATTCGTGATTGTAACTTTTGTTTTTAGACAAACCCTTGTTTCGGTAATCAATGTTGTCGCCCAGAGTACTATTCTCAAAACGATTGCGTTCATTGGCGGCATTCACATTGAAATTGAACAATAGATTAGAACGTTCATTAAAGCGGTAATTCGTTCCTCCACGAAAATAGAAATTACGGTAAATATTGACCCCAAAATTTTCCTGGTCCAAAAATTTATCGGGCGTAAAAGCAGTAAAGGTTTGGGTGATACGACGGCGATTTTCACCTTCAATATAATTATAACCCGACATGGTTTGCCAACTCAATTTACCCGATTTTCCATTAACTAGAACCTGTGGACTCGGTTTTTGGTATTTGTTGAAATTGTAATTAATGTTGATACTGGCATTTATACCCGCTTTGCGTTTGGCATTGGTCACAATATTAATGATAGAACCGCTGGCATTGGCATCGTAGGAAGCGCCAGGATTGTAAATCAATTCTACTTTTTCTATGGCATTGGCGGGCAGCGAACTCAAGTAATTTTGTAAATCGGTTCCAGCCAAAGACGTTGGCGCCCCATCGATAAAAATACGAACGCCACGACCGTTCAGCGAAATTTCGCCCGTAGGCGACGTAATTACACCGGGTAATTTTTTGATCGCATCCAAACTACTGCCGCTACTCACCATCGGGTTATCTTTAATAGACACCGTGGTTTTGTCGGATTCAACTTTAATGTATTTTCTTTTTTGAGCAATGGTGACTTCGTCAAGCGTAGTTACTTTACTTTTGACCGAATCGGTGGCTTGGATTTTTTCTGTGTTGTTTGGTTCTTGCGCAATAGCGCGTAAGCCTACTAATAGCAGTAGGGTGAAACAAGTTGATTTCATGATTGTGATTGATTGATGATTATTGGTAAGACTTTCTTGTCGTAAATTTGTTACACATCAATCACAAAAAAAATGGTAAGCAGGAAGATTTTAGCTTAGCGATTGTAGAGGTTGAACTTCGATAGTGACACAACGTCGGCCATAACATTTCATCCGTTTTGGGCCACACGCCACAAAGCTTAACGCCAAAAGGAATAAAACTACTTTTCTCATTAGAAGTGCTGTGTTTGTTGTAACCCCAAAAGTTGTTCCAAATAATCACGTTGGTTGGATAAACGAGGAATCTTATTTTGTCCCCCCAATTTATTGCGTTCTTTCAACCAATCGTAGAATAAATTTTCCCGTGCCACATTTACTTTCAAGGGGTTTAAGGTCATATTGTTGTATCGCTTGGCTTCGTAATCCGAGTTCAACGATTGCAAAGTCTCGTCCAAAAGCCTTGCAAATGCCTCTATCGATTCCGGTTTTTGGGCAAATTCAATCATCCATTCATGCGCGCCTTTTTCTTTGTCTTGCATAAAAATTGGAGCCACGGTATAATCTTTAATCTCACATTGTAACCGTTTACAAGTTTCAGCCAAAGCACGATCAGTATTTTCCACCATTAACTCTTCTCCAAACACATTTATAAAATGCTTGGTGCGTCCCGAAACGCGAATTCGATACGGATTTAAAGAAGTAAAACGTACCGTGTCGCCAATCATACAGCGCCATAAGCCCGAGTTGGTAGTGATGACCACGGCGTAGTTTTTATCGAGTTCTACTTCGGCCAGCCGAACGACTTTCTCATCCGAAGTGCCAAAAGTATCCATTGGGATGAATTCATAAAAAATGCCGTAATCTAACATTAGCAATAAATCACTTGAAAAATTTTGATCTTGAATGGCAAAAAAACCTTCGCTGGCGTTGTAAATTTCGTAGTACTTGAATTCTGTCTTCGGTATAATTTTTTGGTATTGCTCACGATAGGGTTCAAAACTGACCCCACCGTGAAAATAGACTTCCAAATTGGGCCAAAGTTCTAATAAATTGGTTTTCCCTTCTTCTTGCAACATGCGGTTGATCAACACAAGCATCCAGGAAGGAACTCCAGCGAAACTGGTGACATTTTCATTTTTGGTTTCTTGAATGATAGCTGCCAATTTGGTTTCCCATTCGCTCATCAACGAAGTTTTATTGCAGGGGGTACTGCTAAATTCGGCCCAAAGTGGCATGTTTTCAATGAGTATCGCCGAAAGGTCTCCAAAATAAGTATTGTTATTGGCATAGATTTGCGAACTGCCCCCAAGGCGTAAACTTTTTCCCAAAAACAATCCCGAATCGGGATTATTGTGCAAGTACATGGCCAATAAATCTTTGCTGCCTTTGTAATGACAATCTTCTAAGGCTTCGTTACTTACGGGGATAAATTTACTTTTGGCATTAGTTGTTCCGCTCGATTTGGCAAACCACTTAATCGGAGAATGCCAAAAAATGTTTTGATACCCTTTGCGGGTTTCTTCAATCATTGGTTCCAAATCCTCATAGCTGGATACCGGCACCCGATCAATGAAGGTTTGGTAACTTTTAACCGATGCAAAATCATATTTTTTACCAATCACCGTTTCCTCACAATTCCGGATGAGGTTCAATAATAAATCTTCTTGAACTTCATTGGGGTATTTTAAAAACAACTCAATTTGGTGAATCCGTTGTTTTAACACCCAAGAGGCGATGGAATTGATAATGGGAAATGGCATACGGTCGTAAAAAAAGCTAGTTAAATTTTGATATAAATATAAAAAAAAACTAGTTAAGAATTTCCGTTTGTAGATTCACAGCTACAGAATATTTAATGAGTTCACCACTAGAGGATACGCCTCTGCCTCCCATACCTTTTCCATAGGTTTCAAATTCTTCGGTATTAATGCGTACATTACTGTCATTCGGACTCTTATTCGAACTCAGGGTTAAAATTTTACCTAGTTGTATATTGCTGTGATTGGCGAGTCTTCGCGTGGTTTCGAGTGCATCGGACACGGCAAATTCTTCCGCTTTTTTGTAATGTTCTTGGAAGTTGGTGTTGAAATAGGAAATTCGTTCGATACGTTGAAACTTTGTTTTCAATAATTCTTCGGTTAAATCTTGAATTTTATCCAAATCCAAAATGGTAAATATGATTTTTTGATTGGATCGAAAACCGATAAAAACATCCTTACCCAGTTTAGTATCCCATCGCGTGGCTTTGTCCGTTGTGATTAAACTGGTTTTTATTTCGGTAGTATCTTTAACATAGCGAAGCACGATTTGCCGAATGAGTTTCATGGTTTGTTGGTTTTCATTGACCGCTTCTCGTAAGGTAGGTTTCACATGGTTTAGCTGTAATGTAATTGACGCGGCATTGGGAAACACTGAAACACTTCCGCTACCTACTACGCTGATTTTGGGTTTGCTGTTAATGTCTTGCGCTTTTGTAAAAAAAGGTAGGACAATACAAAAGAAAATGAAAACTATTTTTTTCATAAGATTGGTTTTTGGTTCTTTATCTTTACGCTAAATTTTATTAATTATTGTTCCAATGGCTTACGAAGGTGTATTAACCAAAATGCAAACCGAATTTCAAGATCCCATTCAATACTATTTGGTTTTTGAAAACAGTTTTTTACACATGAACCAACTTTTGGGGAAGCCTCTCGCAATACACCATACGGGCTACCAATGTTTGCATTGTGGTAAAGCCAAGAAAATTTTTCGACAAGGATTTTGTTACGATTGTTTTATGCAGAGTCCGTCGGCAGGCGATTGGATTATGAAGCCCGAATTGAGTACAGCCCATTTGGATATTGAAGACCGGGATTTGGCGTATGAAAAACGAATCCAATTACAACCCCACATTGTTTATTTGGCCCTTTCGAGTGAGGTCAAAGTGGGTGTTACCCGCAAATCGCAAGTGCCTACACGCTGGATAGATCAAGGAGCGGTTCAAGCTCTGCCCATAGTGGAAGTGCCTAATCGCTATTTGGCAGGAATTACCGAAGTAGCGTTGAAACAGTATTTCGCCGATAAAACCAATTGGCAACGGATGTTGAAGAATGAGGTGCCCGCCGCCGATTTGCCCAATATACTAGCCACACTTGCCGAAAAACTCCCTGAAGAAGTGCTGCCTTATTTTGCTCAAAATACCAACGATTTATGGGAATTGCACTATCCAGTACTTCAATATCCTTCAAAAGTGGCAAGCCTTAATTTGGATAAGTCGCCCTTCTATGAAGGAAAACTCATGGGAGTCAAAGGGCAATACCTTATTTTTGAGGATCAAACAGTGTTTAATGTGCGCACGTATGAAGGCTATGCGGTAAAAATTGAAGTATAAAAAAACGACCAAGGAGTACTTGGCCGTAGTATTTATAAAAGTGAGACCCAACTTAAAGTCGCACGACACACCCTAAGTTAAGACTTCCTGCAACATTTCGAACATCAAACCTTGGGTCTTTTGAAATGTCTGTCATTCCAGAAAAAGCTTGATAATCAATTAGTAATCCTGTTCGTTTGTTTAAGAAGATTTTGTATCCAATACCAAACGAAAGTCCGATTTGAGTCCCTTCAACTTTTTCAGAAAAATCTTCACCATCGGCTTTCGCTGAGGTCAATACCCCGCCAGTCAATCCAAAGTTCAAATTCCAAGCCCGACTGGATCCAAAGTGCCAATTGGCATTCACTGGGATTTGTATATAATTTAATTTTTCATCAAAGCCAAAAACTTCAACCCCCATGGTTTGCGATTGCAATCCTGTTCGAATACTCCAACGATTGTTAAAATAAAAATCGCCTAGTACTCCAATTTGCACCGTGTTTAAGGTGTTTGTATTGGTAGAATTATCCGAGCTATATGTTGACGAATGATACCCGATATAAGGGGTAAGTTCAACATCGCCGCGAACGCGTTTTTGGGCAGTGGCGCACAATCCTGTGGAGAGTACTGCGATAAGAATGATTTTTTTCATGGTAAAAAATTAGAAATATTACTGCGAAGATACTACTTCTTTTTACCCAACAACCCTTTTAACAAATCTCCGGCCTTATTTTTTACCGCTTCTTTTGAAGATGCTTTGGCAGTGTCCCCAGGTTTTGTATTTCGATCGATAATTCGTCCAATTTCGTTTTTCGTTTTGTCGACCAATTTATTCTTTTGTTGTTGCGCCAATCGGTTGGCGAGCGTGGTAGTGGCTGCTTTTAAGTCGGTGGTTACTCTTGGGTTGTTAAAATTTCCGGCAATGGTAGCATTGATAGGGAGTGTGCCCAAAGCATTGATTTCTGCTGGAGATAGTTTTGCCAAAAGCGCATTGGCCTCTCGCCCTAAATATTTAGCAGGAACATCGAAGGTCAATCCATAGCGCATGGTTTGGTCAAAACCGTGTGAACCATTGACGCTCACTTTAATATCTTGGTAGTTGATGTCAAACGGTTTTATCGTGACGCGACCATTTTCAAAATGAAGGGCCGTTTTGAGGTTGTTTAAATTCAGTTTGTTTAAATCAATGAATTTAAGTTGCCCATCCAGTGCTTGCAAGAGTTTGGAATTGCTCGAATTTACAGTAGTTGACAACAATTGCCCCATCAAATCGCCGCTGAGACTTTTCAAATCAGGCGTCATATTGGTAGCGTTTAAGGATCCTTTCAATTGCACTGAAGAATTGAATTTTCCATTAATAACCCCAGCAATAGGAGCCACTTTTTTAAACATTTCCAGTTGGGTAAAGGTCTGTGCTATATCCACTTGGTTCATCCCCAAATCCATGGTAAAAGTGGGCACTTTCGTTTGGGTTGAAACATCTCCATTTAAGGTAATTTGCCCTCCGAAAATGTTTGTTTTTACATTTTCCAGTGTTACTTTTTGATCTTTAATAAGTAATTTTCCCGCACAGTTTTTCAACGTTAAATTGTCATAAAATACCGTATTGGCTTTAGCAGTGAGTGTACAATCTAAGAAAGCTGGAATTTTAAGCGGTTTTTTGTTTTTTGTAGTCTCGCTTTGGGTAGCCTTTTCTGTGGTCATAAAATCACTCACTGCAATTTGATTGGAAGTCAGCGTAAAGTTACCTTCCAAGTTTTGGTTGCGGAAGAGGTAGCCGTAAAAATTTTCCAGCACACCACTTACGCCCAAATCACTTTTTCCCGTTTTTGCTTTAAATTCTTTCAACACGACGCGACTCGGATTGAAGGCAACCAATACTTTACTGATGTCCATCGTTTTACCACTTTCATCGGTATAACGAAATCCAGTAAGGTCAATTTCCCCTGCGTTTTTAATACGCGCATAGTCACTTTTTTCCACGGCGGCCATGTCAAATTCGGTGCTCACATCAGCTTTGATAATACCCGACAAGGGTTTGTCAACGGCAATAGGATAGGCTTTTGAAAAATTGGCCAAGTTGATTACTCCCTTTAATTGGGCATTCACTAGGGCATTTTCGGCGATGTTTTTGATGGTGGCTTTGGCATCAAATACATCTTGGTCAACCGCAAATGATAAACGATTGATGTTGATATAGGTGTCGTTGACTTGCCCTGTTTCATTTACAATTTTGGTGTCAATATGAATGTTTTTAATTGCTTTGGGCAAGTCCGGATATTGGAATGAAGCATTGTTTGAGGCGATGGCGACCGAAAATCGGGGAATCGAGGTCTCCGTTAATTGGCCTTTGGCAAATCCTTTGATACTACACTGCCCCGCTGTTTTTACATTATCGATATTACTTCGGTACGCCGCAGGAATCAAACCAAGGAAATTTTTAAAGTCGGAAGTGGGCGTTTCAAACGTCAGGTCATATACTTGGGCTTTTTCCAAAAGCTGAATAAATCCATTGAATTTGAGGGGTAAATCGTTGATTTTGGCTTCGTTCTTTTTGAAGCTGTATTTGCTTTGTTTTAAATCCAAACCCAAAATGGCATCTAAGCTCACGGGAATGTCGCGCATATAATTGGCTTTGTCCATCGTAAACGAAACTTTGGTGGATGTGTGGGTGTCTAAATCCAAGACATCATTGCTGAAATCGCCTACTCCGGTATGCTGGATGCTATCGAGGACCACCTTCATGTTTGAGGCTTGATTGGTAAAACGAAAGCGGTAATTTTCGATTTCATAGGATTTAATTTTGAAAGACAGCGGTTTGCTTTCTTCAGTAGCTCCTTTTTCATCAGGTTTTTTCAGCGCAATATCATAGTTGCCGATACCTTCTTTGTTGAGAATAACATTGATGAGACCATTTTTTGTCGCAATGGCATCGACTTGCATGGGTTCGGTTTCGTCATTGAACAATTCCATGACCGACAATTTCAATGCTAAGGTTTCAAAAGCCATCAAGGTATCACCTTCAAAAGGCGCTTTGTTGATAATCGCCATTTTCTCGATACTTACCGTTGCTTTTGGGAAATTTCGAAAAAGACTTACCTCGGCATCGGCAAAAGAGACGTTAGCATTGACACTTTCATTGAGTGCTTTTTCAATACGGGCTTTGATTTGATCCTTGAAAAAATAGGGTATAGCAAAAGCAGCTAAAAGGAGTACTCCCAACGTGATTCCGGTAATTTTGGCGATTTTCTTCAACATAATAAAGGGTTTTAAAGGGATTGGCAAAAATCTTGCCTAAAACGAGATAAAACAAAAATAATCTTTTCTAACGGAGTCTATCGTAAGGGAAATGCTAAAAAAAATAAAAAAAACCGCCTGATGTTAGGCGGTTTAGAGATTATTGAATTTCGAGTTCATAAGGAACGCGTGCCATGACGCCTCGTTGACGAGCCAGCACTTGAATGCGTTGGAATACGGCATAATTTTCAGCCCCCATGGTTTCTTTTAACAACGATTCCCGACTTTGAATGAGTCCCATTTCTTCAAAAAAGGCAAAGACTTCGCGTTCGTATTCTGGGAATTCTTGGGTACGGTATTTTTTAATTTTAGCCAATTTGGCGGCTTCGGCTAGGGCTTCATCCATCCCGCCAATAGCATCGACCAAACCAATTTTAATCGCATCTGCTCCGCTCCATACGCGTCCTTGACCGATGGCGTCTACTTGGGCAGGGGTTAATTTTCGCCCGTCGGATACCCGTTTTACAAACGTAGCATACACCCGTTCCACACCTTTTTGTGTTACGGCTCGGAAACTTTCATCCATCGGGCGAAACGGACTATAGCCGTTGGCTTGTGCGTTGGTTTGTACTTGATCTACGGTAAGGCCAATACGTTGGCTTAATTCGGCAAAATTGGGAATCACGCCAAAAACGCCAATCGATCCAGTAATGGTCGTTTCTTCGGCAAAGATTTTATTTGCATTACAAGCAATGTAATACCCTCCTGAAGCGGCATAATTCCCCATCGAAACGACAACGGGTTTTACCTTCTTAGTGAGTTCAATTTCACGCCAAATCAAGTCCGAAGTCAAAGCATTCCCCCCGGGACTGTCTACGCGTAATACGATCGCTTTTACATCTTCATCGCGACGAGCGGCGCGAATAGCTCTGCGCATGGCGCCATCACCGATGATATTGACGTCGCCTTCCCCTTCTGCAATTTCTCCTTGCGCATAAATCACTGCAATTTTATCGGAACTTTCCAAATCCATCGCCGAGGTTGCATTGGCTTCAGCATAATCAACAATCGAAACCGTATTGTATCCCGTATCTTTTTCAACATCCAGCGCTTTACGAATGACATCGTGGTAATGGTCTTCGTAAGTAATGCCATCAATTAACCGGCTGGCTTTGGCCATTTCTGGAGTTCGGGCACCTAAATTATTTGCGATGGCATTCAATTGTTCGACCGAGAGTTTACGACTGGCACTAATGTCTTTCAACATAGACGTCCAAAGCGAATGAATCAATTGATTGGTTTGCTCACGGTTGGCCTCACTCATTTTTTCCTCCAAAAATGGTTCCACCGCACTTTTGTATTTCCCGTGGCGAATTACTTCCATCTTCACACCCGATTTTTCTTGCATGTTTTTAAAGAACATCACTTCAGCTGAAAGTCCTTTAAAATCCATTTCCCCTACCGGATTGATATACACTTTATCGGCAACGGAAGCCAAGTAATAGTCTTTTTGCGAATACACGTCGGCATACGCATATACGAATTTCTCTGATTTTTTAAAATCGGTAAGGGCATCCCGCAACGCTTTGGTTTGCGCCATGCCTAAGGCTGAATTAGAATTGATAATTGAAATTCCTTTGATATCCGTATCGCCTTTTGCATACGATAACGCATGGATAATGTCCATCAACCCGTCATGATTTTCGGTATATTGTCCGATATCGGTAAAGTTGATTTTCCCCGCATAATCGAGAGAAACTTTGGATAAATCCAGTTCGATGACTGAATTTGATTCCACCGCTACGGTTTCTTCATCCCCCCCAAATAGGGCTGCAATAAGGATGAGACCGAAAAACGAAATCATAAAAAACAGAAACAGTCCCACTAAGGTGGCCAACACATTACTTAAAAATCGCATAACTTTTTTTTTCTAATTAGTTATCAAAGCATTGAAAATGTTACGTTTTGTTTTCTTTAATTTTTAAAGAAATAGTTATCAACACAGACGGCAAAAATAAGTTAATCTGACTAACTTTTACTTATTTTGCGCTTCATGAATGCACAACACACTCTTGTCATCGCTTTAGGAACCAATATGGGGAACAAACCCGAGAATTTGGTGCAATGTGTGGCGCAAATCCATCAGGAGATTGCCACGGTTGTCGCTATTTCATCTATGTATGAAAGTGATTCTTGGGGATTTGAAAGCGCCTCTTTTTTCAATTGTGTGCTTGTGGCCCATTCGTATAAATCGCCACAAAAATTATTGAAAGCATTTCAACGGTTGGAGCAAACGATGGGGCGAAAGGCAAAATCAACCTCGGGGTATCAAGACCGCATCATCGATATCGATATAATCAGTTACGATGAGGAGTGTTTCACTTCCGAAACCTTGATTTTACCCCATCCGCATTTGACGGATCGTTTGTTTGTATTGCGCCCTTTGCAGGAAGTGCTCCCGTATTGGAAAGACCCACGCACGGGAACTTCGGTAATAGCTTTACTTAATGCATGCTCCGACAAGGGACGATGCGAGCGGGTGGGTTCGATGCCTCAACCCTTGGCAAAAATTACCTTAGACAAGTTTAACTACATTGCCATCGAAGGGAACATCGGTGCTGGGAAAACCACGTTGGCTTCCAAAATTGCAGCGGATTTTAATGGGAAAACGGTCTACGAACGCTTTGCCGATAATCCGTTTTTACCTAAATTTTACAAAGACCAAAGTCGGTACGCTTTTCCGTTAGAAATGTCATTTTTGGCCGATCGCTATCAACAAATTTCCGACGACCTTTCGCAATTTGACTTGTTCAAAGATTTTATCGTAGCCGATTACCATATTTTTAAGTCGCTTATTTTCGCCAAGGTCACGCTAGCCGATGACGAATATCGATTGTACAAAACCCTTTTTGACATCATTTATAAAGAAATGCCTAAGCCTGATTTGTACATTTATTTGTATCAAAATACGGAGCGTTTGTTGGCGAATATCCGTAAGCGGGGGCGCAGTTATGAGCAAGAAATTCCCGCCGATTATTTGGAGCGAATCAACAGTGGGTACTTGGATTTTATCAAGACGCAACAAGGTCTTAATGTATTGGTCATTGATGTTTCTGAACTGGATTTTGTAAAACATCAATCGGACTACGTTTTTATTCTCGATAAAATTCAGGAAAGTTTATCGCTTTAAACTAAAATGGCCCAATTGAGGCGTAGCGGATTCATTCGCTTGAAAGCGAAACCAATAATCATCTGCGGGGGCCAGCTGACCATTGAAAAGCCCATCCCAAGCGGGCGTATTGGCATCCAAGGCTTTTACTATTCTTCCAAAACAATCAAAAATAACAATAGCGGTTTGGGCATTCCATTCAAGTCCTTTAGGAGTCCATAAATCGTTGATGCCATCACCATTAGGGGTAAAAAAGGAGCTAAAAAAAGTGGCATTAAAAGGATAGACTACCAATCCACAGCCATGTATTTCACGAACCGTTGCTACATAATTCCCTCCCGTAGGTAAGGTAAAAAATGGAGTCTCTTGAAAAGTCAAACCGTCAATGCTGTATTCATAATCTCCGGGATTGACCGTGAACAGGCTAACTTCTAAGCCATTAACCAAAACGGAAGCAATTTGAGGAACAAAGTAGGTGTTGACGGTAAAGGTTTTGCTGTCTGTGCACCCTTCAGGAGTCGTTACCGTTACTGTGTAGGTTCCCGCTTGAGAAACCGTAATCGCGTTGGAAGTACTCCCATTAGACCACACATACGCTCCATTGGGAAAAGATACACTAAGGGTACCTGATTGATTTTCACACCATTCCAAGATTTCGTCATTCCCCAAGTCGGGACTCGAAAACAAGGGTATGGAAATAGGGATTCGTCCAGAGCGACAGCCGTTGTTGTCGGCCTCTACATAATACACGGTTGCATTAGTTAGTGGTGGCGTCGAAAATGTTGCGCCCGTAGCCAAAGCAATTGTAGTGGTGGGGTCGTCATACCAGCGAAGAATCCCAGCCGTTGTGGTGGCGCTCAAAAGTTGCGAATTTCCAGCACAGGCCGTAGTTGTGGCTCCAACCGTGACTATGGGAACATCTCGTATCAAAGCTACCAAAGGCGTTCGTGGGGTGTTGGGACAATCAACCAAAGCGGCAAAATAAACCGTTGTTGACGCTAAAACTGGGGTGGTAAATGACGGTCCCGAAGCAATAGGTGTTCCCCCAACCGCACTTGTATACCAGGCAATCGGATTTCCAGAAGCATTGACCGAAAGGGTTACACTTCCCGGGCCACAAGATTCTCCTTCGGTGATACTATTGATTTGTACCATATATACAGAGGTGCTCGTAGATAATTGCAGTATTGGATCATTGGGCATTCCACCAAATTCGACAATATACCCTTGAGGCTGATAGGGTCCGCTTGGTTCTCCTGTATTGGATAAATCATTCCAAGAACCTGGAATACCTATACCTGGCGCGGTGATATGCGCATAATCTTCATTTCCCATATTGTTGGGTTCCCCTGAATTCCAAAAAGCATAGGAGAGTAAAGTTCCCATTTCAGGTCCCGACATCCAGCGCCATTGCCCTTCAATTTGTTGGTCGCTTGCGCCAATCCAACCCGTTCCCGAAGCTTGATTTCCTGCAAATGTTGCTTCTTCGGCTGAGGTAAGCGTAGCCAAATACCCTTGTAGTCCAAAATAGTTGCTGGCAGCGGCCAACGTTAGTGCATCGTTCCAAGTAATCCCCACGTTGGGCACAAAAAGATAGTAATGTCCCGTAGAGGGTAGATAATTGGCATCACCAACCGCAATGGCAAAGGTTCGTGTTCCCGAAGGAGCAGGATGGTTACTTTGATACACAACCCCTAAAATGGCGGCTTGAAATTCGGCGTAGGTAGGTTGACTAGTAATTCCGGTAAGGGTAAGTTTTCCGGCAGCGGTATCCCACGAACTGCTGATGTTGGGGTGAACTCCCGTAAGAAACAAAATATCTTGCCCTGCGACATAGGCTCCCGAAATTTGCACCGTCACTTGTTGGGTTCCCGTATCATCGGGGTCGATAAAAGACATGGAGGTAGCAATAGGAAGGGCCGTGCCGGGGCAATAGGCTTGATTGCCGGTGGCTTGTAATATCGGAGCAACATTGGAAGTTTGCGCCCCAAGAGTATAACTAAGGAACAAAAAAAGTACGAGTAGGCGACACATACGATTATTGTTTCATTTTTTGAAAAATATCCCAAACCACGATCCCAGTACTTACGGCAATATTGAGAGAATGTTTGGTGCCCAATTGGGGAATTTCAATACAACCCTCGCATTGTTCAATGGCTTTTTGTGATACACCGTAAACTTCGTTTCCAAAGATTAAAGCATAACGTTCGTTCGATTGTGGGTGAAAGGAATTTAGGAATGTAGCCCCTTCAACTTGCTCGACAGCATAAATTTTCCAGCCTTCGTGTTGGAGCTTTTCAATTGCGGTTCCCACTTCTTTTTGGTATTCCCAGGCTACTGTTTCGGTGGCACCTAAGGCCGTTTTTTGAATTTCTTTATGCGGTGGGGTAGCTGTAATGCCACAGAGGTAAATTTTTTCAATCAAAAAGGCATCAGCGGTTCGAAAAACGGAACCGATATTGTGGAGACTCCGTATGTCGTCAAGGATTAGAATTACAGGTGTTTTTGCAGCCGATTTAAAGTCGGCTACTGTTTTTCGTTCTAGTTCGTTATTGGCTAATTTTCGCATGGTACAAAAATAAAAAAAGCTCCAGAAAGGAGCTTTTATCGTTTCATAAAGTATTATTAACTTTTTACAGGTGCCGTTCCTTCGGGTTGTGGGGCTTGAAGTACATTTCCTTTAATGGTGAGTACTTTAATTTCATTACCCACTGCGTTGGAACGCACGGTTACATTTTTGGTGAATTGGCCTACACGGTCAGTCGCATAACGAACCCCAATAACACCGCGTTGTCCGGGTTGAATCGGATCTTTGGGGGTTGTAGGCACTGTACAACCGCAAGAGCCCTGTGCACTTTCAATAATTAAAGGCTTGTTGCCCGTGTTGACAAAAACAAATTCACGATTACCATCGGCATTGTGAGGAATCGTTCCGTAATCAATTGTTTCATTTTCGAAGGTGATTTGCGGACCATCCACTTTTTGAGCCGGTTGTGTAGGTTGAGGTGTTGCCGGTTTTGCATTCGCGTTGGGCGTTTGTGCATGGGTCACTCCCATAATCGACAAAGCAGCTACTAAAAGTATTTTTTTCATCGTACAATGAATTTAAATTAGACAAGCAAAGCTAACAAAAATTCGTAAACCTCTTGTTTTTTCTTCAAATTGTTAGGTGATTCATGCTTACGATTTGTGAAGAAATTAGCTATTTTCGTAGTTCCTAATTTTAAATGAAAACGAAGTGGCTACAAAAGAGAAAAGTTTCAAAGAAACCCCTTTGATGAAACAATACAACGAAATTAAGTCCAAGTATCCGGACGCTTGTTTATTGTTTCGTGTAGGTGATTTTTATGAAACTTTTGGCGAGGATGCCATTCGTGCTTCCAAAATATTGGGCATTATTTTGACCAAGCGAGGCAATGGGTCGGCTTCCGAAACAGCCTTAGCTGGATTTCCGCATCATTCCCTCAACACCTATTTGCCCAAATTGGTTAAGGCCGGACTTCGGGTGGCGATTTGCGATCAATTGGAAGATCCAAAAATGACGAAAACTATTGTAAAGCGAGGGGTCACTGAGTTGGTTACACCAGGAGTCGCTTTAAATGATGAAGTGTTGCAAGCGAAATCCAATAACTTTCTAGCAGCCATTCATTTTGGAAAAAAAATACACGGGATTGCTTTTTTGGATGTGTCTACTGGGGAATTTCTCACGGCCCAAGGAAATGAAGAGTATCTAGATAAACTGTTGCAAAACTTTGCTCCTGCAGAGATTTTAGTTCCCAAATACCAGAAAAAGCAATTTTCAGAAACCTTTGGAGAACACTATACTACTTTTTTTCTTGAGGATTGGATTTACAAAGCCGATTATGCTTTTGAAAAATTAACCACCCATTTTCAAACCAATTCTTTAAAAGGTTTTGGTATTGAAGAGGTAACGGAAGGTATAGTTGCTTCGGGAGCCATATTGTATTATTTATC
>CANHRI010000025.1 GCA_947463515.1 Flavobacteriaceae bacterium
TACGGATAACTGTGGTGCAGCTAACGTAACCTTTAACGAAGTAACTACCGCTGGTTCTTGTCCGGGTGCTTATACCTTGACTCGTACTTGGACTGCAACAGATGCTTGTGGTAACACAACAACGCACGTTCAAACCGTAACCGTTCAAGATACTACTGCTCCTCAGATTGCAACAGCGTATCAAACAGTAATTAGTACAACTTGTGAAGCGATTCCTGCTGCTCCTGAATTACAGTTTACTGATAATTGTGCTTCTACGGTTACTATAGTGTTTAATGAAACTAGTACAACTCCTGTCAATGGATTATATACAATTGTTCGTACATGGACTGTATCAGATAGCTGTAACAATACGAATACGTATACACAAACTGTAAACGTTACCGTTAATGCTACTACAAATCAGTATGCTTACCCTGAAGCTATATGTACCGATGATAATACATTATTGATTGATGTTGCTGGAGTTATTTCTACGCAGTTCCCTGGTACAGATACTACTTCTGGAACTTGGACCGATATGAATAACTCAGGAGGTTTGAATACAACTAATGGAGTATTTAATCCCTACCAATTGGCGGATGGTACTTATGTAATAAAGTATACATTACCTACAGCAACGTGTCCGATTGAATTCTTAGTTACCATTAATGCAAACGATGAAGTTTGTATTGTATTACCGGCTTGTCAACCCATCATTGTAAATAATGCGGTTACACCAAATGGTGACGGTGCTAATGATTTCTTCATCATTGAGAATATTCAAGATATTACATGTTACCCGGAAAATACAGTTGAAATTTACAACCGTTGGGGTGTGAAAGTATTTGATACTACAAATTACGATAACACTTCTAGAGTATTCCGTGGAATTTCAGAAGGTAGAGCAACGGTTAATCAGTCTGCTGAATTACCAACCGGTACCTACTTCTACATTTTGAAATATAAAAAGGCGGATGGTAACTTTGTAACTAAAAACGGATATTTGTATTTGTCAAGATAATCTATCAACTGGGGGTTATGCCCTAACCCCCGGTTGTTAATTTAACACCCAAATAAATGAAAACAAGAATTTTAATTTTCGGAATGCTGTTAACGGGTTGGATGAGCTTTGCTCAACAAGACGCCCAGTATACGCAATATATGTACAACACCATTAATATTAATCCAGCTTATGCTGGGTCACGTGGTGTGATGAGCTTTTTCGGGTTACACCGAACTCAGTGGGTAGGTTTAGATGGAGCACCGGTAACCAATGCGTTTTCGATGAATACTCCTATTGAATTTACTAATTTGGGATTAGGATTATCTTTTGTGAACGATCGTATTGGTCCAACCTCTGAAAACACTTTTTCAGCGGATGTTTCCTACTCGGTTCAAACCTCTGAGAATTACAAACTATCCTTTGGGGTAAAAGCAACGGGTAACTTATTCAATTTGGATGTTACTCGTTTGACTTACCAAAACGCCAATGACCCTTTGTTACAAAATTTGAACAATAACTTTAGTATGAACGTTGGTGCGGGAGTTTATTTCCACTCTGATAAATCCTATGTTGGGTTGTCTGTTCCTAATTTCTTTGAGACCAAGCGTTACGATGATAATGATGTGGCCGTTTATAAAGAGCGAATGAACTTTTATTTAATTGGTGGATATGTATTTGACTTGTCTCCTAGCTTAAAATTTAAACCCGCTTTCTTATCTAAAGTAGTTGAAGGAGCTCCTTTTCAATTGGATGTTTCAGGAAACTTCTTAATTCAAGATAAACTAACCTTAGGGGCTGCTTGGCGTTGGGGTGCTGCAATGAGTGCTATGGTAGGATTCCAAATCACTGATGGTTTATTTGCCGGTTATGCCTATGACTTAGAAACAACTCGTTTGGCTAACTATAACTCAGGGTCTCACGAAATTTTCTTGCGTTTTGAATTATTTAGACGCGATGATCGAATTGTATCACCAAGATTCTTCTAATCTAATTACCAGCACACTATGAAAAATAAATTTTTATATATCGCTTTAATCGCTATTGCCACCTGTGGAACTTTGACGGCGCAAAACAAAAAAGTAGCCAAAGGAACCAAGCAATACGATAACTACGCCTATGTTGATGCGATAAAAACCTATGAACGTATTTTTGCAAAGGGATATAAATCTCAAGATATGCTGCAAAAATTAGGAGATTCATACTATTATAAAGGTGATTTAACCAATGCCGCGAAATGGTATGGTGAATTATTTGTATTCGCTCCTGATAATCCAGCTGAATATTATTTCCGATATGCACAATCGCTTAAAGCAACCAAAGATTATGCAAAAGCAGATCAAATGATGTTCAAGTTCAACCAATTAAGTGGAAATGAGCAACGTGCTAAATTAGCTGTATCACAAAAAGATTATTTAGCACAAATCAAGAAAAATTCAGGTCGTTATACACTTGAAAATGCTGGAATCAACACGGAATACTCTGATTATGGTGCAGCTTATTATGATAAAAAATTAGTTTTTACTTCTGCACGAGACACAGGTAGTCTAGGTAAACGTAAGCATACCTGGACCGGTGAAAGTTTTACCAATTTGTATACTGCAGATATCGGTGAACAAGGTGCACTTTCGAATCCAAAACGATTTGAAAGAGGTTTAAATACAAGAGTAAATGAATCTACTTGTGCTTTTACTAAAGATGGCAAAACCGTCTATTTTACGCGTAATAGCTTCTTAGAAAAGCGTGAAAAAAACAGTAAAGGTTCAACATTATTGAAAGTTTATACCGCTACTTTTGAAAATGGAAAATGGGGTAATGTTAAAGAATTACCATTCAATAGTAATGATTACCAAACAGCACACCCTGCTCTAAGTGGCGATGAAAAAACACTTTACTTCGTATCGGATATGCCTGGTACTAAAGGATCATCCGACATTTATAAAGTAGCGATCAACGGAGATGGTTCCTTTGGAACTCCTGTAAATATGGGAGACATGATTAATACAGAAGGTCGTGAATCCTTCCCAATGGTAACTTCAGAAGGGGAGTTTTATTTCGCTTCCGATGGGCATCCTGGCTTAGGAGGTTTGGATGTTTTCTATGCTAAAATACAAGCTGACGGTTCGATTAAACATGTTCACAATGTGGGTGAACCTATCAACAGTTCAAAAGATGACTTCGCGTATTTAATCAATGAAAAAGACCGTACAGGCTATGTATCCTCCAACCGCGACGGTGGTAATGGCAATGATGACATCTACCGTTTCAAAGAGAATACCCGATTAGTAGATTGTGAGCAAGCCGTTCATGGTATAGTAACCGACAAAGAAACGGGCAAACCTTTGGCTGGCGTATCGGTAGTGTTGCAAGATCAAAACTTCAAAATCTTGAAAGAGATGAAAACCAATGCTGAAGGTAAATTTGATTTTGGTACCCAAGATTGTGAAACCAAATTCTATATCAATTCAAAATTACCTGAATACAATACCGTTGATACTCCTGTTATGACACCAAATGAAACAGGTAAAACATTTGTTCCCGTTGAAATGGAGCGAACAGTTAAACCAGTAACCGTTGGTGATAACGTATTTAAAGCTTTTGGTATAAAAATCATTTACTTTGACTTAGACAAATCGAATATCCGTCCTGATGCAGCTGTAGAGTTGGCAAAAATTTTGGATCTCTTAGAACAATATCCAACTATGGAAATCGATGTTCGTTCGCATACCGACTGTCGTCAAACGTATAAGTATAATATGTCACTATCGGATCGTAGAGCAAAATCTACTGTCGCTTGGTTGGTCAAAAATGGTATCGCTGCGAGTCGTTTAACTGGAAAAGGATATGGCGAGTCACAATTGGTTAACGATTGTGCTTGTGAACCCACCAACAAATCAGATTGTACGGAAGAGCAACACCAAGCCAACCGACGTTCAGAATTTATCATTACCAAGTTATAATCTCAATTATAAATTGTTTAAACCCGAAAACGCCCCGCTATATGTGGGGCGTTTTTAATTATACAACTCTCCTATTTCGATCCCTTTGAGTACTTTTCCATCTGGAGACGATGAAACGAAAACGCTACAATCATCACCGCATCAATTGCTTTATAATGCCCTTTTTTAAGCATATAGTATAACATGCTTATTCAGTGAAAGTAATCGCTTGAACCATTTAAACAAAAAGATTATAGTGCCGTGATGAAGTTATTTTCAAAACGCTAATTCATCGCGCGTCTTGTGCTTTCTAGAGCTAAAGTTGAAAAAGCTATTAAAGGCTATTTAAGCTTCATTTTATGACATAGTCAAAACATCCTCAGATTATACAATTAAAGCAATCGTAAAGCCTTAAAAGTTGCTTCTTAAATCGAGTATTGATATTACCTTGGCATCCATTATTGTTTTTTGAAAAACAAGGTTGTTTTCAGCCCGGATAGAGCCGGCATCCCCCGATTCCTATCGGGGATATAGGCGAAAGCCGGATCGAGTTGATTATAAAGATTAATGCTATTGCTGCCCAACAAAGAATAAAAAAAACCACCCCGGAGGGTGGTCATTTCAAAATCAAACAAAACTATAAATCAATTATCTTTTCATAAATATGTTCGTAAAGTAACGGCGGCCATTAACGGGGTTAATCGTGATGGCTACTCCGAAGTGGGTGTAATCGCCTTCGATATTGGCTTTGTGGCCAGGGCTATTTAACCATGCATTTAAGGCCGAAGCAGGTGTTGAAAAATTGTAAGCTACATTCTCACCTACACGAACAGCGCCCAATACATGTTTGATATTGTCGGCACGCAGTTCAAAATGATCGTGACTTACAACATTATTTTCAATCATGTATTCGTTATGTTCAAAGGATTTAAATGAGATGTGGTTTACGATTTCCAAGCGGTTTAAACCTTGGCTCTCTCGGTAATTGTTTAAACGGTTCGCTAAATCCGTTTCTTCTGTGGTATAATCATAAGCAGTGACTAATCGATAATCATTTGTTGAAGTAGCTTCTTCATCTTTGGAACACGATACTAATGTAAACACCAATGCGATTGGTAAAAACATTCTAAGTAGTTTTGCTTTCATAGTAGTAGGTTAAGTTTTGACGGATAGATGTGGGGCAAATATCTTGTCAGTTATTAATTGATGAACGTTGTTTTGATTTGGTTACCCAAACTTACTACTATACCGTTAAAGTGACAAATAAAATCGATGAAATACATCATTAATTTATTTTTATAGGTAATTTTCCTACAAATTAGGGAGATAGACGTTCAATTTTCCAATTGAAATCGGTTTGAAGGGTATAACGAATGCGGTCGTGTAACCGATTGGGACGTCCCTGCCAGAATTCGACCGCTTGAGGACGCACCAAATATCCGCCCCAATGAGGTGGTCTAGGAATCGGTTTCTGTGCAAACGATTGTTCAAGGTTTTTTAACTTTTCATCTAAATACGAGCGAGAAGATATAGGTTCGCTTTGTGCCGAGACGATAGCTCCTAATTTACTGCCGTCAGGACGTGAATCAAAATAAGCATCGGAAACAGCTTCGGAAGTTTTTTCGGCGATCCCTTTAATTATTATTTGTCTTTCGATACCGGACCAGAAAAAAGAGAGACAAACATGGGGGTTGATGGCCAAGGCTCTCCCCTTTTCGGATTCGTAGTTGGTATAAAAAATAAATCCTTCATCGTTGTATTTTTTGAGTAAAACCACCCGTGATTTGGGATAACCATCCAATCCAATAGTTGATACGGTCATCGCATTGACTTCATCGACGCCCCCGAAATCTTCGGTTTCATGAAACCAACGATGAAATAGATTAATAGGGTCCTCGGGTATTTGGGTTTCCAATAATTCGCTTTTGGTATAACTTTTACGGTAATCTCCTAAATCGTGCATGACTTTTTTTTTACAAAATTACGGTAAAAGAGTGTAATGTTTACCGCTGGGGAATTTCAAATTCTTTGCCGTCTTCGGCCAACCACACTTGAGGAAAAATGGTTTCGGCTTCGGCTTTAAACGGTTCCGTCGAACCGTAACGGGTTGAAAAATGACCTAAAAGCAAATGATGTACCTTGGCTTGCAAAGCGATGGAAGCCGCTTGCTTGGCAGTAGCATGCATGGTTCGTTCGGCGAGATGCGACTCATTTTCCAAAAAAGTACTTTCATGATACAACAAATCCACACCTTGAATCAAGGGGATAATTCGCTCATCATAGCATGTATCACTGCAATAGGCATAACTGCGAGCGGTAGTAGGGTCAAACGTAAGTGCCGCATTGGATATCACGCGACCGTCTTCCAAGGTAATGTCGCCTCCGTATTGGATTTTTCGAAAATACACCGGTTCTATTTCCAACTCAGTGATGGCTGGAATATTCAGTTTCCGTTCTTTATTTTTCTCTTGAAACAAAAATCCGTTGGTATACACACGATGATGTAGTGGAATGGTAGATACCCGCACTTTATCATCCTCATAGAGTATTTCAGTAGAAGTAGATTGTAACTCATGGAAATATAAATTGTAGCCGGTATACGAACCAGAGGCGCGTAATTGCAATAAAATAATTTCCTTAATGCCTTTGGGACCGTATACATGCAAGTCGTTTTCACGGTTGAGCAACATGAAGGTTGAAATGAGTCCGATGAGCCCATAAAAATGATCTCCATGCAAATGGGAAATAAAAATATGGTTGATTTTGGAGAACTTAATCTTGCTTTTTCGCAACTGCACTTGAGTTCCTTCGGCGCAATCAATCAAAAAAATATGGTTTTTGATTTCTAATACTTGAGACGTGGGATTAGAAAAAGTGCGCGGTGTAGCGGCGTAACATCCGAGGACAGTAAGTTTCAATTACGAATCGGTTTTTTGGTTTTCAATTTTTCCAAGACGAACAATTTTTAGAATCAAAACTATGATGATTCCCAAATTGAGTCCTAACTTCAAATAGTCAAAGTCGCCTGTTTTGATGTTTTCGAACAACCTTCTAACAAAGAGGAACGTCAGTCCAAATAAAACAACGGTATAGATGTAGGCAAATGTTTTATTACTCATATTAAAATCCTAAATCACGTTCAATTTCCTCCATTTCGATAATATCATGGGCTTCTTTCAGTGAAGGCACGACATGCAAATGGGAAGGAACAGCATTAAAATCGATCGCATTAACAACGATTACAAATGACTTTTTCCCTTTTTGATGGGTTTTGGCCAAAGGAGAAAAAAGCTTGACTGCTGTCAAATCGACTTCGATATGCGTCAAATCAACAATGACATTTTGTGTCACAAATTGCCCATGCTCTCGGGTAACTTTAGCACAAAAATCAGCTACGGGTTCGACCGTATCTCGAAGAATAGTAGTATGTCCTTTGGTTTCTACTCTCATTAGGGTTTTAATTTTGAAGCCAACAAATAGATGACCGCCATGCGAATCGCCACTCCATTTTCTACTTGATCTAAAATGACCGAATGAGGACCATCGGCGACTTCGGAGGTGATTTCTACACCGCGATTAATAGGTCCCGGGTGCATGATGACAATTTCTTTGGACAAGGAATCCAGAAGAGCTTGATTTACGCCATATTGTTGCACGTATTCGCGCGTGGAGGGAAAATACGAAACATCCAAACGTTCGTTTTGAATACGAAGCATATTGGCTACATCACACCATTCGAGGGCTTGACGCAAATTGGACTCCACTTTGACGCCCAAACTTTCAATATATTTAGGTATTAGCGTTTTGGGACCACATACCCGTACTTCGGCGCCTTGCATTTGGAGGGCAAAAATATTGGAAAGGGCTACCCGAGAATGTAAAATATCGCCCACAATCACGACTTTTTTTCCAGCCACATCACCCAATCGTTCCCGAATCGAGTAGCTGTCGAGTAACGCTTGCGTAGGATGTTCGTGTGCGCCATCACCAGCGTTTATGATGCTTGCATTGACGTGTTGCGCTAGAAAGAAAGCGGCTCCAGGATGGGAATGACGCATCACAACCATATCCACTTTCATGGCCAAAATATTATTTACGGTATCGATAAGGGTCTCCCCTTTTTTTACCGACGATTGGGCAGCTGAAAAACTGATTACATCGGCTGACAGTCGCTTTTGAGCCAATTCAAATGATAATTTAGTACGGGTACTGTTTTCAAAAAAGATATTGGCAATAGTAATATCACGAAGGGATGGGACCTTTTTGATCGGTCGGTTGATGACTTCTTTAAAATGATCAGCTGTTTCAAAAATCAATTGAATATCTTGTTCATTTAGATATTTGATGCCGAGCAAATGATTGACAGAAAGTTCAGACATGGGTGTGTTGCATTAAGGTTGTGTGACCAAATAAACGGCATCTTCGCCCTCGTTCTCTTGCCAACAAACTTTGACAACTTCATCGTTGATGGCATCCACTTGACGTCCCCGATAATCGGGCTGAATGGGTAAATGGCGACTAAATCGACGGTCTATTAGGGTCAGTAATTCCACTTCCGAAGGACGTCCAAAGGATTGAATCGCGTTGAGAGCAGCGTTAATACTACGTCCGGTAAACAAAACATCGTCTATAAAAACGACTTTTTGATTTTCGACCAAAAAATCGATTTGTGTTTTATTGGCTTCCAAAGGTTTACCACTGCGGCGGAAATCATCGCGAAAAAAAGTGATGTCAAGAAATCCCAATCGAATTGGATGAACTCCGTAATCATTTTGCAACAATTGGGTTAACCGTTGTGCAAGGTATTTCCCTCGCGGTTGCAGTCCAATCAATACGGTATGCTGAAAATCGGAATGATTCTCGATCAACTGACAAGCCAAACGATGCAGGATAATGTGTACTTCGGTAGCATTGAGTAGTATTTTTTGACTCATGGAGAAGTGTGCTGTTTGGGTGGTAAAAGTACGGATTTTTTCTTCATCATCATTCAAAAAAAATCCCCTGACGAACAGGGGAAACTATTATTTGGAAATCCAATCCACAATTTTAGCATCCATTGGGGAAACTTGAGGCGAAATCACTTGCTCCAAATGACCGTCGGCACCGATGAGATATTTTTGAAAGTTCCATTCTACGCGACTGTCTTGCAACCCGTTTCGGGATTGTTGGGTTAAAAATTGATACACCTCACACATATCACTACCTTTTACCGATACTTTGGCCATCATAGGGAAACTTACGCCGTAGTTTTTTTGACAAAAAGTAGCAATTTCGGCATTGGTTCCCGGCTCTTGTTGCCCAAAATTATTGGCTGGAAAACCGACAATCACAAAATTTTTGTCTTTGAACTTTTGATACAACGCTTCCAAATCTTTGTACTGAGGCGTCAATCCACATTTGGAGGCCGTATTTACAATTAAAATCTTCTTTCCTTTTAAAGAAGAAAAATCAAAGATGTTGCCTTCTAAATCTTCCACTTTAAATTGGTAAATCGTTTCTTTGGCCATAGAAATTTCGTTTTGTGTTGCCGGAATAGCTCCTTGGGCTATCGATATTTCACTTTGTTTGCAGGATAGCAAACCATAAATTAAGGCAACAGTGATTAATTTTAGTTTCATGAATTATTTTTGTTTAAAATTACGATAAAAATATTAAACACTTTTATCGAGTGCTTCCAAAAATTATGTTAATTTTCAAAAAATTGAAAACCAAAAGAATCGAACTTACGTAGATGATAAAATATTAAATAAAATTTGTGAAACCAATAGACGCTATTATGACTCAGGAAGAATTGATTCGCGACCGTCAAAATACTGTAGTTGACTTGGCGGGACAAACGGTTGCAGCGCAAGCCACAGCGACTATTTATTGGAACCAAAAAACACGACAGGTATATGTTGATGCCTCGGGATTACCTTAACCGCCGAAAGGCAAAGTGTATCAAATATGGTCGCTTATGTTAACCCCAACACTCACGCCAACGAGCATTGGTTTACTCAACGATTTTACCAAAAATCCAGCTAAAGTATTTGCCGTGGAAACTACGGGTGATGCCCAAGCCTTTGGAATTACCCTTGAACCTGCGGGAGGTAGCGCCACACCTACAATGGAGTAACTGTATACCCTCGGAAAAGTCTAACCCTTTCAAAACACCCCCAAATCCAAAAAAAAGGTTCAACAATGTACGTTGAACCTTTTTTCTTTACCGTTTATTAAGCTTTTTTGGGCTTGGCGTAGAGCTTTCGATAGCGCCAAAATACAAAAGACGCAAACACCATAAAGATGATAAAAATTCGAATGTATATATCTACATTTTGTTTTTCCCCTGTCGCATACGAGTGCATCCCCGTAAGGTGGAAATTGACACCAAAATAGGTCATCAAAATAGACGCAAATGCCAAAACACTCATAAAATTAAACGCAAACAAACCGCGTAAACCGGGCACTAGTCGGGCATGAATCACAAAAGCATACACCATAATACTGATCAAAGCCCAGGTTTCTTTCGGGTCCCAACCCCAATATCGTCCCCAACTCTCATTGGCCCACTGTCCACCCAAAAAATTACCAATGGTCAAGAGCACCAAACCAATGGTTAAAGCCATTTCGTTGATATAGGTAATTTCCTTGATATGCAATTCCATGGCATTTTTATTTTTGGTTGTGGTCACCAACATCAAGAACATAGCCACAATTCCCAAAATCATTCCCAACGTAAATGGACCGTAACTGGCCACAATCACCGCCACATGGATCATCAACCAATACGAATTCAACACGGGTTGCAAGTTGGCAATCTGTGGATCCATCCAGCTCATGTGCGCGACCATCAAAATCATAGAGGCGACAAAGGTTCCCGCAGCAATGGTTAATTTCGACTTTTTATCAAACGCTAAGGTGAAAAACATCGTCGCCCAGGCCACATAAATCATACTTTCATACGCATCACTCCAAGGTGCATGTCCCGACACATACCAGCGGGCAATTAACCCTAAAGTATGGGTCGCAAACAAAAGACCAATGATGACATGAAAAGTAGTGATAGCATACCGCAACGGTTTGTTGTTGGTGAAAATTTGAACAATCACTAAGATCAACATAAGGCTCCCCGCCAACATATACCAGGTAAATAAACTGCGAAATACATCGTATTTGTTCAAGAGTATTTCGGAGGTGATTTGATCGTCGGTGGGACGAACGGCTTTGCCAAACTTCTTTTGGTAATCTTCAATCCCCTGAAGCAACGTATTGGCCATTGTATAGTTTTGGGTAGTAGCGCCTTTGCCTAATTCATTGAGATAATACGGAAACGCATTTTTAATTTTATCCAAATCCGTACCAGTAGGTTGATTGATTTCCATAAAAGAAACCCATTTGTTGCTTTTATCATTAGGCACTGGAAAAATCTTCAAAATTCCCCCGTACATCGCACTAAACATGAGGTTGATTTTCTTATCAGCCTCTACAAAGTCTTTTTGAAAGTTATTGGGATTTGTTGTTTTATACGCATCATCGAGATAAGGCGATAATTTGTAGTTCCCTTCAGGCGTGATAAAGTCTTTGAATCGAACGTACTTCGCCTCTTTGCCCACCCCGATTAACTTGCGAATACTATCATTCCCGCGTTTTAAATAAATGATGGGCAAATTTTCCCAAGCTTTCGGATACATGACCATGGAGAGAAAGACCTGATCGGCATTAAGTCCTTCATAGGTATCGCTTTTACTCACTTTTCGCAACAATTCAGAGGAGAACGTATTGACGGGTTTCATCCGTCCGCCTTCATCTTGAATGACTAAGCGTCCAAATTGTGCCGCTTGTTTTTCAGGAACTGCGTATTTTTTTACCGAATCTAAATAATTGAACACTATCTCTTTTTTGGTCTTGACAGGAGTGTGTTGGTGTCCGTCATGATCTGAATGTTGCGCAGACAGGGAGCCTGATAATCCAAACAATAAAAGAAGCGTTAAGGCGGCTTTCTGTTCTTTGAGTTGTCCTAACTTTCGTTTTAAACTTGCAAAGCGTGTGTTTTTGTCAAATAAAATGGCCAACATGGCAAAAAACAGTAAGAAATAACCAATGTAGGTAATCAATGTCCCCCAGAAATCATGGTTTACCGAGAGAATGGTTCCCTTTTCATCCGGATCAAATGAAGATTGGAAAAAACGATATCCCCCATAATCTAAGATATGATTCATGTATATCTCAGCATCGGTCTTTTTCGCTTTATCAATGACGGTTACTATACTTTTGAAAGCGGAGTAACTTTTTTCTGTTCCTGGATATTTATCGGCGATAAAATCGTTCAACTTCATTGAAAACGGCAATTCGTATACCTTACTTCCAAATTGGAGTGTAAATTCTAAATCACCCACTTTAATGATGCGTGGTTCACCTGTTTTTCCTTTAGAACCTACTAAAGTCACCCGTTCCGTTTTGCCGCCAGTGTGAATTTGTACGGTGAGTGCATCATCGGAGTTTTTGGCTTTGTAATCGCCTCCAGAGACAAAATCTTTTACGCCACGCATCGGAGGCTCGGGAAATACAAATTGCGATCCTCCCACATTATATAAGGAACGTAACATCAATGCGGCTTCGGTATTGGCCGTGACGTCTCCTTTTAATTGATCAGCCATGCGCATGAAGTTTCCAGTAAATGGCGTCTTTATTGTTGAATTAGTTCCATCTGAAGTGATATTGATGGCTCCTTCCATGGGTTTGTTAAAAGCAAACAGCAAGCCGTGAATACTTTGTACCTCTCCTTCGGCTAGAAAATGTTCGTGTCGCTCGCCATTGCCCGCTTCGACTAGTTTGAAATACAATTTCCCTTTTGGATCAGCTTTGATGGACTCCTTCACATTCATCAAGAAACTGTCGTATTCAATGGTAAACGGAACGGTGTCAAAACGTTCTTCAAGGGCAAAATGATTGGAAGCAAACGGAGGATACACCGCTTCTGTGAGGATCAATGGTTTTTCTAAAATACGACGTTTTAATTCCCCTTTATAATTTCCATCCACCAATACAGTAAGGAATGTTCGATCGGAATAAAACTGATTGGCACTTTCGCCTTCACGGATAGGCATCATCCCTTCGTAACTGATGTAACGGGTAATTCCGGCGCCAATGATGATAAATATAAAAGAAAGATGCAATAACAAAGTGGCCCAATTTTTACGCAAATGCAATTGGTAGCGCTTAATGTTTCCAATAAAGTTAATTAAGAAAAAGAAAAGAATGAGTTCAAACCAACGGGTATTGTAGACCCAAATCCGAGCCGTGTCGGTATTGTAAGCACTCTCAATAAACGTTCCCGCTGCCATAGCGGCGGCATACAGAATGAACAAAACCGCCATTAAACGGGTGGAAAACAAGAGCGCAAGAATTCGATTCGCCATTTTATTTTAAATTTACGCAAAAGTAACGCAAAAAATAAAAAACATCGTGGCGAATGCATGGAATTTAAAGGAATATTAGGAAATGTTGTGAAAGCATGCGTCAATTGACAAATTCCCTTTTTTTACTACCTTTACAACCATGATACGATTGGTCATTATTGGCTCTGGAAATGTGGCACAGCATCTGATTCAAGCTTTTCAAAAGTCGCTAGTTCAGGTGGTCGCACGTCACCCAGAAACGTTGAATTCGCTTTCAATCCCTTGTCCCGTAGTGACTACGATGTCCGAAGTCGGCGACGCGGATGTGTATTTGCTTGCCGTGAGTGACCATGCTATTACTTCTTTGGCACATGAAATTCCTGGAACGGGCAAATTGGTGGTACACACCTCGGGTGCAACAGGAATGCACGTACTTCCCAATCACCATCGCAAAGGCATATTTTACCCGTTGCAAACGTTTACCAAAGGAAAACTATTGGAGTACAGTTCGATACCCTTTTGCCTAGAAGCTGAGAAGGCCGAAGATTACGCCCTTTTGGAGCAACTTGCTCGTACCGTTTCCCATGCCATTTTTCCTATTGATGAACAGCAACGCTTGGCCTTGCATTTGGCGGCTGTATTTGTGTGTAATTTCACCAATCATCTGTACCTATTGGGCGCTGACATTTGTGCTGAACACCACGTTTCGTTTGATGTGCTAAAACCTTTGATACTGGAAACCGCGGCCAAAGTACAAACCCTCTATCCGATGCAAGCCCAAACAGGTCCGGCACTTCGTGGCGATACAGCCACATTGGAACGGCACAAAACGATGCTCACACAACCTTATCCGAAAGAAATCTATCAATTACTCACGCAATCCATTATTGATCATGTCCAAAAGCTATAAAGAAATTATGAATGACATTACGACGTTTGTCTTTGATGTCGATGGGGTATTAACCGACGGTACTGTACACGTGTCCCCTACCGGAGAAATGCTCCGCGAGATGCATATTCGCGATGGTTTTGCTATGAAAGCGGCCTTAGAAAGTGGGTATTCGGTTTGCATAATTTCAGGCGGAAGTAATGAAGGCGTTCGGATTCGTTTGCGCAATTTGGGCATTACTGATATTTACTTGGGTACTCCCGACAAGGTGGAAACCTTTACAGAATACTGTGAACTTTACCAAATAAACCCTGCACAAGTATTGTATATGGGCGATGATATTCCCGATTACCATGTCATGCAACAGGTAGGCTTACCCACTTGTCCACAAGATGCTAGTCCCGAAATCAAAGCGATTTCCCGCTACATATCCCATAAAAATGGTGGAAAAGGTGCCGTACGGGAAGTCATAGAGCAAGTGATGAAGGTGCAAGGCAAATGGCACACCTACTACAACGGTCAACACGATTAATTTTAAAAAGTTATTGAATATACTACCATGAACTACTTCAAACTTATACGGTTTCAGAATTTACTTTTACTAGCCTTTATGCTCCTCATTTTCCGGTATGGTTTTTTGATGCAACAAAATATCCCTTTAGCCTTAACCGATATTGAATACAGTCTTTTTATTTTAGCCATGGTATGCATCGCGGCTGGAGGTTATGTCATTAATGATATTTTTGATCAAGAGGTCGATGCACACAACAAACCAGAGCGCCGTATCATTGGGGTTTCCATTTCGGAAGAAAAAGGCTACTATGCTTATGGAGCGCTCTCAATTTTGGGCGTATCCTTGGGCTTTTATCTATCCAATGTGATTGAAAAACCCGGATTTGCGGTGTTCTACGTTTTGGTAGTAGCCCTGTTGTATGTGTATGCCGCTTCACTCAAACAAATGCCTGTTATCGGAAATTTGGTGGTGGCCTTGTTGGCCGGTGCAAGTATTTTATTTATCGTGATTTTTGACCTCTATCCGGTCACCTACGATGGCAATCGGCAAACGATGAAAGTCATGTTTGACATGCTCAAAGATTACGCGTTATTTGCCGTGGTACTCACCTTTTTACGTGAAATCATTAAAGACCAAGAAGATATTAAAGGCGACCAGCAAGAGGGATTACAAACCTTACCTATTGTTTTAGGGCAGCAAAAAACGAATTACATTACCGCCCTCATTGCGCTTGCCGCGGGGGTTGTATTACTAATCTATACGTTTACTCAGGTATTGGAATACAAACTTTGGATTACCGTAATATATGCCACTGTTACGGTGATTGCGCCCTTATTTTGGGTGGCGATTAAGGCGTGGTCGGCGCGAGAAAAAGCCGATTATCGATTGATGAGTCGCGTACTCAAATTGATTTTCTTTTTTGGTATCCTCTCCATTGCAGTACTCACCTATAACGTGATTCAAAATGCCCAAACCGTTTAAAATCATCCTTGCTTCGGGTTCGCCCAGACGTCAACAGTTCTTCAAGGAATTGGATTTGGACTTTGAAATTCGACTTAAAGAAATTGACGAAGTGTATCCCGATACGTTGCGGGAAGAGGCGATTACCAATTATATAGCGCTCGAAAAAGCCCGTGCTTTTGAAGGTTCATTGGCCGACGGCGAACTGCTTATCACCAGCGATACCTTAGTTTGGCTCAACGATCGTGCCTTAGGGAAACCTAAAGATTACGACTACGCAGTGGCTATGTTGCAGCAATTGTCGGGCGTGACCCACGAGGTAATTACTTCCGTATGCTTTAAAACGACAAGATCGGAGGAGTTGTTGTTTGATAAAACAAAAGTGACTTTTGCTCCCTTAGATCTAGATGCCATTCACTACTACCTCAACCGATACCAACCCTTTGACAAAGCGGGTGCTTATGGGATTCAGGATTGGATTGGACTCACCGGCATAGCCAAAATCGAGGGATCCTACACCAATGTTGTTGGCTTACCGACTGAAAAAGTTTATCGCTTTTTAACAACACACTACTTAAAATAGTTGTACTTTTAAGGGAATAAAAAATACCGATTCAATTCATGGAAACGGAACAAGAGCTCAATGCCAAGATTTTAAAAATTACCATGGTGATTCGCGATAATTATCCCGAATTGCACCAATACCTCAACGAAATGCCTATCACGATTCCCGTGGATCAAAATCCGGAGATTAATGTGCAACATTTAAGAAAGTATTACGATTCGTTGGTGGCGATTTTCCGGAATTATGTCGCCGAGCACCAACTCAATTACATTAACCAACGCAACATAGAAGGTCATTTATAATATGGATTTCCAACGTTTTTCCGCTGAAATTATCGCGACTTTAATCGTCATTATTGCGGTGATTGTATTTCGTATGGTGATGGCTAAACTCGTTCGTCGTTATGCCCAAAACAACCATACACTAGAGCACCGTACTAATCTAGTTATCAAATACATAAATCTATTGATTAACATCGTTGCCTTCATAGCCCTAATCATTATTTGGGGCGTGCAACAAGAGGATATTTTTCTCACGGTCTCCTCTGTAACAACTGTGATTGGGGTTGCCATGTTTGCTCAATGGTCGATTTTAAGCAATGTGACTTCGGGAGTGATTCTCTTTTTCTTTTTTCCTTTTAAAATTGGCGACGTGATTAAAATTCATGATAAAGATTTTCCGGTGGAAGGAGAAATTGAAGACATCAATGCCTTTCATGTGGATTTGCGCACACGGGAAGGCGAACAGATCACCTATCCCAACAACCTCTTACTTCAAAAAGGAATCTCGATAGTGCAACATGAAGCCGACCCACGGGAATTTACGGATTAAGAATCAAGCGATTAAAGGATGAAGTTATGCTTTTTCCTAGTCCCATTTTTTCCTTTATCAATCTTTGGAAAAAAATCACATTCCTCGCCTATTTACCTCCCTTTTCACCTAAACTATTATGGCTCTTCAGCCTTTCATCGCACAATGCAATTGGACTTAAAAAAGCGACCATAGTATCCTTGTAGTTCCCTTTTCTATTTTTGTTAAAGAAAACGAAAAACAAAAACCCACTTCATGGAAATCCTTACTTTTGGATGAAATCAAAAAGTATACTCATGCGTCAATCGTTTTGGTGGGTAGCCTTGGTTTGGATGGGCTTTATTGCCACAGCCCAACGTCCTGAAAAACCAAGTGCTTCAGACATTTATCATCAAATAGAAAAGTTAAATTTCCTGGGGAATGTGCTTTATGTAGCTGCGCATCCCGATGATGAAAACACCCGACTCATCGCCTATCTTGCCAATCATGTTCATGCCCGAACAGGCTATTTGTCGCTCACCCGCGGCGATGGCGGTCAGAATCTAATCGGACCTGAATTACGGGAACTGCTTGGAGTCATTCGAACGCAAGAGTTGATCGAAGCGCGAAAAATTGACGGCGGAGAACAATATTTCACCCGTGCTAACGATTTTGGTTTTTCTAAAAATCCAACGGAAACCCTAGCTATTTGGGATAAGGAACAGGTGCTTAGCGATATGGTTTGGGTGATGCGTCAATTTCGCCCCGATATTATAATTAACCGTTTTGACCATCGTTCTCCAGGAACCACCCACGGACACCATACCGCTTCAGCACAATTGGCATTGGAGGCCTTTGACCTTAGTGCTGCTGCTACTTCTTTTACTGAGCAATTGGCGTTTGCCCAACTTTGGCAACCCAAACGTATTTATTTTAATACCTCGTGGTGGTTTTATGGCAGTAGAGAAAAATTTGAAAAAGCCGATAAGTCCAATTTAACAGGCTTAGATATTGGTACTTTTTATCCTTTCAACGGAAAATCCAACCAAGAAATCGCTGCTTTGAGTCGCAGTTGCCACCAATCCCAAGGATTTGGAAACACCGGTACTCGCGGTAGTGAAATGGAATATTTGGAATGGTTAAAAGGCGATAAACCCAATGCTTCAACCAATCTATTTGAAGGTATTGATACTACGTGGAATCGTTTGGCGGAGGGAAAACCTATCGGAGACCTTTTGGAAGGCGTTCAAAAGTCATTTAATTTCAACAATCCTGCGGCGAGTCTCCCGGATTTGGTAAAAGCGTATGCCTTGATTCAACAACTTTCTGATCCGTTTTGGAGGGAGCAAAAATCGGAGGAAATCAAACGAATTATTGCGGCTTGTGCCGGACTTTATCTGGAGGCTGTGGCCGATACCCAAGAGTTGACTCCTGGAAGTACCCTTGGCGTTAAAGTCGAAGCCATCAACCGAAGTGCAGCGGATATACGTTTGACACGAATAGAAACATATCCCTCAACCCTAGTAGACTGGAACAATGTATCACTTCCCTACAATCAGGCCAAGACCC
Organism: Flavobacteriaceae bacterium; assembly: GCA_947463515.1. GTDB lineage: Bacteria > Bacteroidota > Bacteroidia > Flavobacteriales > Flavobacteriaceae > Flavobacterium. The sequence continues at coordinate 18,585 of CANHRI010000025.1, forward strand.
ATAGTTTTACTTGGACGTTGCCTGCCAACTATCCCTACACTGCGCCCTACTATTTGGAAGAAACGGCGAGTTTGGGAATGTATTCAGTTTCAGCGCTTAACCGTCGTGGCAAACCCGATGTGGAGCGCCCGACTAGCGTTACTTTTACCCTATCGGTTTTGGGTGTTGCCATTCCTTACACCAAAAAGGTGGTGTACAAGTACAATGACGATGTAAAAGGCGAAGTCTACCAACCGCTCGATATCGTGCCTGAGGTGACTTCGACGCTTAAAGACAAGGTGATGATTTTTCCCAAAAATAGAGCGCGTGAAGTTCAAGTTGTCGTCAAAGCAGGAAAAGACAACATAGCGGGTACCGTTCATGTGGAAGTTCCCGCCACCTGGAAGATTACCCCCGAATCGGTTCCTTTTTCGCTCCAACGAAAAGGCGAAACGACTATGCTGTCCTTTACGCTTACACCTCCCAAAGAAGCTTCAGAAGCGGTTATTCAGAGTGTGGCTACCTTGGGCGAAGCAACCTATTCATGGGATAAAGTAGACATTCAGTACCCTCATATTTACAAACAAATGGTATTGAAACCCGCCACGGCGAAAGCGATTAAATTGGACATCAAAACCAATGAGGAGAAAATCGGCTATATCATGGGCGCTGGCGATGAAGTCCCCACAAGTTTGCAGCAAATGGGGTATTCGGTAACGATTTTGCAACCCGAATCGTTGACTGCCCAAGCGCTACAATCTTTTGATGTTGTGATTACGGGAATTCGGGCTTACAATGTGGTAAGTGCATTGGCTTATAAACAAACTTTGTTGTTGGATTTTGTAAAAAATGGAAAAACGTTGATTGTGCAGTACAACACGTTGGATGATTTTGTTACCAAAGATTTTGCCCCCTACCCGATTAAAATTTCGCGCGATCGCGTCACAGAAGAAACAGCTGAAGTTCGCTTCCTTCAACCCAACCATCGCATCATGACGAGTCCCAACAAACTCACCGCAGCTGATTTTAAAGGATGGAAGCAGGAACAAGGACTCTATTATCCGAGCGAATGGGATCGTCAATATACGGCGCTCCTTTCGGCGAATGATACCGGAGAAAAACCAAAAGACGGCGCTTTGTTGGTAGCATCGTATGGAAAAGGAACGTATATTTACACGGGGTTAAGCTTTTTCCGAGAGCTCCCAGAGGGAGTTCCAGGGGCTTATCGATTATTGGCCAATTTAATTTCGGCCGGAAAATAAATACGTATGAAATCAGACAACGAATCCCGCTGGACCAATCGATATACATGGCTGTTGGTTATTAACGCTGTGTATATCTTAATTTTCTTTTTACTCATGCAAAATTACTCCTAGATGCAGCAAATCGATTGGATTATTTTATCGGTCACGCTACTTACGATTGTAGTGTATGGGGTTTTTAAAACCCAAGGAAGCCGCAGTGTCGAAGAGTATATTTTGGGTAATAAACAAACCAATTGGTTTACGGTGGGTATTTCGGTCATGGCTACACAAGCCAGTGCAATTACCTTTCTCTCCACGCCCGGGCAAGCGTACCATGATGGAATGGGTTTTGTGCAATTTTACTTTGGTTTGCCCATAGCGATGGTGGTCATTTCACTCACCTTTATTCCCATTTATCATAAATTGCGCGTTTACACTGCTTACGAGTACCTGGAACAGCGATTTGATTTAAAAACCCGATCACTCGCCTCCATTCTCTTTTTGATCCAACGAGGATTGGGAACAGGACTCACTATCTATGCACCATCCATCATTTTATCTACGCTTTTGGGGTGGAATCTAACCTTACTCAACGTCATCATAGGCATCCTTGTGATTATTTATACCTTTTCGGGAGGAACAAAGGCAGTCAATGTGACTCAAAAACAGCAGATGTTTGTCATCATGAGTGGGATGTTTATTACGTTTTTTCTCATTTTATACATGTTGCCGAACGACATGACCTTTTCCAATGCGTTGCATATTGCTGGAGCTAATGAAAAAATGAATATTGTCGATTTTTCTTTTGATCCCGAAACACGGTACACCATTTGGAGCGGAATCGCTGGAGGTTTTTTCTTGAGCTTAGCCTATTTCGGTACCGATCAATCACAAGTAGGGCGCTATCTTTCGGGGAAATCGGATAAAGAAAGTCAGATGGGCTTGATTATGAATGGATTTTTGAAGGTTCCTATGCAGTTTTTTATTCTTTTGATTGGCGTCATGGTATTTGTGTTCTTCCAATTTCATGAAGTGCCTTTAAATTTTAACCCTGTCAACAAAGCTGCCATTGAAAAATCGCCTTATGCTGCGCAGTACCAACAGTTGGAAGAGCAGTTAAAAGATTTGACTGAAGAGAAAAAAGAATACAATTTACTCTATATCGACCATCTCAATCAAAATTACGACAACCCCATTTTACGTAATCGTTTAACGGCTATTTCAGGAAAAGAGCGAGATCTTCGTGACCAAGCCAAAGAATTGATTGCCAAAGCCGACCCTAAAGCGGAGACCAACGATAAAGACTATGTGTTTTTGTACTTCATTTTGAACTACCTACCCAAGGGATTGATCGGTTTACTCTTGGCCGTTATTCTCTCAGCGGCCATGTCTTCGTCGGCTTCGGGATTGAATGCCTTAGCGTCTACCACGGCGATTGATATCTACAAACGGAATCTAAAAACTGAAAAAAGCGATCGTCATTATGTGATGGCTACCCGATATTTTACCTTACTTTGGGGAATAATCGCCATTTTGTTTGCCTGTGTTGGAACGCTTTTTGAAAACTTGATTCAATTGGTTAACATCGTTGGATCTATTTTCTATGGCACTGTATTGGGTATTTTCTTAGTAGGCTTCTACATCCGTTCGATCAAAGCCCATGCGATTTTCTATGGCGCGGTTCTTTGTCAATTATTGATTTTCTACATCTACTATTTGGATGTCGTAAGTTTCTTATGGTTGAATTTTATTGGAGCTATGCTCACGATCACCTTGTCGTGGTTGATTCAAAAAACACAACCCAAAGCCCCAAATTCACTTGAAACTACCGAAGAAACAACGCTAACTTAGGGTAGAATAAAATAATAAATAGCTACAAAATGACTGGCACTTCCTGCCAAAACAAAAAGGTGCCAAATGGGATGATAATAACGTTTTCGATCGTTGGCATAAAAGTAAATCCCAACGGTATAAAAGAATCCTCCTAAAGCAATTCCGATAAGCGCCGATCGCGAAAGTCTTTCTATCATCGGGTCAAGAGCAATAATACACAGCCATCCCATTAAGGCATACAAACCGAGGGAAATGCGTTCATGGTGGCGAAAACGCGAAAATTTGAAACCAAAACCGACGATGGCTAATGTCCAAATGATGCCCAGCAACGTCCAACCCCACACGCCTTGAAGTCCCACCAAAACCACAGGCGTATACGTACCTGCAATGAGAACATAAATACTCAAATGATCCAGGCGCTGCCCCCATTTTTTATGACGCAAACGCCAAACCGCATGGTAAATGGTTGAAGCTGTATATAACAGTAATAAACTTCCCCCAAATATCATTGCGGCGATGGGCGTCACCCAATCGGTGTAGTGCATACTTTTTTGAAGCAACATAAGGAACGCTACACACGACAAAACAGTGCCTATCCCATGGGTGATGACATTGTATCGTTCTTCAATTTTTCGGTTTTTTCGTGGTTTGGGCGTCATACCGCAAAGATACTTCAAAAAAAAAGCCCCTTATCGGGGCCTTCTACTTATTTACTCCACTCTTTAATGGAATCGTTATTCATTTTGACATAATCGTCGTTTTTCTCTTTTTGGGCACCCACCAACGACAACTTAGCCGTTTCGATAGCGCCTTTTTTATCGCCTAATTTCGCTTGAATCAAGGATTTTAAACGTAAATGCCAGAACGGTGCATCTTCCCCTGGTTTTACCATTCCGATGGCTTTGTTGATAAACTCCAACGCCTTGTTGTGGTCAATGTTGGCTTGGTAATAATATTGTGCTGCTGAGAAATAATCGCCTGCCGTTGGACCTGCCAATACTTTAGCGATACTCGCCATTGCTGCCTTTTTTGAAGGTACTTCAAACTTTACAGCGACAAAGGTTTTTTCCCAAGCGATTTCCAACTCCGCCGAATCGTTGCCGATATTTCCAATACTTAATGTAAACGTCTCTACGCGACGGTCGGTCAATATTGGTTTGGCATTAGCACGTAAAGCGACATCCGATTCTTTAAATTCCTCGGGAGTTCCCCAGTTGTCGGTGGTTTTATAAAATATAACCTCCCAAGTATCCGCTTTGGGCACGGTAAATAAAGCATATTTTCCTTTGGTCAATACTTTACCATCGATGGTAACGTCATCAGAGAAGGTAATCATCGAATTTAAGTTGGCTCCCGTTCTCCATAATTTCCCAAAAGGAACCAAATCTCCAAAAATGGTGCGTCCTTTGGCACTAGGACGAGAATAGTCTAAAGTCACATCGGTTAAACCGACTACTTGTTGCACGGTGGTCTTCGGACTCGGTTGTGGTGTTTTAACTTGCGCTTCAATGGCATAGGTGGCCAACATAAAGGCGACAGCATAGATTAGTTTTTTCATTTGTTCTGTTTTTTAGTATCGTCAAAATTACTAAATCACGATAGGCAAACTGTTAATTTAAACTTAAATGAATATAATTTTTGTTTAACTTATTTTTCTATTCATTAAACAAAGTATATCTTTACCCAAAATAACAACGTATGAAGATATATACTTTGAAGTCCAAACAAAAATTGCCCATTACCTTGGACCAAGCATGGGATTTCTTTTCCGATCCAATGAACTTGAACACCATTACACCCGACGATATGGGTTTCAAGACCCTTTCGGGAGCGGATCGAAAAATGTATCCAGGACAGGTAATTCAATATATTGTGACCCCCCTATTAGGGATTCCTATGAAATGGGTCACCGAAATTACACACGTAATCGACAAAGAATATTTTGTGGATGAACAACGTTTCGGACCCTATGCGCTGTGGCATCATAAACATTTTTTTAAGGAGATTCCGGGGGGTGTTGAAATGGAGGATATCGTAGATTACAAATTACCTATGGGCATTTTGGGAGAACTTATGCATCCCGTTTTGGTTCGTCCGCGGTTGGAGCAAATTTTTGCTTACCGTACTAAAAAACTTGTCGAATTATTTGGTGAATATAAATCAGAATAATCATGAAAAATGTATTACTCATTGGCGGTTCCAAAGGAATTGGACGTGCTTTAGCCCAACAATTGCAATTTGAGACGAACCTTTATGTAGCCTCCCGAAGTGCTGAAGACTTGGGCGATTTAAAGTTGACCCACATCCCATTTGATGCTACACAAGACACGTTGGATACAAGTGCGTTACCTGCCGAACTTCACGGATTGGTTTACTTGCCAGGGAGCATCAACTTACGTCCGTTTAGAGGATTAAAACCCGAAGCATTTGAGTCCGATTTACAAATCAACTTTTTAGGATTGGTCAAAGTGATGCAAACGGTATTACCCCAACTCACTGCAGCGCCGCAATCGAGTGTTATTGCCTTCAGTTCGGTAGCTGCAACAATGGGAATGCCATTCCATACTTCAGTTGCTGCCGCCAAAGGTGCCATTGAAGGTTTTGCTAAAGCCTTTGCCGCCGAATATGCTCCGAAAGTTCGTATGAATGTGATTGCCCCTTCATTAACGGACACCCCTTTGGCGGACAAATTTTTGAATTCGGAGGAGAAAAAAGAAAAAGCGGCCTTACGCAACCCGATGAAAAAAGTGGGAACGCCCCAAGATATTGCTCAAATGACTGCCTTTTTGTTGAGCGATCAAAGCAATTGGATTACAGGACAAGTATTTGCCGTTGATGGTGGAATGTCTACGCTTTTGGTCAATGGATAAGGTATCGATTTTTTGGTTTCGAAGAGACCTTCGGGTGTTTGACAATGTTGGGCTGTTTCATGCGTTGAACAGCGGTCAACCCGTATTGCCCATTTTTATTTTTGACACCTCAATTCTTTCGCAGCTTCCTCCCCATGATGCGCGGGTGAGTTTTATCCACCAATGTTTGGAACAAATTCAAAGCGCCTTACAAAAAGTAGGTAAATCTTTGGCAGTTTTTCATGGAACACCGGAAGCCATTTTCACAGCAATTGCACAAAAACACACCATAGATACCGTTTACACCAACCACGATTACGAACCCTATGCACGCAAACGAGACAAGACGTTGCACCAACTGTTTCAGGCACACAATATTGCTTTTAAAACTTCCAAAGATCAAGTAATTTTTGAAAAAAGTGAAGTGGTGAAAGACGATGGAACGCCTTACGTAGTGTATACGCCATACAGCCGACGTTGGAAAGAACGTTTCAAAACCATTACCTTGGCACATTATCCTTCGGAGACAATGCTAAATCAAGTGGCCGCCCATGATTATCCATTTTTGTCTTTGGAAGACATTGGATTTAAATCTTCTAAGATAACAGTTCGCCCGTATGATATTTCGGCTTCTTTGATTCAAAATTATGAAGCCACTCGAAACTTTCCGGCACTGAATAAGACCTCATTTTTGGGCATCTATTTACGGTTTGGTGCTGTTTCCATTCGACAAATGATTGCCAAAGCGATTGCCGAGAAAAACGAAACCTTTTGGAATGAACTTATTTGGCGCGAATTTTTTATGCAAATTCTATGGCATTTTCCGCACACCGTTCATCAAAGCTTTAAGTCGAAATACGACGAGATTGATTGGGACAACAATACCGATTGGTTTGAAAAATGGTGTCAAGGACAAACGGGCTACCCTATCGTCGATGCTGGGATGCGCGAACTCAATGCTACGGGCCATATGCACAACCGCGTACGCATGATTACGGCAAGCTTTTTGTGCAAACATCTCCTTATCGATTGGCGCTGGGGTGAAAGTTATTTTGCCTTAAAACTCCTCGATTACGAGCAAGCCAGTAATGTTGGAAATTGGCAATGGGCCGCAGGAAGTGGTGTAGATGCCGCTCCGTATTTTCGTATTTTCAATCCCACGGAGCAGCAAAAAAAATTTGATAAAGATTGGAAATACATTCGCCATTGGGTTCCCGAAGTAGATACTCCTGAGTATCCCAAACCCATTATCGACCATAAAGAAGCTCGTGATCGCTGTTTACGGGTTTATAAATCAGCCGTAGGATAACCCAAAATAATACCTCATGAAACTTGTATGGCTTAAACGCGACTTACGCTTGCAGGACCACGAAGCTTTATTTCGTGCCTTAGAAAGCAAGGAAAAGGTGCTTTTGCTGTATAATTTTGAACCCTCCCTTCTGCAGGATTACCATTACAGCTCCCGTCATTTTGATTTTATCCGACAAAGTTTACAGGACTTGCAACAGGAGCTTCTGCCCTACCACACGCAAATTTTGGTGGTTGAAGAAGAAGCTACGAGTGTTTTTCAAAAGCTGATTGATCGATGTTGCATTACCGGCGTTTATTCGCATCAAGAAACGGGCATTCAACATACTTTTCACCGCGATCTTGCCGTAGCTGAATTGCTGCGCGCCAATGGAATTCCTTGGTTTGAATACGTTACCAATGGCGTCATTCGGGGTTTACGCAACCGTCAAAAGTGGAAAGAAGACTTGTATGGTTTTATGGAAAAACCTTGCTTTCCCTTTACCGCCAACGGTCGATCGTTTGTAAAATACGCTGAAATTGAAAAGCTAGAAATTCATTTTAAGATTCCAACATTAGAAACCCCAACCGATACCCCTTTTCAAAAAGGAGGCCGCCGTATGGGATTACGTTACCTGCAATCCTTTTTACAGGAACGGGTTGAAAATTACAGCCGCCACATCTCCAAACCCGAATTGGGACGCAAGGGGTGCAGTCGTTTATCGCCGTATATTGCTTGGGGGAACTTATCCATACGAGAAATTTATCAATGGACATGGAACACCCGTCAAAAAGGAAAATTCAAACGTCAAATCGATAATTTCGCCTCTCGTTTGCGATGGCAAGCCCATTTTATCCAAAAGTTTGAAATGGAATGTTCGATGGAATTTCATCCTGTCAACAAAGGCTATATGCACATTCAACTCCCCGTAAATGCAACCTATCACGAAGCTTGGTGCACGGGACAAACAGGAGTGCCTTTGGTCGATGCTTGCATGCGTTGTTTGAATACTACGGGCTACCTTAACTTTCGAATGCGGGCGTTGGTGGTTTCGTTTTACACCCATCATTTGATGCAACCTTGGCAAAATTGCAGTCCCCATCTCGCGCAGCAGTTTTTGGATTTTGAACCGGGTATTCATTATCCACAGATTCAAATGCAAGCCGGTGTTACGGGTGTAAACATGATTCGCATTTACAATCCAACCAAAAATTCGATCGAGCATGATGCTGAGGGAACGTTTATTCGTAAATGGGTGCCTGAATTGCGCAATATTCCAGCGCCTTTTATTCATGAGCCTTGGAAACTAACCCCTATCGAACAAATGCTGTATCACTTTGAACCGGGTTACGATTATCCTTTTCCGATCGTTCCCTTGGAAGAAGCGCAAAAAGCAGCTACCGATTTTTGGTGGGGACTGCGGAAAAAACACGAAGTTCGCAAAGACAGCAGCCGGGTTTTAGCCAAACACACCTTTCCTGATCGCGATTAAATACGAGCCGCCATCGCTGCAAAAGTGAGTTCGTCAAAATGTTTGACCACCCAATCGGCACGACTGTAGTCTTGATTTTTGGAATGAAAGCTGTCGTAACCAATGCAAAAAACTTCTGCCCCTTTGGCCGCCGCAATTCCGTTGGTACTATCTTCTATCACAATACATTCATGGGCTTGGTGTTGCGACAACCGTACCGCCTCTAGAAATATCGCCGGATGGGGTTTGGACAGCGGAAAATCTTCGCCCGAAACAATGTGTATGAAATAGGGGAACAAATCAAATCGATTGAAAACCCGATGAATAGTGACTTTGGCCGAGGACGATGCTAAAATAAGCTGAATACCGTTGGCTTTAAGTTCTTTAATCAAGCGTTCTACCCCATCGAGTAGTGTCAAATCTTCTTTGTGGTCAAAAGCTGCGTTGAACAAATCGCGTTTGGCTTGCACTAAGTCTTCAACGCTTTGTGGTAGCTCGAATTGCGTTTTTAGTTTTTGAAAAATATTCTTGGTCGAATTTCCTGTAAATGACGCATACATTTCGGGCGTAACGGTAATCCCTAATTGGTCAAAAAGTTGGTGATACGCATAATGATGCACGGGTTCGGTATCAACGATCACCCCATCCATATCAAAAATGACGGTTTTTAGCATTAGCTGTATTTGAAGAGTTGGATTAAATAATAAAAAATGGTCCCGAAAAGCGCAACCAAAATGCCTCCAATCACATAGGAGGTTCCCGAAAAATCAGGACGGATGGCCACTTGAACGGTTTGCCATTGGATGACGGCAAAAATTCCGACCAGAACCACTTTCAAACTGCGCATCATTTGCAAAGCCCATCGGTAAAGACGTGGAGCATTGTCGGAAGTAATTGCAACGGGATAATTGAACCATTCGGGATGACGGCCCAAAAAGGTAAGCAAGGCATAGAGTGCTGTACCCGCAACTGTTTCGCCCAAAAAAAACATTTTTCCACCATAACCATCTGGATTCCCTTGTCCATCAAAATGGATGGCGATCGTTTCGGGCAACTTCGGATACATGACAAAAGCGTACATCCAGGAGCCCAGCAAAATGAGTAGGGCCAACCCTTCGAACAGTTGATCGGCGGTTGTGAGTGGAACTTGAATCTTGGGTTGTTGTGTCATTATTTTTTCAACAAATAACGTACTACAGTTTCCGCTGCATGGAGTCCGAATAAACAAGGCATCCATGAATTCGTTCCATAAAACGACTTTTTGAAATTGCTTCCGTCGGTGTGTTTTACACTATCATAATCAGGACGTTCGCTGGAATAGACCACTTTGATGCCCCCCGAAATCCCCTCTTTTTTGAGGCGTTTCCGCACGTGTTTGGCCAACGGACAGTAATCGGTTTTGCTGATATCGGTGACTTTAACTTTGGATGCTAAATATTTTCCACCTGCGCCCATGTTGCTAATTACTTTCACCCCTTTTCGCTTGGCGGCTAATAATAAATTCAACTTGGGTGTCACACTATCGATACAATCTAGGACATAATCAAACTCGGGCGAAACCAACTCAAATGCCCGTTCTGGCGATAAAAACTCTTTTAAAGAAGTCAGTTCTAATTCTGGGTTGATGTCCAACAAACGCGCTGCCATAAGTTCAACTTTAGGTAAACCTACTGTGGAATGCAAGGCGGGTAATTGCCTGTTAATGTTGGTGATATCTACCACATCACCATCGACAATAGTCATTTTTCCGACACCTGCACGCGCTAAAAATTCGGCGGCAAACGAACCTACTCCTCCCAAACCAACGACCAATACATTTGCCTTACGCAATTTTTCTAAACCTTCCGTTTTAAATAATAGTTCTGCACGTTCTTGCCAAACAGCCATGATTATCGAATTATGAATTATGAGTTATGAGTTATGAATGGACTGCAAAAATAAGGAATTGGTAGGAGAAGAAAGAAGCGCGTCGTTAACTTCTTGGCGAATAATGATCATGCCACTACTTCACGCCAAACACGTGGGCTACATTTTGTTCGATTTGCCGTTCCAGTTCGCTGACTTCAAGGTTACGATAGTGAGCGGCCTGGGCATACACCGCGGCGATCGATTCTTCAAGAGTATCGGTCTCCAAAAAGATACGGTCTTCGGGGACCGATAGAAAGGCCTCGCGAAGATCGGGATTGCGCAACAAGTATTTCCCAAACGAAAGGTACAATCCATGACGAACGAGTTCCTGTGCCAATTGGGCATTCTTGGAAAATCCATGTACAATTAGTGGAACCGAAATTTTCAATTGTTTTTTTATCGAAAATAATTCCTGAAATGCTCCAACCAGGTGAAGTACGACCGGCTTTTGATGTTGTTCTGCCAACAAAAGATGGGCTTTAAAAACGTCGCATTGTAGTTCAAAGGGGACTTCAATTCGTTTGTCCAAACCGCATTCGCCTATGGCCCAACAGCCCTTTTGTGTTAGGTGGTGTGCTACAATATCCAAATGTTCGGGCCATTTTTTTTCATCAATATACCAGGGATGAATTCCGATGGAATACACGGGTGATTTTCCCTCAAAAGCCCAAGGATACTCATTCACGAGTTCGACCCCAAGCGGCGAATTGGTATAGCGATGCGTATGAAGATTAAACATATAGAATTGATTGATATTGATTTGAATGGAGCCCTTTACGGGTATGAAATGAGCTCAAAAATCGGGGAACTAAGGTACGTAAAGTTTTTGATTATGGCGCTGTCTTTTGCCATCACATCAGCTTACTTATAACACTCATAAGCAGTGTTTTAGGAGCATTTCGTACCTCAAAAACTTTTATCAACAACCGTTAAACAGAACCCTAAACCCTCTATATTTGTAATCTATCTATAAGCCTAAATATTATGAAATGGAATGCCAAATTAATTGTCTACAAGGGAGTTTCACTTATTGGTGTATTTTTCGAAAAAAATCAATCGTTAATTCAAGAGATTAAAACGTTTGCCGATGCGCGTTGGAGTCAGTCCAATGTTTGCTGGCACGTGCCTGACACCTTTGAGAATCGTTTTATTTTCAATGTCGTACCGCCTGAAGTTCGGTTACCGAGTCCTCAGGCCCAAGTGTATTTGGAGCGGTTTCGTCGGTATTTGCAATCGAAGCGCTACAGTGATAATACGGTGGCGACGTACCATGATGCGTTAAAAGTTTTTTTCATCTACTTCAAGGAAAAATCGGTGTTGGATTTGACCCATGACGATGTAATTGAATTCAACAACAACTACATTTTGGCGCAGCAATTGTCGGCTTCGTATCAAAATCAGCTGGTGAATGCGATCAAGCTCTTTTATCAAGTAGAGCGTGACATGAAATTGGAAATCGAAAAAATTCATCGGCCCAAGCGGGCGAAGAAGCTCCCGAATGTATTGAGTATGGCGGAGGTGAAGGAATTGGTTGAAGCGCCGACAAATTTGAAGCATCGTGCGATGTTGAGTTTGATCTATTCGGGGGGCTTGCGGTGTGGGGAACTGTTGAAATTGAAGCCGGTTCATATTGATTCGGAGCGGAGCCTTATTTTTATCGCATCGGGCAAGGGAAAAAAGGATCGGATTGTTCCTTTGAGTGGGCGTTTGTTGCCGATGTTGCGGGAGTACTATCGGTATTACCGTCCGAAGGTGTATTTGTTTGAGGGGCAGCGGCCGGGAGAACCGTATTCGGAGAAGAGTTTACAGAGTGTTTTGAAGCAGGCGTTGGCCAAAACGAAGATAGAAAAACCGGTTACGCTGCATTGGTTGCGGCATAGTTTTGCGACTCATTTGCTTGAGAATGGTACGGATTTGCGTTACATCCAAGAGATTTTGGGTCATAACAGCAGTAAAACCACGGAGATTTACACTCATGTAAGTACAAAAAGCATCCAAAATATCAAAAGTCCGTTTGATGATTTATAAAAAAGTACTATTTTTATACAACCCTTTGAAATCAGACCTATACACCCAAATGGTTTGTTTAAGTCTGATTTTTTCGGGGGTATAAACGAGTTAGGCAACAGTTAACAGAACTGCCACAAAAAACGACAAAATATAAAATCGAAAAGTATGAAATTAACAATCTATTCCTTAATCACAACATCTATTTTATTTTTATCATGTAACAATTCAAGTGAGGTAAAAAATGATTTAGAAAAACAGAATCTCAATGGAAGAGTTAAATCTATAACCGAAAATTCATATCGCGCAGTTGAAAAATTTGGAGAAATTGTAAAAGGAGAAAAACTCGTTGATAAAATATTTAATAAGGAAAATAGACTTACAACATTTAATGAAAAAGGTTATGAAACTGAATCTTTAGTTGGTTTTTGGCCAGCAAAATTTAAGTACAATGAAAATAATCAGAAAATAGAAGAAAATTGGTATGATTCAGACACTAAAATTTTTTATAAATACAATGACAAAGGATTTATTGTAGAATCTAATAATTACTATAAAAAAGGTTTAGTTCAAAAAGTGAAAATTGTTTGTGATGAGGAAGGTAATGAAATAGAAAGAAATTCATACGACACTAATGGTAAACTTGACTATAAACAGAAAAATACCTTTAAAGATGGAAAATTAATTGAAACAAAAGAATATGATGGCGATGGAACTTTAAGTTCTTCAACAAAACGTAAATATGATGAGAATGGAAACGAAACTGAAAACATTATTTACGATTCTTATGGAGAAGTATCTTTAAAATCAACTTGTAAATATGATGAAAACAATCAAATCATTGAAGCAATAAATATTACTAATAATGCTTTCAATAAAAGTCAAACGAAAAACAAATACATTTATAGAAAACTTGATGCAAATAAAAATTGGACAGAAAGCATTCAATTTGAAAATGATGCGCCTAAATTAATTATTGAAAGAATAATAGAATATTATAAATAACCGATTGCCTAACAGCCGTTTGGCAAGATTGCGAATTTTGTGGTAAATTCACGTTTCCGTTCCGCAAGAAATTTTATCTTTAGTAGAAAATAAACGGTTACGAAGTTCGCAACCTCGCCAAGCGGCGGAACGTTATGCCTCATGCAATAGGACATCATTCAAAAAAACAAAACTATGAACAGAATACTACTTTTAATCTTGACAATAATCCCCTTTTTTTGTTTCGGACAAAACTATACATCATATTTTACAGGCAACAGTACTGACATCATTACGAATCCATTGGGAGGAGTATGTCTTATGGGTGGTGCTACAGAAGATGATAATGCAATTAAGTGGTTTCTTCAAAGAGCAAACGGAGGTGATGTATTGGTATTGAGAACAACTGGGTCTAATGGCTACAATTCATACTTCTACACAGGATTAGGAATACCTGTAAATTCTGTTGAATCAATAGTTTGCCACAATGCAATGGCAAGTAACGAAACTTACATAATTCAAAAAATCCAACAAGCTGAAGCTATTTGGTTTGCAGGTGGAGACCAATGGTCTTACATAAGTTACTGGAGAAATTCACCCATAGACAGTGCTATTAACCAAGCTATTCAGCAAAAGAATATTGTAATTGGAGGGACAAGTGCTGGTATGGCCATACAAGGAAAATATTATTTTTCTGCACAATACGGCACGGTAACATCTGCCACAGCTCTTTCAAATCCCTACAATAGCCTTGTAAATGTTGATTCGGCCGCTTTTATTAATAATAATTTTTTAAACAATACCATTACTGATACTCATTTTGATAACCCCGACAGAAAGGGAAGGCTAATATCATTTCTTGCTAGAATTAAAACTGATTATGGGGTTTATGCAAATGCAATAGCTTGTGATGAATATACTGCAGTTTGTATAGACACAAACGGAATTGCTCGCGTTTTTGGTGGACATCCAACATATGATGACAATGCATATTTTATTCAATCGAATTGTGAACTTACCACTCAGATACCCGAAAATTGCTCTACAGGAAATCCATTGACATGGAATTTGGGTGGATTAGCGGTAAAGTCATACCAAATAAAAGGCGATAGCACTGGTAGCAAGACATTTAACTTAAGCACTTGGCAATCTGGAACTGGAGGAACTTGGTATAATTGGTTTGTTTCAAATGGTAATTTTAATGAACAAATAGGAACAGCAATTAATTGTTCTCCTTTGGCAATTGATGAAATTACAAATAACTCTGAAATCCAAATTTATCCTAATCCTACCCAAGATAAAATGATTATTAGTATGAGCGATTTATCATTAAATCTTGAGGAAATTAACCTTTACAATACACTTGGTCAGAAATTCGTATTCAAGACATCAAAAATTGGAAAGGATTATAATGTGGACATAAGTGAATTGCAAAATGGTGTTTACTTTATTTTAATCGATGAAAGAAACTCCAAAAGATACTTCAGCAAAATAATGAAAAATTAAAGGCACGTAGGCATAACACGGGTTTGGCAAAAGTGACGGTTCAGTGCTCCGCAGAAACATTTGTGGTTAATCAAACTTTGGTTCTCCGCATCAACATTTGTGGTGAAAATCGCCACCTTCGCCAAGCCCGAAAACGTTATGCCTCATGCTATGACAGACCGTAACAAAAACGAAAATTGACGACAAAAAACAAACATATAATTAAAACACTTGGCTCGACAATTGACATAATTGGACGACCAGAAATTATATGGGACAATATTACAAACGTAAAAATTGAACAGTTTTCAGACCCAACAATATTTAAACTTCTTGACATACCAAAACCACTGAAAGCAGAAATTATTTCAGAAGGACAAGGCGGAAAAAGAATTGCATATTTTGACACTGGAAAAAGATTTATTCAGGAAATTTTGGTTTGGAAACCTTTGAAAGAATATTCATTTTCATTCAATCCAGAAAAAGGGTTTAAAGTTTTATACTTTTTTGAACTATCAGAAGGTGTATTTCAAATCCCGACAGGAGCTTACTATTTGACAACAACAGGACAAACAACAACACTAAAACTAACAACGACATACAGCATAGATAAACGACTGTATTTTTTATTCAACATTCCAGTAATACTTATATTAAAGGCGTTTCAGAGATACTTATTGACATCAATTAAAAAAAACTCTGAGTAAATGGAAGCAATAAAATTTACAGAGCAAATCTTAATTAACGAAAAGTCTGAAAAAGTTTTTGACTTCACACAGAACTACAATAATCGTTTAAAATGGGACACATTTTTAAAGAAAGCTGACCTAATTGACGGTGCAACAATTGCTGACAAGGGAGTAAGAGCTTATTGTGTTGCGAAAAATGGAATAGGAATGGTGACAGAATACGTTACATATAACAGACCAAAAGTAACCGCAATTAAAATGACGAAAGGACCATTTATGTTTAAGTCATTTTTAGGTTCTTGGACATTTAAGGATATCCCAAACGACAAGACAGAAGTTATTTTTCTATATTCGTTTTCGCTTAGATTTCCATTTAACATTTTGACAAAATTTATAAAAAACAATTTGCAGACCAACGTAAAACAACGACTAATTGACTTAAAAGTAAACATCGAGAATGAAAGCACGAAGGCATAACAGCACATTGGCAATAGGCGGAGTTCCGTCTCCGCTTGACAGTTTTGTGGTAGCCGAAAGTTCAGTTCTCCGAACTAAATTTTGTGCTGAAAAGCCCGCCCATCGACAATCTGCGAAACGTTATGCCCAATTTTAGGACGACACGAAAACAGACGAAAATTTGACAACAATGAAAACTTCTTTCAAAAAAACATTGAAAACATTTAAGTATCTGGCAATAATATTTTCAGTTGTATTTTGGATTTATATGATTTATGATGATTACATTTTCATTGAAAAGTATGGATTAAGACTTGAATATATTGGGGGGTGGTTTTTGTGGTATTTTGTATATTTATTAGGATTTTCATTTTACTATTGGGGTATTGCTTCTATTATAATTTTAATCTATCACAAATTTGTAAAACGAACGAAAGCAAGTTGAAAAAAGAACTTTATATATTTAGTGGACTTGGAGCAGACGAAAGAGTTTTTCAACGCCTTGACTTTTCTGGCTTCTCGCCAACTTTTATAAAATGGATTGTTCCGCAAGACAAAGAAACAATTGAAAATTACGCAACACGACTTCTTGACCAAATCACGACAACAAATCCAACTCTAATCGGACTTTCATTTGGTGGACTTATAGCAGTTGAAGTTGCTAAACAAATTGACACCGAAAAAGTAATTTTAATTGCCTCTGCCAAGACAAAAAAGGAAATTCCATTTTACTACCGTTTCGCTGGACAACTTGGACTTCAAAAACTTTTGCCAACACGACTTTTAAAAAGTTCAAACTTTATTACAAACTGGTTTTTCGGGACAAGCTCAACATTTGACAAACAGCTTTTAAAACAAATTCTTATTGACACCGACCCGACTTTTTTAAAGTGGGCAATTGACAAAGTTGCACGGTGGACAAACCAAACGCAGACCAAAAACATATTTCATATTCACGGTACAAGCGACAAAATTTTACCTTTGAGTTTTGTAAAATGTAATTTGACAATTAAAAACGGTGGACACCTAATGACACTTAATAAAGCAGACGATCTAAACCAAATATTGCGACAACAAATATGATGGAAGAAAGAAAAACTGGGCATAACAGCACATTGGCAATAGGCGGGGTTTCGTCTCCGTTTGACAGTTTTGTGGTAGCAGAAAGTTCAGTTCTCCGAACTAACTTTTGTGCTGAAAAGCCCGCCCATCGCCAATCTGCAAACCGTTATCGGCTATTATGAAAAGACACATCAAAACAAAATTGGAACAAGCACAAGAGAGGTTGGGACTAACATTTCCTGACCAACTCTTTGACTTTATATCCCGACTTGACAAAGCAGAAGTAAAGTTTGGAGAAGAAGAGTGGTTATTTTGGTCTGTAACAGACAAACCCAAAGATACTAATGATAATTTTATCATAACAAGTTCTGAAAATTTCAAAGACGAGTGGGGTTTAGACGGACTTGTATTTGCGACAAATGGAATTGGTGACTATTTAGTTGTTTTACCTGGCGAGTTTGGTGACCTGATTTTAGTTATGATGCACGAAATAGCAGAGTTAAAGCTGTTCGGGCAAAACATTCAAGACATATTACAAAACGGACCTGTGGACTATTTTTGGTCAGACAACTATTGCTATAAACTTGACGATAATGATAAATTGGTTAAGTCCGAAAACTTTAATTCTAATACTCCAAACAACAAATATTCAGAAAACTATTTTGGTGACGACTACGAGTTACGTTCTCAATTAGACGACTTGATTGATGACCAAAAAACAGAGAAGACATCTGAAATTTTAATTGGGCTTGAAAAACTATCAGACAGCAAAGATGAAAGTCATAAAGTTTGGGCATTAAATAAACTCAGTGACATTTACTTGAAAGGTTTTGGAGCAGTGCCACAAGACATGACAAAAGCACTTGACTACAACCAACGAGCCATTGACTTAAACAGCCATAAAGCAATTTCAAATCGAGCAGCTTGTTACTTTTTCGGACTAGGTATGCATAAAGACATTTATAAAGCGTTAGAGTTGGCGAAAAGAGCAAATGACCTTTCTAAATCCAACCAATTTGCTGACATTTTTGCGACCAAACAAGGTGGCGGCATGTATGATA
>CANHRI010000026.1 GCA_947463515.1 Flavobacteriaceae bacterium
GTTGTTCTTATAGTTAGTTTTATTGTGGGTGTTCAGTTTGGAATCAAGGGCGTAGCTTGGAGTTATCTACTGGCCAATATTTTACTTTTTTATCCAGTGTATACCACCGCCATAGGTTTGTTGAACTTGAAAATTTCAAGAGTATTTACCACGTTGAAGTCGGTTATTGCAGCTACCCTTGCTATGGTTGTAGGGGTTTGTGTCTTGGGACTTTTCCTAGAAGTAAAGCTTTTTTATGCATTCATTTTAAAAGTTAGTATTGGATTGTTTATTTACATGTGGGTGTTTTATCAATTAGAAACCAAGTTTGTTCAATTTATTTTTGGGCAAGTTCAAAAGCAAATTAAAAGGGTCAGAAATGAAGATCATTAGATTGACAACACTTTTAGATTTTGGGGGGCAAGAACGCAAGTATTTGTCCTTTACACTGCATAAGGAATGGTTACAGCACGACTATATTTTTGCAGCCATTGGAACGGGTGGTTATACTTCAAATGAGTTAATCCGTAGAGGATTTTCGGTGAAAGTTTTAAATTTAAATTTTCATTTAATTCATTTGAAAACCTTATGGGAGCTGTATAAATGGATAAAGAAAGAAAAGCCCGATGTAGTTCATACCGCAGCTGTTGAGGCTAACTTTTATGGAGTACTGGCAGCCAAGCTCGCAGGAGTTCCAATAATTATAGCCGAAGAAATAGGTATACCCAAACATTCTCGAAAAACACAATGGTTGATGCGCGTTATTTACCGGTTTACAAAAACAGTAATTTGTGTATCAAAAGCCGTTCACGAGTACTTGGTACAAATTCAAGAAATTCCTTATGCTAAAGGTACTGTCCTGTATAATCCTGTTGACGAAAAACCACTGCTAAAATCTTCAAATACTAGAAAAAAATTGGTGTGTGTAGGTCGGTTGGAATCGGTGAAAAATCAAAAGCTTTTAATTGAAGTATTACCCCAGTTGAAAGACCCCACTATTCATTTAGTTTTAGTGGGTGAGGGTAGAGAACGGCATAATTTAGAGCAGTTAATAGCTTTGTTAAAAATTCAAAATCGCGTGACCATTACGGGCTTTGTTTCAAATCCTGAACACTATTTAGCCGAAGCTAGTTTATTTGTTCTTCCTTCTTTGTCGGAGGGCTTTGGTATTGCTGTACTCGAGGCCATGCAGCAAGGGGTTCCGTGTTTGTGTACACGAGTAGGAGGAATTCCCGAGTTTATTGAAGATAATGAAAATGGTTGGTTGTTTAATCCAACAGATAAAACGGAGTTAATTCATAAAATTAATTTTTTCTTCGATTTACCTGTTGATGTACAAGAGCGTATGGGTGAGCGAGGAAGAACATCCGTTTTGAATCGTTTTTCAGTAGAGGAGTACGTAAAGCAGTTACAAAATCTTTACACCCAATGGCAATGATTCGAATCCTTCATATTGTTGAGACCATTGGTTCCGGAGGCGTTGAACGAAGACGCTTGTTGCTTTGTAAAAATTTGGACCCTCAAAAGTATACACAATTGGTGGTTTGCACACAAGCCTACGGTACATTTAAAGAGGAGTTTTTGAAATATGGTGTTGAAGTCATCGAAGTAGGCGTACTAAAGTCGCCGTTGGATTTTAAAATTCACAAAAAAGTGCAACGTATCATACAGCAGTTTCAGCCCGATATTATTCATGGAGCAGTTTTTGAAGGGGTAACGCTCGCTGCAATTAATGGATTTATTTGTAGGGTACCTTATCGAATTATTGAAGAGACTTCTGCACCTTCAAATCGCAGTAAAAAAGCCAATCTGTTAATGCAGTTATTTGCCTTTTTATCCCATCGTATCGTAGCCGTATCTCCTGCCACGTTCGGGTACCTTACGCAGCAGCTTAAGCTACCACAACGTAAATGTATGTTGATTAATAATGGTGTAGCGATGCCAACTTTTTTATCAAATGAGCAAAAGTTACATTTAAGGCATCAGTTAAACCTGACTTCGGAAGATTTTGTCATCGGAAGTGTGGGGCGAATGCACGATGATTCTGTAAAACGATTCTCTGATTGTATTCGTGTAACTGCTCTTTTGAAAGCTCAGGGTATACCTGTAAAGTTGTTGTTAGTGGGCGGAGGTCGAGAGAAAAAAGGGTATGAAGCTTTAGTTCAAGATTTAAATCTAGTTAATGAGGTGATTTTTACCGATTATCAAAATGATGTTCAGCCCTATTATGAGATTATGGATTTATTTCTATTGTTGTCGTCGACTGAGTCATTTGGTTTGGTTTTAGCAGAAGCAATGCTTCATAAATTACCTGTTGTTGCCACGAATGTTGGCGGAATTCCGTATTTAGTTGATGATAATCATACCGGAATACTAATTAAAAACTATTCCCTTGAAACTATAGCAAGCCAAATCATTACCTTACAAGCCAATGCTATTACAAGGAAAGAAATGGGTGAAAAAGGGTTTCAAAAAGCGATGGCGAATTATACCGAAACTGCTTATAGTCAGTCTGTTGAGCGATTGTATTTAAGCTTAATGGAAACTTTGAGTTAATAAATTATTATTATTTTAATACCGAGAATTTACCTACTAATTTCATTTTATTTTTGAGAAAAAAATGAATTTTCTCTTTTATAAAGTACTAGGTAAATTATTTAATTTCAGAAATGAGGAAGTGCCTTCTTTTCTGTTACATGAATTGGTGCATCAAGGAGAAAACTTTCTACCTTTTACTACATCTAGCCTAAAGTTTCGCGCATTAGCATGTATTTGCAACGATTTAGTGGTAAATCAAAGAAAAAATTATCTGGAATTTGGCACTGGTTTATCCACCATACTTGTAGCCCGATTAATTAAAAAAAACGGATTAAAAGCGCATATTTATTCTATAGAGGAAGATAAAGGTTGGATTGAGTACATTCAACACATCATCGATAAAGAAGGACTTACGCAATATGTTACTCTTTTTCATCTTCCCACACATCCTTCTACATCACTTTCTCAAGCTTCTCTATATGATTTTGAAACACTTCGATCTCAACTAGATCCGTCAATACATTTTGATATTATCCTTGTTGATGGTCCTGCCGCATGGGAAAAGCACAAATTAAACAGTCGGTTAGGGAATGCTCAATTTATTGCAGACACTATTTCTTCTGAAGCGACGGTCTTTATTGATAATGCCAATCGCGAAGGTGAGAAAAAATTGGTAGCGAAGCTATCCCAAGATTTTCAGGTAAAACCAATTTACATCGACCCTACTTTTGCCGTCTTAGTAAATGGAAAACATTACAATTTTATAATTTAATCCATGGGTAAGGCAATTTATTTTTCAGGATTAAATGGAATACGAACAATTGCAGCTTTAGCTGTCGTGTTTAGTCACATAAATAATCGACTTCATTATTTTGGAGTGCCCAATTTGCCTTTATTAGATATAGCCAATTTTGGGGTCACCATTTTTTTTACCTTAAGCGGATTTTTAATCACGTATTTATTATTAGAGGAAAAAGAGAAAACCGGTACCATTGCACTTAAAAAATTTTACTGGAGAAGAGTTTTGCGCATTTGGCCGCTTTACTTTTTTTATTTGATACTTGTTATCTTATTTAATGACCCAAGTACATTACAATGGGCTGTTCTCTTTTTTGTTTTTATGGTTCCAAACTTTAGAAACTCATTCAAAGAAACGATAAATACTGTGCCGGGGAGTCATAATTTGACCTATATGATTGGTCATTATTGGTCGTTAGGTGTTGAAGAACAGTTTTATCTCTTTTGGCCACTGCTTGTTAAAAAGCTTAAAAGCATTTTGATTTTTGCCTGTGTTTTCCCCCTTATTTTTATTGTACTTAAGCTTATTTTAAAAGTAACACAAGCTCCTGAAGGATGGCTTACCTTTTTCCATTATACTCGATTTGGGTGTTTAGTCATTGGTGCGTTGGGGGCCTATTGGGTTAAGTATCAATATCATTCAATCCTTACATTTTTTACGAAACCCATAGTAGATTTGAGTTGCTGGTTGTTTTTATTGTTTTTGTCGTTGAATCAATTTCATATCGCTTCGATCATTGATCATGAAATTGTAGCCCTAATAACACTTGGAATAATTTTTAATCAAGTGGTCAACCCACGTCCGTTGATAAATTTGGAACAGCCTTGGTTGGATTTTTTAGGTAAAATTTCCTTTGGCTTATATGTTTACAACCCTTTGGTGATTTATCTCGTCGCTTTGGGGCTTAAAGATTTTGATTTTGGGTCTATTTATCTTCGCTATGCTTTGATTTATGGAACCACAATTGCAGTGTTAATCGCAGTATCTTTTATTTCGTATCAATTTTTAGAAAAAAGGTTTTTAAAACTCAAATCAAAGTTCACAGTTGTTCCTAGTTTCTCTAGTAAATTACAATAATTAGAATGAAAAAAATATTATTTATAAGTTGGGATGGTGCGGAGACCAATTACATGGAAGGCTTGTTTTTGCCTATATTTCATGCTATTCAAGCTAAAAGCGATTATCAATTTCACGTTATTCAATTTTCATGGAGCGATCCCTATAAGATAAGCAAGATTAAGGAGACGGCTTCAGCGTATCAGATTTTCTACCAACATTTACCTGTTTATAAAAAACCAACCAACTTAATAGGAAGCGTTTATTCCTTATTTAAAGGGCGAAAATTTGTCGAATCCTATATCATTAATAGCGCTATTGATATAGTTATGCCACGAAGTGTAATGCCTGCTTTTTTGGTAAATAAGCTACGAATTAGTGGATTTAAATTGGTTTTTGATGCAGATGGTTTGCCTTTAGAGGAACGGATCGATTTTGGAGGTTTAAAAATGAACAGCCGTCATTATCGTTTTTTAAAGAAACAAGAGGATAAAATTTTAAGCCATTCCGATTTGGTGATCACACGATCAAAAAAGTCGATTAATATTCATGCAGAGACCATAGGTGGAAAATCGCTGGAGAAGTTTTCAAGAGTAATCAATGGTAGAGATGTTGATTTTTTTAAACCCAATAAAGAGGCAAGAAAAAAGATACGCGAAGAGTTAGGTGTTTCATCAAAAGATAAAGTTTTTGTCTATTGTGGCTCGCTTGGACCCCAATATTGTGTGGAGGAAATGATCGAAATTTTTCGCCAATATTATGATAAAA
Organism: Flavobacteriaceae bacterium; assembly: GCA_947463515.1. Lineage (GTDB taxonomy): Bacteria > Bacteroidota > Bacteroidia > Flavobacteriales > Flavobacteriaceae > Flavobacterium. The sequence goes on from CANHRI010000026.1 coordinate 5,141, forward strand.
CAAAGTCTGGATATTTTTTGGTGTTAACCCCTAATGTAAATTTTATTCAAGAACGAATTCCACAGGAATTGAAAAGGATAATAATTGCAAAACAAATAAATTACCAAGATGTGCCCGCTTATCTTTCGGCAGCAGATATTGCTTTTTCCTTACGTATTCCACGGTATAGTATGCGTGGAGTTTTTCCAATAAAGTTAGCGGAGTATTTGTTAATGGGATTGCCAACCATCACCTCCAAAGGTATTGGCGATACAGAGGACCTACTGAAAGACGCTCCAGGGTGCTTTATATTCAATCATTTTTCACGGAAGTCGATGATTTTGGTTGCTGATTTTGTAGAGAAATCGGAAACATTTGAAAAGAAGAAGATTAGAGATTTTGCAGAGAAAAATTTTTCAATAGAAAAAAGTGCAAAACAGTATATAAAAACCTTAGATAAACTGGTATGAACATAATTTATCTAACTAAATATTCGCGCTTAGGAGCGAGTAGTAGATTGCGTAGTTATCAGTTTGAAGATTTGTTTACGGATTGCAATATAGAAGCAAGCTATGCTCCTTTTTTTGATGATGCGTATTTAAATTCGCTATATTTTAAAAAGCGAGTTGCCATTCCTAAATTGCTGTTTTATTACATCCGACGTTTTTTGTTGTTATTCAAACTCTTTCAGTACGATAAAGTAGTTATTGAAAAAGAATTGTTTCCCTATTTACCTCCGGTTTTTGAAAGGCTAATCCGTTTTTTTGGTATAAATTATGTTGTCGATTATGACGATGCTATTTTTCATAATTACGATTTACATCCCAGCAAATTAGTGCGATTTTTGCTTAAAAATAAAATAGCAACGGTGATGAGAAATAGCAGTTTGGTCATGGTGGGAAATGACTATCTTAAACAATACGCGCTCCAAAGTGGTGCAAAAAATGTGATAACATTACCTACAGTTATTGACCTAGATCGCTATACAAAGCCTAGTTTTTCGGATGAAAAATCTAAAGTTGTTATTGGTTGGATGGGAAGCCCCACAACCTTCAAGTATTTCAAATCGCTGGAAAATGTCATTGTAAAACTCAATCGGAAATATGCTCATCTTGAGTGGCATATTGTAGGGTCAAAATGGGATGATATGCCAAGTAATTTGCAGTCCATTTATTGCTATGATTGGTCTGAAGAATCAGAAGTGACTCAGTTAAATCGAATGGATATTGGCGTGATGCCATTATTTGAAACTCCTTGGGAAAAAGGAAAATGTGCCTATAAATTAATTCAATATATGGGCGCAGGATTACCTGTTATTGCTTCACCTGTGGGTAAAAATAACGAAGTAGTATATGAAGGGATGAATGGATTTTTGGCCGAAACAGAAACGGATTGGTTAAACTACTTAGAAGTTTTAATTCTCAATCAAAAGTTAAGGATTGAACTTGGAGCCAAAGGGCGATCTATAGTAGAGCAAAACTATTCTAAAGAAATCAACTTTAGAACTCTTTTTGAAATTGTTACTTTGCACAAAAATGTCCCTATTCATTACGTTAAATTTCAGTAACTCATGGTCAGTGATAAACTTCATGTTTTACAAAGCTTTAGAGGAATAGCAGCTTCAATGGTTGTTGTTCATCACGCTTTAAACGCCATGTTGTATTATCATCCTATTCGTTCTAATTTTTTACTTTTTTTATGTCATTTGGGTAAGTATGGTGTCGACTTTTTTTTCGTTTTATCAGGGTTTATTTTAACCTATGCATTTTCGCAAAAAAAACAAAATCCAATGCCTTGGCATCGTTTTATAATTGCTCGATTTATTCGTGTATATATTCCTTTTTTACCAATTAGTTTAGCACTTTACTTCTTCTATACCTATTATCCACAATTTTCCAACGGTTCAAGGGATCTAAGTTTGTGGACATCTTTGACGTTATTTCCTTCCGGAAAGCCTTCTTTATCGGTGGCATGGACATTAAGTCATGAAATGCTTTTTTACCTTTTATTTAGCATAATGTATATTGGCGAGAAGTATTGGAAAATTCTTTGTACTCTTTGGCTCATTGGAATTGGTGTTGTGTATATTGCGTTTTATGAAAGTACCAAGAATACTTTCTTTAGTTTTCTTTTTTCACCCTATAATATTGAATTTCTTGTCGGTTATGGCACGGCCAAGTTCTATCTTCAAGGGAAATCGATTGCTAAAGAAATTTATCTTGTTTTGCTTGTATTGATTTTTTCTTTGGTTGTTTATTTTCTTTGGAATCATTGGTATCCGGTTCGGTTTTTAACCAATTTTCTTGTTGCCCTTATGAGTGCAATGTTGATTTTAAAATATATTAATAGTAAGTGGTCACCGCATCGGATATTTCTGTTTTCGGGTACGATTTCTTATTCTATTTATTTGATTCATAATCCTGTACAGATATTTATTGTCCGTTTATTCCCTGAGATTCACTCTTTGACTTTAGTTTTTTTAGTGTTGTTGCTAATCCTATTCGTCGTACATTTGATGGCTTGGATATACAACCAAATTTTTGAGAATAGCGTCACAAACCAGATTAAAAAGTGGGTATAAATGAATATACTTTTTTTGATACTACTTGCTGTAGCGAGTTATTTTTACTTCTATAAAGTTCAAAAAAGTTTGAGTAAGACTAATTTTATCAATTTAGTCTACCTCTATTTCTATCATTTACTTTTTGGTTTGTACTACTATTTTTTTGTTTTTGGCGACTCTATAGGCTTTTGGAATCAATCCTCAATTCTAAGTTTTGAAACCTTTGTTTATTGTCTCACCGAGCAAAAAGGAACTTTATTTATTTACGCTTTAAATTACATTCCCGCCAATTTATTAGGATTAAGTTATTTTACGGGAACTATGATTTACACCTTTATTGGGTTTTTAGGAATTAGTTATTTCTACAGATTGAGTATTCTATTGATACCTGAAAACCCCAAAATCAATTCGTTTTCATTATTTCCATTCCTTTTTTTCTTGCCCAACCTTCATTTCTGGAGTTGCGCTGTGGGCAAAGATACGCTACTGTTTTTCGCCATTGGAATTGGATCACTCGCTATAACAGACTTGAAGAGAAAGTGGATTTTTTTCCTTTTTGCTTTGTTTCTTTCTTATTTAGTTAGACCCCACATCACTTTATTTATTCTCGTGGCTTTGGCGATGAGTATTTTATTTGCACAAAGTACGGCTTTGTATAAAAAAGTTTTTCTTTCGGGGATAATGGTGGGACTTTTGTTGTATTTACTCCCCAATGTAATGGAATTTGCTCGTTTGGAGGAGGCTACCATTGGCAGTTTCAATAATTTCGCTGAAACGAAGGCATCAAAGTTGGGTAGTGTAAATAATTCAACTGCTATTGATATTAGTAGTTATCCTTTTGTTTTTAAAGTATTTACGTTTTTGTTTCGTCCATTACCATTTGATATCAACAGTATACCCACGCTTTTAGCCGCGCTTGAAAATCTTTTATTATTATTTTTATTTTTGATTGGCTTTAAGTTTGCCTACTTCAAAAGCTTTAAATCGGCTCCTTTTGTAATTCGTTTCATGGTGTACTTTTTGATTATTGGAACTATAGCTTTTTCGCAAACGCTTGGGAACTTGGGGATAATGTTGCGAATGCGAAATATGTTTCTACCGGCTATGCTATTTATTTTTTATTGGCACTTTTATTTTAGTACAACACCCCAAAGTCAAATTAAGCAAGAATAATCATAAAGATTGTTAAGAATCAAATAGCACCCATATATCAAATTTTCATTGATATAATAGAAATGAATAGGCATAAAAGAGTCCTTTATTTTCGGCAGATATTATTTTTTACGAAACCAACGGGCTATACGGTATTTCAATGTTAATTTACGGGAATAATTTTTTTCATAACCATAACCATAGCCGTAATTGTATCCATAACTGTAATTACTTGCATAAATTTTATTTTGCCCCACGTTATTGATAATGAGTCCAAAACTAATTTTAGGATTGATTTTTTGAAAATCAAGAATATGTTTAAACAATTTCTTTTCTGTAAAATTAGCACGGGTGACAAAAAGTATAGCATCAGCTAATCCTGAAATAACGGTTGTATCCGTTACTAAAAGGGTAGGCGCTGTGTCAATGACGATATAGTCATAGGTTTCCTTTAAAATATCTAACAAGGCACTAAAACGATCATTGGCCAATAACTCCGCTGGATTAGGGGGTATTGTGCCCGAAAAAATAACATCAAACTCGTGTTTTGATAGCATTTCTTTTCCACGGACGAGTACATCTTCAACGGTTAGTTTATCATCAAAAATAAAATTTGAAATTCCTTTTAATCCTTTTCTCTCGTAGTTTAACATACTGTGAAGTTGTGGATTTCTGAGGTCAGCTCCCAATAAAATCACTTTTTTGTTGGTCGACGATAATGTAATAGCAAGGTTTATGGAAACAAATGTTTTTCCCTCTCCTTTGATAGAGGAGGTTACAAATATAACTTGATTTCGTTTCTTTTGCGAGGATAGTAAAAAGGATAGATTCGTTCGAAGAATACGAAACGATTCAGAGAGTATGGAGCGGTCTAATACGCGAATCAATTTATTTTCATTCGCATCAACAAAAGGAATTTCAGAAATTACAGGCAATTTAAGATGTTGCTCCAAATCAGATTTTGTTTGAATTTTATCATTCGAAACAAAGTATATATAAATTAATATGAGCGGAATCAATAGGCCAATTACAAAGGCAATTCCATAAATTAACGCCCGATCTGGATATATAGGACTACTAGTAAAGTTAGGGTATTCAATGAGTTTAATTGTAGGATTTGTAATCGCAAGATTAACGGCAGCCTCTTCCCTTTTTTGGAGCAATAAGATGTATAAAGTTTCTTTGATATTTTGTTGTCTTTCAATCGAGCGTAATGATTTTTCATTGTCGGGAATACGGTTGTAATTTTTGGCACTCAGCCCCTGTATTTTTGACAACTCTCTCTTTTGGTATGCTAACGTATTTTTATAACTAATGATGGTAGATTTAAGATTCCCTTTAACTGCATTTACTTGTTGCGTGAGTGAAGCAACAATTGGATTTGTTTTTCCGCCTCCATCACTCATATACTTGTTGCGATTCAGAATAACTTCATTGAGCTTATTACTTAAACCATTTATTTCATCATTTGTAATGCCAATGTTGACGGGGACTAAGTCCAACTCTTTGCTTGTATTAATGGTGTTTAGCATAATGTCAGCTAACACAAGTTGCGTTTCTATTCTTTCAATATTATTTTCTGAGTCGTAACTTTTTTGCATTATTACCCCAGCGTCGGCTTCAATAAAAGATATTTTCTGAGATTTTTTGTAAGCTGCTTTTTGTTTTTCAATAGAGTCGAGTTCGGTAAAAAGATATTGAAAACGATCATCCACAAATTCAATCGTTTTTTCAAAAACTAGTTGTCTATCTTTAACACCATCATTGTCAAAAATTGAAATAAGAGCCCCCAAAACGTCATTTATTTTTGCGGTATTCCCTCCTTTTAAAACCAGTTTGAGGATATTACTCTGGGTTCCTTGTTTTGTGATGGTTAAATTATTGGATAATTCTTGTAACAGCGTATTTTTAGGTTTTAATCGAATTTGATACTCACCCAACTTTTGTTTTTTACTTTCATTTTTAGGTAAAACAACAAAGGGAATTTCTTGTGTTAAATTCGTTTTGTTGTAAGGATAAAGCGTAGGCTTATCATCTAGTAAATATCCATTTTCTTTAAGTGTAATGTTAAAGAGTACACTTTTATTGTATAGTTCTTGAGACGGAATTCCCCAAATAATCTTAAAAGGAGCGGTATCCCATAATTCTATGGATTTGATTTTTCCTTTAGTATATACTTCAGTGTGTAATTCAAGGCTATCAATGACTTTGTTTAAAATTCGCGTCGATTTTATTAGTTCAATTTCATTTTCCAGATCTTTATCATTATCACCAAAAATATTGAAGGAGTTGCTTGGGAGTTTAAACGTATTATTAGTTTGATCTAGAATTTGAATTTTTGCTTGTGTAGCATAGATATCACTTACATAGCGAAGATATAGATAAGCAACTAAAAAGGAGGCGACACAAGAAAGGACTATCCATTTCCAAAAGATTAGGTATTTGAATGCTTCTTCTTTAAACTTAAACTGAATTTCGTTTCCTTCCATTTTATTTGGTCAATAAGATTATGGCAAGAATTGTTGAGATACTTACAGAGGTTATGGTCAACAAATTCCCTAAACTTTTTACATATCCACCCGATTTTACCTTGGCGTCATTGGGTAAAACATAAATAACATCGTTGGGTTTTAAATAATAATATGGACTAGAAAACCAATCTTTTGATGTTAAATCAATTTTAGTATAGTTCAATACGTTACCTTCTTCACGAATCAAATAGATGTTATTTCTAACGCCGTTAATTGTTAAGTCACCCGCATATCCCAAAGCTTGGAGCAAGGAAATATTCTCTTCCTGATAGTTATAAGTGCCCGGTTTGTTGACTTCTCCTAAAACCGTAAATTTTGAATTTATTACCCGAACATTGACAACAGGATTATACAAATGCCCTCCTGAAATCAGTAAATTGGCTATAATTTGTTCCAATTCCATACAGCTTATGCCGTTAGCATTAATTTTTCCTAACACAGGAAGAGTAACAAAACCTTCACTACTCACTAAATAACCATTAGGGCCTTGAGTGACTTCCATGTTATATGCTTTAACAATTTCAGCCGATGAAGAAGTAATCACAATACTTAAGATATCGTTTTTTGTGATAGTAGATTTTATAAGCTGTGTTTTATCGGTAGTTTCTGTATTTAGGTTGTTGAAATAAATAATGTCTTTTTTTGAGGTGCAAGCAGAAGCAATGATAAGGAATAGCAAAAAGAAAATAGGATTTTTCATAAATTGTAATTTACAACTCCATCAAATAGGAGATTAAATTAATGTTGAATTAATAATACAAACTATAATTTATTTATATACTACAAAACTACATAATTAAGGAGTTAATTTGTTCTATAAGTTTGAAGTAGAAGTAATTTAACAATTAGATAATATAAAGGAAATAATGTTAAATTACCATTAAATTACACCCGCGAATATCAGCATTGTCAAAACGGCCCAACACTTCAAAAGCATTGTTGGGATATTTTTTGCCTAAATCTTGCGTAGCGATAAAGGAGCAGGAATTGTAATTGGCCAAGTCGATGACATTGATGCCGCCATTTTTTCCATCGGCAACATAACGTAAAGGATCTTCGGGGTCTCGCATAAGTACATGCATCCAAGGGGGACATTCAAAGATGCCTTCCCCAAACGAATAGGCCTGTGATAAAAGTTCGGTCATCCCATATTCGGAATGGATCGTCGGTACCCCAAAACCAGCGCGTAATAGTTGGTGAAGTTCTTCACGAATCATTTCCTTTCGGCGCCCTTTCATGCCGCCGGTTTCCATAATGATGGTGTTTTTGAGTTGGAATGTTTCTTTTTCAATTAGATCCAGCAAGGCATAGGTCACACCAATTAATAGCGTGTTTTGTCCTGAGGCATCCAACGCTTTTAGTTTTTGAATGAGTTCGTCGTAATTATGCAAATAGAAGCCACTATGTTCGTTTTGCGATCCTTCAATCAAATCGGCCACCATATAAATGAGTGACGATCCTTCGCGCTCTAAATAGGAGGGTAGCAGGGCAAGTATTGCATAGTCTTCTATATTTCCGTAAAAGGTGGCAAATGCCGATCGAAAACTTTGTATATACAATTGGATGTCAGTCACAACATGTTTACTGGTTTGTATTCCAGTCGTGCCGCTGCTTGTAAAGGTTATTTCGGGGGGGTGGAAATTGGAAACGATGGTGCGACTTTTGAAAAACTGAATCGGTAAAAATGGGATGGCTTCCAACGATTTAACGGCTGTTTTATCGACGCCTAATAAGTCACAAAATTCACGGTATACGATCGTATTTTCGTATTGGTGCCGAAAAACTTTCAGCGCCATTTTTTCAAATTGCTTTGCGTTGGCAATACTAAAAATATCGTACGGATCCATGGGACAAAAGTAGCGAAATAAAAAAGCCCCGACAACTGCCGGGGCTTGGTTTATGGTGTATCGAATGCTTATTCGATGATTAATTTCTTCACAGCAGTAGCGCCATTTTCTGTAATTTGTACAAAGTATACTCCTTTGTTCAATCCACTTACATTAACTGCATCTTGCGTTGTTGTAGTGATTACTTCTTTTCCAACAAGGTCAAAAACGCGAACCGATTTGCTATCATTCACCGCAGTGTTGATATAGAAAATACCGTTTTTCACAGGGTTTGGATATACCGCTAAACCTTCAATAGCATTGTTGTTTACGCTCAATAAGTTTGGAGTAACAGAAACGCGTAATTCATCAACGGTGATTACTGGAGTCAATGCATCCGAGTCTTGACGGAATAAGAATCCTCCTAATGTAGTAATCGCAGCAGTAGGGGTGTCTGTTAAGGCAGGAGCTTGTGTGCCGTCAAATCCAGCAACCGTTGGGTTAACCCATAATTTCCATGAATTACCTACAAAGTCATACGCTACCACTACAAACAATACATCGTTAAGGTTGTAGGTAGCTGTAGTATAGTTGGTGGTTGACGTTCCTGAAGTAAGGCCTAATTGGTAAGTAGTCCCCGTTCTTTTGATAAAGATACGACCTCTAAAGTTTGTGGCACTACCGTCAGTGATGATAGCAAAAGCGGTTTCAGAAGGATCTGTAGTCGCTGCAAAATCCGTTACTTTCATGATGAAAGAAGCATACAACGCCCCTTCAGTAACTGTAGTGGCAGTGAATCTTTTGTGCAACTCTTTACCAGCACCGTTCAAACCAGCAGCATTCCCGTTGGAAGTAAGTCCAGCATAGGTTAAGTTATCAGCAATAGCCAATACATCATCTCCGGTGTTGGCATTAGACCAAAATTGTGTGGCTCCAATTGAACTTCCTACGTTATAATTCATGCTGTCATAAAGTGGTAATCCATTTACGGGTTTGCAATCAGGCGCAGTAATCGTTACCGTGTACGAACAATTGTTACGAACTAAAGAAACGATAGCCCCGGTTCCTTCTGGAATACCTGTAACGGTAATATTTCCGTCAGCAATGCTTCCAGGATTGTCTCCTCCTACGGTTCCAACGGTTGAAGTAACCGTGTAAGCACCGCCACCGCCGCCAGAGAAAGGAATCGTAGCTGTATACGTATCGATTGAAAATGTAGTGGCATCACAAGCCGTAGTCGGTGTGCCTGGTACTATCGTACAAGTAGGGTCAAAACTAAATACGCGTACATCATCCAAACGGAATTGCGCTGTTGTAGAAGTTTGTATGAAACGGATACGTAGGTTAGTAGCACTTGGGATACCTGTAGTAATGGTCACTAATGCCCAGTTTGCCGTTCCAGCTCCCGTAGGACGTGAATAGGTAACTGGTGTAAAAGTTGTGCCGTCTGTACTAACTTCAACGGTTAATTCATTATTAGCACCTGTAGTACTTTTATATTGGCCAAAACTTAATTGTAACGTAGAGGTGTTAAAAGCGGAGGTGTTGATTCCTTCAATTAAGAAATCTCTACCCGCTGTATTGGTGAAAAATACATTACCACCACCAGAAGCTCCAGTGTAACCTGAAGAAACAGTCGTTGCGCGCACATCAGCGGTACCCGAGTACACAATGGGTGCTGCATTTTGGAATACGTTCGTAGCAATAGGGGTTGTTGCTGATGGAGTTCCCATGTTTTCACTATAAATGGTTTGTGCCATCATAGTTACTCCTGTCAGCATAAAGAGCATGAAGTAAATTTTTTTCATATTGAAATTATTAAATTAAGCTTACAAAGATAGGGACTATTTTCAAAACTAAAAACAGCCTAAGTTAAAAAATAGTAAAATCGAAATGTTTAACTATCTGACAATAAGTTTTCTAGTCGCAGAAGCCTCGCCTTCTTCAATTTTGATGAAATACACACCGGGTTGAAGTGAGGATAAGTTTAATTCGCGTGAAGACAAAACGGTTTGGAAGACTTTTTTACCTAAAACATCATAAATGGTGATGTTCTTTTCTTCATTAGCGCGTGTAGTGATATAGAGTTTACCTCCAGTTACTGGATTAGGATAAAAGCTGAGCCCCTCGATAGAATTGTTTTCTTTCAAGGTATTTCGTGTGTCTTGAGCTGCTACAGAAGCGGTGCCCAACACCAGAAAAAAGAGTATACTATAGAAGTAATTTTTGCTCATGCGTAGTTATCCTTAACACAAATATAGAATTTTAATTTCAAATTCAATGCCAAACTTCGTTAAAAAAGATTATTGTATTGGATTCGTCTCCCATTTACGAGTTTGTGTATTGTAAAAAGTGCGGTCATCAGGAAATTCAATGTAAAAATCCTCCCCCGAATTTTTGGTGTAATACGGCGACAAATCTTCCCCTTGAATAAAGTCCATAAAAAGCACTTCTGTTTTTTTGTGAAGTTCGGGTTCGACCATTTTCCAAGTTCGAGCGGCCTCTTCGTAATAGGTAATCTTACCTTCTTTATTTTTTTTTAGCTTGCCTATAGTCGCTACTCTTTTAATTGTTAGACTAGGTGCTATTTTGGCAATCGCAAAATATTCAGAGGAATCGGGAGCTTTGTAATAAAAAAGAAGATTGGCTTCTTTCGCTTTTTGTTGGTAGTAGCTATTATAGAGGGTGTCAAATTTGTCTTCATGATGCACTTTCTCTGAAGGTAATTTTTCAAAATAGCGCACTATTTCATATTTGAATTGCCCTTGTTCCTTTTTTGATAGTTGGGCATTCGGGTCAATGGTATAGGAGGTGTTTGTACAACTCCCCAAGAAAAGTATACCACACAGCCCAGCAAGAATTTTTTTCATAATATATGGGAATAAGAAAGAGCTTAACATTACTGCTAAGCTCTTTACAAAAATAGACTTTATATCTTAGTATGTTTTGCTGTTTGGTAAAAACTCAGCCCAACCGTCTGTCCAATCGGTAGCACCGAAAGCACCGCGATAAGTTGTAGCTGTAAACCACGTGTTTAACGTAGCATCTGTAAATTCAGCACCAGAGTTCAATAACCCTGATGTTACGGCAAAGTTTGGATTCGCGGCATAGTTTGATGTTACATTGCTACCAAAAGCTAAATTAGAGTTCAAACCTAAAACGGTAAATTGGTCTTCGATAGCAGCAGTAATGGTAGTATTGGTTGCTTCAAACCACGATTGGATGTTCGCTACGGTAGCCGTCATTCCAGTACCTACAGAGTACGTTGTATTAGGAGCCACAAGAATATTTTTGATTAATTTTCCTGTACCCGCCGCATAATTATCATATACCGACTGTTGGTTCATACGTAATCCACGTGGATATCCGATAAATACTGAGTTGGCAATAGTAGCTGCAGTTCTTCTACGTAAGTCGATAGAATGCTGAAAATTGGCATTGATCGATTGTGCATTCGTCGCTCTTGGTCCGATACAGGTAAAGTTAGAGAATACTCCGGTAGTCAATAAAGTAGTCACGTTATCGTTTGGTCCGTTGTCACACTCAAAAGAGTTAGAACCTGACTGGTCTGCAAAACTTGGGTAACGTACTTCCAAACCAAATTGGTTTTTACCTGAATATCCGAAATCTACGTCAAAACTATCATCCCAGTTAGCAAAAGAGATCAAGTATTTTCCGTTAACCGTTCCACCAAACCACTCAAAACCGTCGTCACCTCCGAAAGAAACTTGACAATATTCGATTTGTGTTCCTGTTCCAACTGCTCCCAAAGTGATGGAGTTGGTTTCATTGTTGGGTGTTAATTCAATACCCGCATATTCCACACGAACGTGAACTAACGCTCCTGAATCGTCCGCAGGGTTAGTTCCACCATAGGTTGCAGCTGGATTAATCCCTTCAATTTCTGGGTTGACTTGGTTCACAGGAGCATTTCCTAAAATGATTAAACCACCCCAGTCACCACGGTCTCTTGAACCCGCAGGTAAGTTAGAAGTCATCACAATAGGCTCAGAGGCTGTTCCTACTGCCTCAATACGTCCCCCTTTATCAATGATTAAAGTCCCTTTGGTTGCTTTATCACCTTTGATAATAGTTCCAGGCTCAATGGTTAATACATTTCCGCTGCGTACAAAAGTTTGACCTTTGATCAAATACTTTGTGTTTTTTGTCAAAGTACGGGACTCAAGATTTCCCTCCAAAATAACCACAGAGTCTCCTCCGCCGCTATTGTTGTTGTCGTCATCACCACCACAACTTGTCAAAGTCACAGCTGCAAGTAAAAGACCTTTTAATAGAATTTTGTTGATTTTCATAAAAGTTAAATTAAGTTATGTTGTTAAAATTTATACGTTACATTAAAAGTGTAGAGTACGCCTGTACGGTGCACAAACACAGGGTCGTCACTGTTGTTGATTTTATTGTCTACGTTTGAATCTTGGAAAAACTGAAACTTCTCGTTTAAGATGTTGGATAAGCCCAATTTATAAGTTGTCTTCTTGAAGGTTTTAGCAATGGTAAAATCCATTTGGTTACGGGCGATTTCGTAAATGGTTGGGAAAATTTCACCCCCAACCGCATAAATACGATCTCCGAAACGGTTGTAAATTAAATTACCACTCCAACCGTTTTCTTTGTTATCATACCCAAGCGCCGCATTGATCACATAAGGGGATTGTCCTTGTAATGCTCTTTTACGATCTTGCGCCAAAGCACGATTTCCTAAGTCAACTTCCGAGAAAATGTAGGAAGCATTTAAGTTGATGGATAAATCAGAGAAAAATCCGTTTTTGAAAACTTCTTTGAAGGATTTTCTAACTTCCAACTCAGCCCCATAAAGCATCGCTGAATCCGAGTTACTGTAGCGCATTCTTCGTTGCTGACTCACTACAGGAAGAATAAATTCGATCGGGTTGTCAAATCGTTTGTAGAAAACACCCAAACTTGCGGTTTCTCCTTTGGTGGGATAAAACTCGTAACGCAAATCAAAGTTGTCTATGGTTGCGGTGGTTAAACTACTGTTTCCATCTACTTCAGTATCTTCTTGAAAGTCGTAGAATAAGAAGGGAGCAATTTCACGGAATTCAGGACGGTTTACAGTTCTGCTGTAGGCAATACGCATTAAGTTTTTGTCATTTAAGGTATAGCTCACGTTGAAAGAAGGTAAAACAGAGGTGATGGGCTGTTGTACCAACAAAGGAGTAATTCCTTGAAAACCGTCTACTTCCAACCGGTTGTGTTCTACACGAACTCCTCCTGTAATTAAGAATTTTTGAATTGGAAATTCGCCATAAACATATCCTGCTCCTAATAAATTATTGGCTTTGTAGGAGTCACTTTGGTTTGAACCTTCACGCAATACCCAACCATTGGAGGCTGTTACGTTGGCAGGACTGAAAATTTCGGTTAATGGTAAATTGATCAATTCCTCTTTACGTTCTTGTCCAACGTTACCCGGAATTAAGTACGAGAAATAACGTGCGCTAAAGTCACGAGATTTAAAATCACCAAAGAAACCGGCTTTCAAAAGTATCGTAGAGGCTTCAGATTTGTTTGACTTATTTTCGATTTTCAAATCATAATCTACTCCAGCATTTACTGAAGTTTCGTTTAACTCCGAATAGAATCGACCTGTGTCAAAAGGATTTGAACTTGGAGGGTCAATCATCGTAAAGTTCTCCGTTGTGCTATTTAAATTGCGGAACGTTCTGAAACGACGTAAATCGGGTAAAATGTCTTTGATTAAGTTTCCACCCAACACCCATTGAACGGTATTTCGGTCGTTGATTTTGTGTTCTCCATTGAATTGTGAGGTCAAAATACGACGCCCTGAGTACCCAAATTCGTAGTTGTTTAACAACTGTCCTGGTCTTTGGTCAAAGTCAAAACCACTTCGCAACGTAGTAAAGTTTTCACCAATTTGATTGAATAGGTTTTTGAAGGTGATTTTATTTTTTGCATTGTAACGGTAAAACCAGTTGGAAAGCACCGATAAACGCACTTCATTCGAATAATATCGGTCGTCAAAATCGCGTTGTTGCTGTGGTGTATTGGTTTGTCCCGTAAAATCGTTGATAAATGTGTTTACAGTCTTATTGTAGTTTTGAAAACTATTGGAGTACGAAATCATATTGATCGTTCTCAAATTTTTGCTTTCGTCTTTTAATTTAATTTTTCGTCCCAAACTGAAGCTAATCCCTGTGTTGAAAAAAGCAGTTCCGCGTTGAGGGTTGAAGTTATTGGGTAATTGATTGGCGTATCGAACACTTTCACTATTAATGTTTAATACGTCACGGTTGGTTGGGAAGCCACTAGGCAATTGACGGAATCCATCATCCATCCCTAAAATATCGGTTGCTGAACCTTCCGTTTGCCAATAATCTTCCAAGGTAGTGTTGCCACGGAAACCTAAGCTAGAAGAAACTTGTGTAAAATCGGAGAAGTTCTCAGTAGTGGTCACACTTATCAAACCTCCCGAAAAATCGCCGGGTAAATAAGCCGCTCCCGATTTTCCAATGGTCATTTTTTCTAAAGTGCTTACTGGCAATAGGTCGAAAGAAAACGTTCTGCGATCTACCTCTGTACTTGGTGCCAAGGCGCCGTTAATCAAAACATTATTGTAACGCTCACTCAATCCGCGAACCATGACAAATTTACCGTCATTGATAGTCACTCCCGGCACCCGTTGTATGGCTTGCGCCGCATTTCCATCGGTTCCTTTACTCATTTGTTCAGCCGAAATCGCACTGATAACTTGTTTCGCTTTTTTTGTTTCTAGAAGTACTGCCGATTCTGTGTTTTTTCGTCTACTGGTGGTGATGACTACGTCTTCCAATTTGTAACTACCAGAACCTAAAGTTTTGTTGATGGTAATGGTTTCCCCCGCTTTAATATTAACGTTTTCTTCGATGGTTTCATACCCCACAAAACTGAAAACTAAAGTGTAGGATCCGGGTTCAACTTTTAATTGGTATTTACCTTTTCATCGGTGGTCACACTGTTAGTTGTGCCTTTAACGACTACATTGGCAAAAGGTAGTGGTGCATTTTTGGCATCTTTGTCTAAAATTGTCCCATTAATAGTCCCTTTTTGTGCAAAAGTTGTCAATCCAATTAGACATAAGATGATTTTAAATATTTTCATTTTTAATAATTTGTAAATTTTTTTGCAAAGGAATACCCGCAAAGTGAAGTGTGGGTTAAGAACGGGTTATTTAAATATTGATTTAATGTTAATTTAATGTTAATCGATTAAATAATGGTTAACTCAAATTAGCATCCGTACAAAACATAGGTAAAACACTATCTTTACCTCAAAATTTGCATAGCTTTACGTTATGAAGAAAAAAGACATTAAGATTTTATTGGTTGACGATGAACCCGATATCCTAGAGATTGTGGGGTACAACCTATCTCAAGAAGGCTACAAAATTGTGACAGCAACGAACGGTAAAGATGCGGTTGTAGCGGCCAAAAAAGAGCGTCCACACCTTATCATTATGGATGTTATGATGCCCGAAATGGACGGCATGGAAGCCTGTGAAAACATTCGAAAAATCCCTGAGCTTTCCAATACAATCATTACCTTCTTGACGGCGCGCAGTGAAGATTATTCGCAAGTGGCAGGTTTTGATGCTGGGGCCGATGATTATATTGCCAAGCCCATTAAACCAAAATTGTTAATCAGCAAAGTCAAAGCCTTACTCCGTCGCCTAAAAGACGACACCGGTTCTAGTGAAAACATCACGGTGGGTGGAATCGAAATCAACCGAGAAGAATACAAGATCATTCGTGAAGGAGATGAAATTATTTTGCCTAGAAAAGAATTTGAATTGTTTTATCTCTTGGCCTCCAAACCGGGAAAAGTTTTTAAACGCGAAGAAATTTTAGATAAAGTGTGGGGCAACGAAGTAATTGTGGGCGGTCGAACCATTGATGTACACATTCGCAAATTACGTGAAAAAATAGGTGAGAATCTTTTTAAAACCATCAAAGGGGTAGGGTATAAATTTGAATTGTAATTTGTAAATTTACCTTTTTTAAGAATGAGATTCATGGGTTTAAAAGTTAAAAAAACCTACCGATTTGCAATTGTAACGTCGTTGTATATCACCCTATTTTTTACCTCTTTGCTGGTATTATATTTCTTGTTTAATGCTGATTTTTCATGGTTATTAATTCTTTTAGCCTCCTTCAGCGTTTTCTTCTTTTCTGTTTTTATAATTCAATACCGCTCGGAGTTATTTATCTACCAAAGAGTTAAGAAAATATACGATGACGTATCGCTACTCGATTCAGCGGTTTTAAGAAGTCAATTTATTACAACCGACATGGCTACACTCGAAAGAGAAGTTAAAAAGTATGCCATTAGTAAAAAAATTGAATTAGAAAACTTAAAGGTTCGCGAAGAATATAGACGTGAGTTCATGGGTAATGTGTCGCATGAACTGAAGACCCCCCTTTTTACCGTTCAAGGTTACATCGACACATTAATGGATGGTGTAAAAGATAAATCGCTACGAGAAAAATATTTGGAAAGAGCCCAAAAAGGTGTTGAGCGGTTAGTATACATCGTTCAAGATTTAGATATGATTTCTAAATTAGAAATGGGCGAAGTCAAATTACAATATACTAACTTTAACGTAGTCACGCTCGTTCAGAGTGTTTTTGATATGCTTGAAATGCAAGCTGATAAAAAAAATATTATTCTGATGTTTGATTCAAAATATAGCAAGCCTATTCGTGTTCATGCTGATCAAGAAAAAATACAACAGGTTTTGATTAATCTCGTAATGAATTCCATTAAATACGGAAAAGAGAACGGGACAACTGAGATTGCCATTGAAGATTTTATAAAAAACAAAGTAATCATTAGAATAACCGATAATGGTGAAGGAATAGATGCTAGTAACCTATCCCGCATTTTTGAACGGTTTTACAGAGTTGATAAAAGTGGATCCAGAAATGAAGGGGGGTCTGGATTAGGACTTTCAATTGTGAAACACATTATTGAACATCACAATGAAAAAATATATGTTGAAAGTAAACTTGGGAAGGGTTCCGTTTTCTCATTTACACTAGAAAAGGCTGAATAAATCTTTAGGGAGTTCTTCATCTCCTACTTTTGGCAATCCTTTATAAAAAGCAATTGTGTCTAATTTTTCGCACTTGAAGTCTTTTTGACTGCATTGCGGAATTTTACCATCTCTGTGAAGTCGTTTAGCCAAATATTCTTGTTCATATTGTCCCGGCGTGGGAATAAAAAACGCTTTCTTCCCTAATTTAGCCAAATCCATAATCGTAGTATAGCCTGAGCGGCAAATGACCACTTCGGCTGCATTTAAAACCTCCGATAAACGCTCAGAAGTAAGGTAGTTATATATTGTAAAGGGCGGTTGTGTCGTTTCTGTTATTGTGGATTCAACAACTCCGCGAATAAGTACAATTTGGCCTTCAACATGTTGCATTTCATGTTTAAGCTTTTCTTCCAATAAACTTCTTTGAGGTTCTGGGCCCGACAATAAAATAAGGTAATCGATCGTCTCAGAGGCCTCTTTTTTAACTAAACGGCTCAACACACCAATATAACGTGTTGTAGTAGGTAACTTTTCAGGATGCCCCAATTTTCCGGATAGATTTATCGCACCCTCCCAATCGGGCACCCAACATTCTTGAAATTTTTGAATAAAAAAACGGTGTAATCTGCTGGAAATCCAAGTCGTTTTTCCTGACAACACGGTGAGTTGGTGTGTGATGATTACTGACGGAATTTTTTTGCTATACACGCCCAACCGGTTGTCCGAAATAATGCCTGCCAATTCATATTGGGCAATCCAGTGACGTACTAATTTCTTTTCTTCAAAAATAGCCGCAATCGTCTTGGGACTGTTTTTGAGTAATTTCCACTTAAAGTTTTTGGGATTCTTAGCGTAGGCAATGTGATACGAGGGTAATTCCAAATGCTGTAGATCGGGAAATTCACGTTGTAACAACGCCAACGCCGCACCATCACTCGCAATAATAGGCTGAAAGCCTTCGGCAAGTAACTGGCGAATTATCGGGATGCAACGCGTAGCATGGCCCAATCCCCAATTCAACGGCGCCACCAATATATTTTTTCGGGTTTCCACAGTAGCAAAAATAAAATAATTTGTCATGCGGTGGATTTCCTTAATTTTGCCAAAACATTAAGAAATCACGTGGGCAGTAAAAATAAATTAAAACGATTCAGCGAAAACGCCAATTTTACCAATGTTATTCAACCCTCCCGAGAGGAGGTTGTCGAAGGACGATTTCCCCATCGCGGTTCGTGGCGACCCTTTTTTAACAACGAAAATCCGGTTGTGGTCGAATTGGGTTGTGGCAAAGGAGAGTATACCGTAGGCTTGGCTCAACGCAATCCCAATGTTAACTACATCGGAATCGACATCAAGGGCGCCCGATTTTGGCGCGGTGCGAAAACAGCTGCCGAGCAAGGCTTGAATAATGTAGCTTTTGTACGAACCCAAATTGAATTGGTTGATTTTATTTTTGCCGAAAATGAGGTCGATGAAATTTGGATTACCTTCCCCGACCCGCAAATCAAATACAAGCGTACCAAACACCGCATGACCAATGCCGATTTTTTAAACCGGTACCAAAAAATCCTGAAGCCCGATGGATTGATGCATTTGAAAACCGATAGTGAATTTATGCATGGGTATACCTTGGGGCTTTTGCATGGACTGGGTCATGAAGTAGTGTATGCCAATCACAATATTTACCACAACCTAGGCGCTCCCGAAGAAGTAACCGAAATAAAAACATTTTACGAGCAACAATATTTGGAAATCAACAAAGCGATTACGTATATTCGTTTCAAAATCAAGTAGTTTTCCGTTAACCACGGTTTTATGACAGTATTCATCCCTTTTTTCACGGGATTGATTGCGGCTATCGTTGGGGTACTTCCCCCGGGGCTCATCAATATGACCGTTGCCAAAGTTCGTTTAACTGATGGAATCAAGCGTGCGTTGATTTTTGTTTCAGGCGCTTTGTTGGTTATTGCGGTTCAAACCTATGTTTCTGTTGTTTTTGCACGCTACATCAGTCAGCACGACGAAGTGGTAGCCACCTTGCGCACGATTGGATTGGTCGTTTTTGGCGTCCTTACCTTGTATTTTTTCTTTTGGGCCAAAAAACCAACTTTGGCAGGCAGCGACCGGATTCAGTTAAAAAGCAAACGCAGTCGTTTTTTTATGGGAATGCTTATCTCCGCCTTAAATCTTTTACCGATTCCCTACTATGTAGTCATCAGTGTTACCCTTGCGTCGTATGGTTATTTTGATTTTTCACTGGCACAAGAACTCAGCTTGGTAGCGGGCGTGACTCTAGGTTCTTTTTTGGTTTTCTATCTTTATATCTTGTTTATTAGTCATTTAAAGTCCAAAACCGATTGGGTGCTGCGCTACATGAACCGTATTATTGGCACCATAACTGGATTGGTGGCTTTACTTACGTTGTGGAATTTATTGCGCTAATATGAAATCGTCTCCTGAAACTGCTTCTTTTTTTGAACGGGTGTATGCCGTGGTGCGTCAAATTCCCGAAGGACGTGTTACTTCGTATGGGGCTATCGCCAAAGCTTTGGGCGCCGCGCGTTCGGCACGAATGGTAGGATGGGCTATGAATGCCAGTCACGGATTGGAAGATGTTCCCGCCCATCGCGTAGTCAATCGCAGCGGGTTACTTACGGGCAAGCATCATTTTCCGGGAAGCCACTTGATGCAACAGCTGCTGGAGCAAGAAGGGATTCGCGTTGAAGACGACCAAATTGTCAATTTTAAAGCCCACTTTTGGAATCCCGAAATCAATTCCGAATCAATTCCATAAACTGCTCGATAAGTTGGTTTTCGTAGTCAAAATTAACTTCCTCTTCCCAAGTCATCTGCGAAGGATAGTCGGTTTTGTGGTGGTAGATTTTCCAGCGTTTGTTATGGTATTCGAGCGCGGTTAAGTTTTCAATCCAATCGCCCGAGTTGAGGTATAGCGTTTTTCCTTTTTTGGTTGTAATGGATTCGATTTTGGGCTCATGGATATGACCGCATACCACATAATCGTACTCATTTTCAATGGCAATTTCGGCGCAAAGGGTTTCAAAATTGGAGATAAATTTCACCGCCGATTTCACACTGGCTTTGATTTTTTTGGAGAGCGAATAGGGTTCTTTCCCCATTTTTTGCAATCCCCAATTGATCATACGGTTGAGTAAAATCATGATGTCATAACCCCAACCGCCGAGTTTGGCCAACCATTTGGCGTGGGTGATCGAAGCGTCAAACACATCGCCATGAAAGAGCCATGCTTTTTTCCCGTCCAAGGTGAGCGTTAGTTTGTTGAGCAACGAAAAATTGCCCAAATGAACATCGGTAAATTTACGTAGGAGTTCGTCGTGATTTCCCGTCAAGTAATACACACGGGTTCCTTTGGCGCTTAGACCAATGATTTTTTTAAGTACTTTTTGGTGGGCTGGCGGAAAATACGATTTTCGAAATTGCCAAATATCGATAATGTCACCATTCAAAATTAAGGTTTTGGGTTTGATGGAATTGAGGTATTCCAAGATTTCATTGGCGTGGCAGCCATAGGTTCCCAAATGCAGGTCGGAGATCACGACCAATTCTACTTTACGCTTTTTCATGGGATAATGTTTTCACAAAGTAATACTATAGGTGTTGTGTGAGCGTAAGCTTGACTTTATGAAAAGGTAAAGGTATTGCTGTGAAGAAAGATTTTCTGTAAGGATTTCTTAACGTGCTCGCTAGGCCTGACCGTCGTGGATATCCTGACGGCGGGAGGGTGCTTTATCCGACTGCCGGCCGATAGCAACAAAGGGCAGGAGCAGGGTGGTAAAAACCTTGGGGGTGCTTCCTTCTCATCCAACTAAAAACAAGGAAGTAAGCGCAAATTTGTTCTTTTTTCCGCAAAACATTTTGAAAGCTTTAACGGTCGTTTCTTTGTATTTCCTTGTATCTTTGCAATCTAAAATCAGTCTTAATAAAAATGAAGTTAGAACGCAAAGCAATTCTTCAAGCGCTTGAAACCATTACGGTGGCGGGTGAAGGAAAAAATATGGTAGAGAGCGGCGCTGTTAAAAATGTGGTTACGTTTGGTAACGAAGTTGTGGTCGATTTGGTGTTGAAAACGCCTGCCATGCACATTAAAAAACGCGCAGAAGACGATATTCGCAAATTGATTCACGAGCAGTTTTCTCCCGATGCTGAAGTGAAAGTTAATATCAAAGTAGAAGTCCCCGAGAAAAATGAAATCAAAGGGCAACCCATACCGGGCATCAGTAATATTATTGCCGTAGCTTCTGGAAAAGGAGGCGTTGGGAAGTCAACCACCACAGCCAATTTGGCGGTAACCTTGGCCAAAATGGGCTTTAAAGTCGGTGTTTTGGATGCCGATATTTACGGTCCTTCGATGCCCATTATGTTTGACGTAGAAACCGAAAAACCGTTGTCGATTGAAATCGATGGCAAGTCGAAAATGAAACCGATTGAGAGTTACGAAATCAAGTTGCTTTCCATCGGATTCTTCACGGCGCCCGGTCAAGCGGTGATTTGGCGTGGCCCGATGGCAGCCAAAGCGTTGAATCAAATGATTTTTGATGCGGCGTGGGGGGATTTGGACTTTATGCTGATTGATTTGCCGCCGGGTACAGGCGACATTCATTTGTCGATTATGCAGTCGTTGCCCGTCACAGGAGCCGTGGTGGTGAGTACGCCGCAACCCGTAGCGTTGGCCGATGCGCGCAAAGGAGTGGCCATGTTCCAATCGGAAGCCATCAATGTGCCGGTACTCGGAATCATTGAAAACATGGCGTATTTCACCCCCGAGGAATTGCCCAACAACAAATACTATATTTTTGGAAAAGAAGGCGCGAAGCATTTGGCCGAAGACCTTCAGGTGCCGTTTTTGGGGGAAGTGCCGTTGGTACAAAGCATCCGTGAGGCAGGCGATTTCGGTCGACCAGCTGCCTTGCAAACGGCCTCTCCGCTGGAACAAGTATACGAAGCCATTGCGCGTAACGTAGTTGCCGAAGTGGTGCAGCGCAACGAACATTTGCCACCTACCGAAGCGATCAAAATTACTACGATGGCAGGCTGTTCGGCGGTTAAGAAATAAATTAATTCATCATGCCTAGCGCGGTGCCTGCCGAACTGGGATTTTATACTTTTTGAGAACATGAGTCAGGATCAATTAATTGAAAATATTGAGAAAGCCCTCGAGGAAATTCGTCCGTTTTTGAATTCCGATGGCGGCGATATTACCTTGGTTTCGGTGGAAGATGACAAACACGTGAAAGTCCGCTTTGAAGGCGCTTGCACGGGCTGTAGTGTCAATCAAATGACGCTCAAAGCAGGGGTCGAAACGACCATCAAACGCTATGCTCCTCAAATTGAAACTGTAGAAAACGTTTCCTAAAGAGTAGGTTGGGGCGCGTCCCTCGAGGCAAACACTGGAAATACCCATCGAGTGTGTCGATCCTCGGGGTCGGGCTTTTGGCACTCGCGTCCTAACGGCGCGCTCAAACAAAGCCGCAATCCCTCGCGCAACCCCTGCTGCCGACGACATTTATCATAGATTAGAAAAATACGGTTCGCGATTTTTGTGCCGTATTTCAAACCCAAAACACGATGATTACAACCGATATTCTAATTATAGGCGCGGGCCCCACCGGATTATTTGCGGTGTTTGAAGCGGGTTTGCTTCAAATGAAATGCCACTTGATCGATGCCTTACCCCAACCGGGCGGGCAGTTGGCCGAACTCTATCCGAAGAAGCCCATTTTTGATATTCCCGGATTTCCCGAGGTTATGGCCGGCGATTTGGTCAACAACTTGATGGAGCAAATCAAACAGTTTCAACCCGGATTTACGTTGGGAGAAACGGCCGAAACCATCGATAAACTTGAGGATGGAACGTTTATCGTGACAACCAATAAAGGAAAAAAGCACCACGCCAAAGCGGTTGCGATTGCAGGCGGTTTAGGAACGTTTGAACCCCGAAAACCCTTGATCGACAACATCGCTGCCTATGAAGAAAAAGGGGTGGAATACTTTGTAAAAGATCCCGAATTGTTTCGCGACAAACGCATCGTGATTGCGGGCGGTGGCGACTCTGCACTGGATTGGAGTATCTTCTTGTCGAATGTAGCGCGTGAGGTGACTTTGGTTCACCGTCGTAACGAATTCCGTGGCGCTTTGGATTCGGTGGAAAAAGTACAAGAACTCAAAAAATTAGGCAAAATTACCTTAATCACTCCCGCTGAAATTACCGCCATCGAAGGCGAGGGTCATGTAGAGCGTTTGACGCTGGATTGCAACGGCGCACAGCAAATTCTCGAAACCGATTATTTTATCCCGTTGTTTGGATTAACTCCTAAATTGGGCGCTATCGCCAACTGGGGCTTGGAAATTGAGAAAAATGCGATTAAAGTCAACAATGCCTTAGACTACCAAACGAATATTGAGGGAATTTATGCGATTGGCGATGTCAATACCTATCCAGGCAAGTTGAAACTCATTTTGTGTGGTTTCCATGAAGCTACCTTAATGTGTCAAAGTGTCTACAATCGGTTGAACCCAGGCAAACGTTATGTATTGAAATACACCACCGTTTCGGGTGTCGACGGATTTGACGGTACGCGTAAAGAAGCCGAGAAAGCAGTGGTGAAATCTATTGAATAATTTCTATATTTAACCTATGGAAAACATGAAAATGGATAGAAGTAGGGTTACCAAGTCTTCTTTTGAAGAAGCCGATAATCATGTCAATTTTTATGATGATAAAACACCGACAGAGAGGCTTGAGGCTGCTTACTACATTATAAAGCATGTTTTTCAAATGGACGAGAATTATAAAATGGATAAAACGATAACCTACGCAAGAAAACATGCCAAATCTGTTTAATCCTGATTTTTTAGAATTTTTAAATGATAAATTTTATGTTTGGGGTATTGGAGCTGAACCATCGAAAATAGAAGTTTTAACTCATGTAGATGGGTTAACTTTTGAAGATAGTTATCAAAAGTGTGTTTATTATGATTTGAATACTTTTAAAGTTCCTTATGTAGACTTGGAAGATTTAATTAAAAACAAGACAGCTTCAGGACGATATAAAGACTTAGCAGATATTGAACAATTAAAGAAGAAAAAAGGATAAAATGCCTCAAGACATTACCATAAAAATCATTGATCGTGACGGGGTAACCCACGAAGTGCAAGCTCCTACAGACATGAACATGAACCTCCTGGAGTTGGTGCGGGCGTATGAATTGGCCCCCGAGGGAACGATAGGCGTTTGCGGCGGGATGGCCATGTGTGCCTCCTGTCAGTGTTATGTCTTGAACGAAATAGAATTACCCGAAAAAAATCCCGATGAAGAGGCTATGTTGTGGGAAGCCTACAACGTTAAAGACAACAGCCGATTGGGTTGTCAAATTCACATCACGCCCGAAATTGACGGTTTGGCTATTGAATTGGCCCCCTATGCTTAGTTACAATCCAAGTTTAGGTAAAACTACAGGCAACAATCGCTCTACAAATCGCGTATAGGCTAAGGTGGAGGGATGTAGGCCATCTTGCGCGACCAAAGCCGGTTGCTGCAACCCGAGTTGGGTAATATCGGTAATGTATACAAAACTTATTTGTTGGCTCGCACAATAATCGGAAGCAAACTGGTTGTAGGTTTGCAGTGCCGCCGAAATCGAAGTATTCCCGTTGCCAAATGGGGTAAACGCATAATCGGGAATCGAGAGAACCACTACCTTATTTCGATCGCCTCCTGCTTTTTCAATCGCTTTTTGAACCAATTCAGGGAAATCATTTTCATAAAAACTAAACGGCATGTTTTGGTATTGATTATTCACCCCAATCAAAAGGGTGACCAAGTCAAACGTATTGGGCGGATTGGTTTGATTGATGGCATTTTTGAGTTGCGGGGTGGTCCATCCTGTTTGGGCAATGATTTGCACTTCCGAAAGTCCGTTGCCGCGACGGGCATTGATGCTATCGCGAAGTTGTGTCGGGAAATTGCAGGTGCTACAAACCGATTCGCCTTTGGTGTAACTATCGCCCAATGCCAGAATTTTGAGCACACGCGTATCGGGCGGAGTGTTCACCTCTTTCTCGGAAGAACAGCTCACCAATATAAGAAGTAAGCCTACGAAACTCCATCTAACCCATTGTTTCATGAGCTGTAATTTTAAACGCAACTTGCCTTTTCTGTCACCATCTCTTCAATCGCATCCCATAAACCAAGGCGTTTTTCCAAGGCGTTTTGGGAAACTTCGAGCACTTCATTCCATTTGGTTGCGCTGTCTCCACACAGTTCCGTAATCATTTGCATCGCCATCGGACCGTGTTCATCGCCATCCAATTCGATATGACGTTCAAAGTAATAAATCAGCTTTGATAAATCGGTTTGCGGGAAATTTTGCTGGAAGTTCTTTAAAATCTCGGTAAACATCGTCGGAATCAAATCTTCTCTCCCAAAAGTAAAGGCAGCTGCAATTTTATGCGCCTTCCCTTCTTCAATGACCCGAAAGGTAAAGTCTAAAAATGCGCGTACATTCGGATGCACTTCCGCATGTTTGATGGAAACAAATATGTTTTGTGTTTTTTGAATATCCTCCAAAAAGCGTTGTACCGCCAGCGTATTGGCTCCACATTGGTTCATGGCGTCCAAGTACATCTCAAAATGACTTTGCCGTTTTCCATCCATCGCAAGGTCTGTTTCTTCCGCCACGACAATTTCATTAATCAAATAGCGTACTTCTGGATTGCCTACAGGTAACCATGGCGTTGTGGTACAGGTAAGTTGCTGTTGTAACGCTTTTAACAACGACATAAAATCCCAAACCGCATAGACATGGTGTTCTAAGAAACAATGTAAATCGTCAAGGGTTCGAATTTTATCGTAAAGCGGATGCTGTAGCAATCGGTCTTTCAACGGTTGAAGAGCGCCGTTTATGTCTGAAATTTGCATAGTATTTTTTTGTAAAAATAAAAATGCTTCTCAAATACAAGAAGTATTTTATATCAATTTTATTTATTGTTTGATTTTTTTTTTGAAAGGTTATTCCAACCCTTTTGGGATTCTTTCTAAAGCGTGGATGTAAATAAAGAATTTTCTCTAAACATAAGATGTTAATTTTGTTTTAAAACACGGCATTGTTCGTTCTTAATTGTATTTTTAACCAACTAAACTCACAAACATGAATAACCAATCTCTAAAAGTTTTTGTATTGCTTTTACTTTTTTTCAGTATAGAAACTAACGCCCAGAAAAAAGATAAAAATACGGCTCCACCCGCGCAAGAAGCCAAGAAACCCGAGGGTAAGAAAGAACCAAAACCCTACAAAAAAGTAATCGATTCAACGGCCATCACTCAAAAAGGCTTGATTGATGTGCATAAAGTTGCAGACAAATACTTGTTTGAAATTCCGAACACCCTAATCGGAAAAGAAATTATGACCACCACAAGGTATTCTAAAACGCCTGCTGGAGGTGGAATTTTTGGAGGGGAAGAAATAAATCGACAGGTCGTTCGTTTTGAAAAAGGGTTAAACAACACTATCATTTTGCGTTCCATCACCTATGTAATCATGGCCAAAGAGGAAGACAAACCCATCACCCAATCGGTGAGAAATTCCAGCGCCGATCCTATTATTGGAATTTATGACATTTTAGCCTATAAAAAAGACGAAGCAGGCAAAGAAAATGTGGCCAGTGTTATTGACATGACACCCACTTTTGAAGCCGATGTGCAAACCTTTTCCTTGGATCCGATAAAAAAACAATTGTTAAGCATCCAAGCGTTTCAAAAAGATAAATCGTTCATTCAATATGTAAAAAGTTTTCCTATCAATACCGAAATCAGAACGACGAAAACGTTTACCACGGTAGCGCCTCAAATTTCAAGAACACCCGCCCCAAAAATTGGAGTTGATTTACCTGCAGGGTTAGATGCTGGGGTGGTAACTATGGAATTGAATACTTCTTTTATTTTATTGCCCGAAAAGCCCATGCGCAAGCGTACTTTTGATAAACGGGTAGGGTATTTTGCCAACCGATACAGTGTTTTTGAAGAAGAATCGCATAAAGCCGACACGGATATTTTTGCTGTACGCTGGCGCTTAGAACCTAAAAATGAAGAGGACGCACAAAAACAAAAACGAGGCGAGTTGATCGAACCCCTTAAGCCTATTGTTTATTATATCGATCCGGCAACTCCTGATAAGTGGAAACCCTTCATTAAGCAAGGGATTAACGATTGGCAAGTAGCCTTTGAAGGCGCAGGGTGGAAAAACGCTATTCGCGGCGAATATTGGCCCGAAAACGACCCGACCATGAGTTTGGAAGACGCCCGATTTTCGGTATTACGCTACTTTGCTGCCGATATCCAAAATGCCTACGGTCCGAACGTACACGACCCGAGAACAGGGGAAATTATGGAAAGTCATATCGGTTGGTACCATAATATTATGAGTTTGTTGCGCGATTGGTATCTCATTCAAACCGCGGCAGTCGACCCGAAAGCAAGAAATAAAAAATTTGACGATCAGTTAATGGGCGAACTCATTCGTTTTGTGGCCGCTCACGAAGTGGGGCATACCTTAGGATTACGTCACAATATGGGAGCAAGCAATGCCACACCCGTTGAAATGTTGAGAGATCCCGAATACCAAAAGAAAAACGGTCACACCTCTTCTATTATGGATTATGCCCGATTTAATTACGTGGCGCAACCCGGCGATGGGGTCACCGATCTATTCCCGCGCATTGGCGATTATGATAAATGGGCCATCAAATGGGGATATTCCTATTTTGCAGATGCGAAATCCGAGGATGAAGAGAAAGCATTACTCAATGAAATGACTAAAGAAGCCTATAAAAATCGCCGACTTTGGTTTGGAACCGAAAGCAGTCCTTTTGACCCGCGTTATCAAACGGAGGATTTAGGCGATAATGCCATGAAAGCATCAGAATATGGGATTAAAAATCTAAAATTTATTTTACCTAATCTTATCGAATGGAGTAAAGAAAAAGGGGAAGATTATTCTGAATTGGAAGACATGTACACCGCTTTGGTGGGTCAGTTTAGACGCTATATGGGCCATGTGACGAAAAATGTGGGCGGTATTTATGAAACGCCAAAAACCTATGACATGCAAGGTAACGAATACGAAACGGTGCCGTCAAGCATTCAAAATGAAGCGGTAGACTTTTTGAATAAGCAATTGTTTAAAACACCCACGTGGTTGTTGGATCAAAACATCTTAGCAAAAATTTATCCCGATAAAGGAGTCGAACTCATGCGTGGAATACAAGAAGGAACGCTCTCCAGTTTAATGTCGTTGGATCGAATGGCCCGCTTGATGGAAACCGCTTCGTTAGGAAAAGATAATTACTCGGTAGACGAATTGATGAGCGATTTGAAAAACGGAATTTTCTCGGAACTTAAATCCAATGCCCCCATTGATGTGTACCGAAGAAATTTACAAAAAGCATTTGTGTCCAAATTGATCGATGCCATCAAATTAGATAAAAATGCCGTGGCCAATTTTAACGGAAGACGAATTGTCATTGTCGATACCGATTTGCCCTCTATTGCACGCGGTCATTTAATAGAACTGAAAAATCAATTGAAAGTGGCCAATGCTACGACAACCGATCGTTTAAGTAAATTTCATATCGCTGATTTAATCGCCAGAATTGATCAAGCGTTGTATCCAAATAAATAATAAGACCAAAAAAAATGCTTCACTACATGTGAAGCATTTTTTGTATATAGGGATTTTGTTTTTATTTGAATGCTGGGATTCCCGTAATATCAGCACCTGTGATTAATAAGTGGATATCATGAGTTCCTTCGTAGGTAATCACCGATTCTAAGTTCATGCTGTGACGCATGATCGAATATTCTCCGGTGATCCCCATGCCGCCTAATATTTGACGGGCCTCACGCGCAATGTTGATTGCCATATCCACGTTGTTGCGTTTTGCCATCGAAATTTGAGCTGTAGTCGCTTTTCCTTCGTTTCTCAAAACACCCAAACGCCAAGTTAATAATTGCGCTTTTGTGATTTCTGTAATCATTTCGGCCAACTTTTTCTGTTGCAATTGATAGGCTGCAATCGGTTTATCAAACTGAATACGCTCTTTCGCATAACGCAAGGCTGTATCATAACAGTCCATCGCAGCGCCAATCGCTCCCCAAGCAATTCCATAACGTGCCGAATCCAAGCAGCCAAGTGGTGCACCCAATCCAGATTTGTTCGGCAACAAATTTTCTTTAGGAACTTTCACATTGTCAAAAATTAACTCACCCGTTGCCGAAGCACGTAACGACCATTTGTTATGCGTTTCGGGAGTGGAGAACCCTTCCATGCCGCGCTCAACAATCAATCCGTGAATACGACCTTCTTCATTTTTCGCCCAAACTACTGCAATATCAGCAAATGGCGCGTTCGAAATCCACATTTTGGCACCATTCAACAAATAATGGTCACCCATATCTTTGAAGTTGGTTACCATTCCGCCGGGATTCGACCCAAAATCGGGTTCGGTCAATCCAAAACAACCCATCATTTCACCCGTCGCCAATTTGGGAAGGTACTTCATGCGCTGTTCTTCATTACCGTATTTCCAAATCGGATACATCACCAAAGACGATTGTACCGATGAGGTAGAACGTACCCCAGAGTCTCCACGCTCAATCTCTTGCATGATCAAACCATACGAAATTTGATCCAATCCTGCGCCACCATATTCTTCGGGAATGTAAGGGCCAAAACCACCAATTTCTCCCAAACCTTTGATAATTTGTGTTGGGAATTCAGAACGTTGCGCATAGTCCTCAATGATCGGAGAAACTTCGCGTTTCACCCAAGCACGAGCCGCCTCACGTACCAATTTATGTTCGTCTGTCAATAAATCATCCAACAAATAATAGTCGGGAGCTTGAAATAAGTCTGGTTTCATGTGTTTGTTTGTTGTTGACGGATTTACCGTCGGATTGTTACTTTACGAAAACGTTTGCAAATTTAACAAAACGCCTTTCAGAATAAAACGAACAACTGTTATTTTTTGAAGCTTTTTCCTGCTATCCGCTGTATCTCCCTCCTTGCGTCGGGAGGATGCCGCTCCTATCAGGGCTAGGGCTTGGGTGCTACAAGGGTGGTTTGGACTTGAAACGCCTTCTTTTTTTGCAGAAAAAATTCTGTTAACTCCAAACCATTCTCCCGTGCCAACAGGGTTTGCAGTTGAGGA
>CANHRI010000027.1 GCA_947463515.1 Flavobacteriaceae bacterium
AAATCAAAAAGAACACCTGAATCACATCGGTGTAGCCAATGACTTTCATACCGCCAAGGGTAATCACAAGGGCAAAAACAGCCAAACCGACCATGCAAAACGTTAGGTTGAGGCCCGAAATGCTGCTGATTGCCAAGGCGCCAAGGTATAAAATGGAGGTAAGGTTGACCAAGACATACAGTAAAAGCCAAAATACCGACATGATCATGGCTACTTGACCGTTGTAGCGTTGGTGCAGGTACTGCGGCATGGTATAGATTTTATTTTTCAAATACACGGGGATAAAAAAGACGGCAACAATAAGTAAAGTAAATGCGGCCATCCATTCGTAGGTAGCAATGGCTAATCCCATTTTGAATCCGCTGCCACTCATGCCGATAAACTGTTCTGCACTGATATTGCTGGCGATTAATGAAGCGCCAATCGCCCACCAGGTAAGCGAACCCTCGGCCAAAAAATAGTCTTTGCTGTCGGCTTCCTTTTTTTTCTTTTTATAATAAATGTAGCCTCCGTAGCTTACGATAAGAATAAAATACAGGAAAAAGACAATGTAATCTTGGGTAGCCAATGTTTTCATACTACGTTTGTTTATAATGTTGGTTGGAGGTTTCCCGAAGGAGGGCAGCACTTTGCTCGGGCGTGATATCGCGTTGTGCTTCGCCGAGCATTTCGTATCCTACCATGAATTTTTTAACCGATGCACTGCGCAGTAATGGCGGGTAAAAATGCATGTGCAAGTGCCATTCAGGGTGAGGCATTCCATCGGTAGGTGCTTGATGTATTCCCGCCGAATAAGGGAAGGGTGTTTGGAAAAGATTGTCGTATTTTACCGTAAGCACTTTCATAGCCTCGGCAAATGATGCTTTTTCTTCTGCTGTAAACTCAAGGATATTTGAAATTGTTCGTTTGGGAAGCAAAAGAGTTTCATACGGCCAAGTTGCCCAAAATGGAACCACAACGATACAATGGGCGTTGCTATAGACCACACGTTCTTTAGCCTGTATTTCTGCTTGAACGTAATCACTAAGTAAATTCGTTCCGTTTTGATGGTAATAGCGTGTCAAATGTTCGTGTGTTTTGGCTACTTGCGAAGGAAGTGACGATTGCGCCCAGATTTGACCGTGGGGATGAGGATTGCTGCACCCCATAACGGCGCCTTTATTTTCAAAAATTTGAATATGGTTAATGTAATCCAGTTGCCCTAATTGCTGGTATTCGCTTTGCCAGGTCGAAATGACTTTTTCAATGGCTGTTACATTCATTTCGGCTAAGGTCAAATGGTGGTATGGAGAAAAGCACACGACCCGATTGATGCCGCGCTCCGGTTGAAGTGTAAAAAAAGAATCGGGTGGCGCGTTATAATGCACCTCCCGATTCAGTAAGGCGGCAAAGTCATTGTCAAAGACAAAACAGTCCGAATATTCAGGGTTAATTTCTCCGTTGGCACGCGTATTTCCTGCGCACAAATAGCACGAGGGGTCATGAGAAGGTAGCGTGTCGCAAATAACAGTTTCTTGTTGCCCTTGCCACGGACGTTTGGCCCGTTGTGGGGAAACTAAAATCCACTCTCCCAACAAGGGATTATAGCGACGGTGCGGGTGTTCGTTTCGATCAAAAACCATCATGCTTTTTTGTATTGGGTGGTTCCTTTTGAAATTTTTACAGGGTAGTAGTTCAAATGGATACCAAATTTTTCAAAATACGCCGATTTCATCGTGGCGATAATTGTTTTTTCTTGCGCTTTTGAAACCAGATTTATGGAGCAGCCCCCAAAGCCACCGCCCATCATTCGGCTTCCTAAAACACCTTCTTGCTGTAAAATCGTTTCGACCAAAAAATCAATTTCAGGGCAACTTACTTCATACTCTTTGGAGAGTCCCCAGTGCGTTTCGGTCATCGTTTGTCCCAACAAAGAAAAGTCTTTGGCTTGCAATGCCTCGATGGCTTGACTGACGCGGGCTATTTCTTTGACGACAAAAAGGCAGCGTTTGTAAATGATATCGCCTAATTCGGTTTTGAGATTTTCAATCATTTCCAACGAACAATCGCGAAAGGTGTGTACTTCTGGATAATGCGATTGAATCATTTTTATACCAACTTCCACTTCATTTCTTCGGTCATTATAGCCTGATGTGAGGTGTGTATGTTTGACACAACTGTCCAAAAGTAACAAGCTATAGTCCCCTAAATGCGCCTCATAGTAGGTATGATCCAAGGTAGTACAGTCGAGTTTGATGACCTTATTTTTTTTGCCAAAAACTGAAGCAAATTGGTCCATAATACCGCATTTTACACCCGCAAAACGATGTTCTGCTTGCTGGCCTATCAATGCAATCTCTTGACGGGAAAGGCCAAGGTCAAACAGCGTATTTAAAGCAAAGGTCAATCCGCATTCAACAGCTGCCGACGAGGAAAGACCCGATCCCATGGGCACGGTGCTGCTAAATGTCATTTGAAATCCTGGTATTTTTTTATTCCGACGCTTGAGTTCGTCCAAAACGCCCAAGAGGTAATTGACCCACATGGGTTCAACAGGGGCCAAATTGTCGTGAATGGAGAGTGAATAGGATTCGTTGATATCTTTCGCATCCAATGAAATCGTCTCGTTATTGGTTTTTCGGACGGCAAAACAAACGTACTTGTTAATGGCAGCAGGCAACACAAAACCATCATTGTAATCAACATGTTCCCCGATGATATTGATGCGGCCCGGCGACAGAAATAGGGCTTCGGGCGCCTGGTGATAGCGGTGTTGAAAATGATCGCGGGTTTGACGTATAAGTTTTTTTTTCATGAATGCTTATTTCGTTTGGGTCAACGTTAGGGTTGCCGCTTGTAGTCCGTTGGCCGTTGCTTTTAACACCACTGGTCCTGCGATAGTTCCCGCCTGAATAATTACTTGGCATTTTCCGTTGAACGCGTTGCGTTGCCAGGCGCCATTCACATATTGATCGGGTTCGTGCGAACTTGGATCGCCGTTGCCTACACCGATGATTTTGGCCTCACCTGTGAGTTCAAATTGGATGCGGTTATCGGCAACAGGAACTTCACGACCCGCAGCATCGACAATCGAAAGGTTAACCACGATAATATCAGTGCCGTTGGCTTGGTATTGCACACGGTTGGGTGTGGCGATAACACGATTGGGTGTGCCCGTAGTTTCTACTTGTGCAGTGATGCGTTTTCCTTTTTTATACCCAACCGCTTCAAGTTTTCCCGGTTCGTAGGGAACCGACCATTTTAAATGGCTATTGCGGGGCATGACTTTTTTACCCAAACTTTTACCATTCAAAAAAAGCTCCACATCATCGGCATTGGTATTTACCCATAC
The DNA here is from genome assembly GCA_947463515.1 of Flavobacteriaceae bacterium. Lineage (GTDB taxonomy): Bacteria > Bacteroidota > Bacteroidia > Flavobacteriales > Flavobacteriaceae > Flavobacterium. The sequence goes on from CANHRI010000027.1 coordinate 3,332, forward strand.
TTCAATGGGTTGGCCCACTTTATCCGACCAGTTCCAATGGGGAGAGATATGCATTACCTCTTCATCAGTCCACCAACTTTTGTAGTAATAGTAAATGTTTTTAGGAAAACCACACATGTCCAAGATACCAAAATGCGAATTGATGTTGGGCCATTTGTAGGGTGTTGGTTCCCCGCGATAGTCAAATCCTGTCCAAACAAAACCACCCATCCAATAGTCGTTTTCGGCAGCCAATCGCCACCAATCTTCAGCTTTACTTGCCCACCACGGTGCCGTGATATCTTGATCGGGAACGTACGCTCGAACAGCGTCTTTTTCATAAATACCGCGGGTGGTTACTGTACTCCCCATTTCGGTGCCTACTAGCGGTTGTTCGGGATGGTCTTTGTGGTAATCGGCTACGGCATACTGTCGGTAATTGAATCCGCGTATCGGAATGACTTCATTGACCCCCGGAAATTCGTTCCCCATATCGGCGGCATACGTACTTGTTCGTGTAGGATCGAGTTCTCGTTGTTTGGCCAATAAAGTAAGTGCAATTCTTTTACCAAAATCATTTTTCTGAATCCATCCTTCTTCGTTACCAATCGACCATAAAAATACCGAAGGATGATTGCGGTCGCGTTTGATAAGTCGGGTGAATTGATCCAAATATTCAGCACTGCTATTCAGTAATCGCTGTTCATCGACAACTAACATGCCCAAACTGTCGCACGCTTCTAAGAGTTCGCGCGTGGGGGCATGATGACTCGCGCGGTAGGCATTGGACCCCATTTCTTTTAGCAGTTTAATGCGGTAATACTGCAAATCATCGGGCAATGCACTGCCCACTCCAGCGTGGTCTTGATGGTTGTTGGTGCCTTTAATTTTAAGGGGTTTTCCATTTAAGAAAAATCCCTTTTTACCCTCAAACGCTACGCTACGAATTCCGAACTTTGTTTCGTGTTGGTCGACAATCTTTCCCTTTTGTTTGACAACGGTTACGGCACGGTACAAGTACGGATTGTCAATATCCCAAAAAAGCGGATTGTTGAGCGTAATTTTTTGTTTGACGGTGCCTTGTTGATTGGTCGTTAAGTTGAGTTGCTGCTCGCTTGACTTTCCTATTATTTTTCCGTCCCGAGTGGTAATATAGGTCGCTACGGTACAATGGCTAGGGGAAAAGTTTTTATTGGTCACTGTGGTCTCCAGGGTCACAGTTGCTTTTTTACCCTCTATTGTCGAATGAACGAAAAAGTCCCCATCGGCCACATGCAGGTTATTGAATTGATGTAACCAAACATGGCGATAGATGCCTGCTCCTTCATAGAACCAACCTTCATATTGCGTTGCATCTACACGAACGACCAATACATTTTCTTTATCCACTTGAATATAATCGGTTACATCGTAGGTGATGCCTACATAGCCACTTTGGTTGGTTCCTACATAGAACCCATTGAGCCACACGGAAGCATTTCTAAAGATGCCATCAAATTGCAATGCATAGCGATCAAGTCCGGCTTGTGGCGAAACGTTAAAGCGCTTGCGGTACCATCCGATACTGGTTTCTGGGAACCGTCCGCCGACCGGTTTGTAGCCGTGCGACTCCACTTCATAACTCGGGTCGAACACAAAAGGCAAGGATACGGCCCAATCGTGTGGAATGTTGATTTTGGTCCAAGTTGTATCTACAAATTTCGGGTCGATCGCGGTTTGTGCGGCGCCTCCCGATTTGGAGAAAATGGTAGCCAAACTATAGTTGAAATCTTTTTCGGGTTGGGCAGCATGTCCAAAATGAAAGCGCCAATCGCTATCGAGTTTGGTTATACGTTGCGCTTGGGTTGAAAAGCAAATACAGCCCAAAAGTCCGAGGAAGAGTAGCGTTTTTTGCATAGGTTTAGTTTTTAAAAGCGTCCAAAGCGGGGGAAGGTTGGCCATTTTCCAACCAAGCGTTTAAGCTGTAGTGACTCCAACTTTGAATGCCTTGCGGTTCCCAATAAAAGACGCCCAAGCCGCGGTGGTTGGGAACTTTTCGTGCCGCATTTAAGGTGGCTTGAAGCAATTGAAAGGTGTTGTCAATTTTGGAAACTTCCCCGCCTACTTCAACAATCATAACGTCTTTGTTGTATTTTTTAGACAAGGTAATCAAATTCGTTTCCAAATCAGTAATCGTCTCTGAGTAATCCTTTTTTATCCAAAAAGGGTAGTAGGAGAGTCCGATAATGTCGTAACGCACTTGGTGTTGAGTTGCTTGGTCAAAAAAGGCATTAAACTTCTCACGATTGTTGCCTTCGTCGACATGTACGATGACTTTAATGCTGGGATTGACGGCTTTGGTAGCATCATAGCCTTTGTTGAGAAGCTGAGCCAATTGGTTCCAATGTTGGGTGCTCCCGTCGGGCCAAAGCATACCTCCTGGGATTTCATTGCCAATTTGAACCCAATCCGGGGTGATACCCGCTTTGTTCAAGGCGGTAAGCACCTCATGGGTATGTTGGTAAACGGCATCGCAAAGTTGGGGGAAAGCGAGATTTTCCCATGCTTTGGGTTTGTTTTGTTTGGCAGGATCGGCCCATGAATCGCTGTAATGGAAATCGATAAGGATTCGCATGCCTAACTTTTGTGCCCGAAGCGCCATAGCTACCGTTTCTTCAGTACTGCAATGGCCGCTGGTTTTGTCGTTGTTGGGATTCACAAAAACACGCAATCGGATGCTATTCATACCCAATTCTTTCAAAATGAGCAAACAGTCTTTGGGGTGTCCTTGAGGGTCTTTGAAGGTAATGCCGCTGGCTTCCATTTGGGGTAGCCAACTCACATCGGCTCCTTTGGCAAAAAATGGCTCCTGCGCCCAAGTCATTAGGGTTCCCCAAAGAAATAGCCCGATATATATGAATAGCTTCTTCATTTCAACGGTTAATTGGCATTAAATACACTCATCGCAGGCAAAGCATTTTGGTCAAAATCCCATAAGGCTTGATTTTCCCAACTGGATCCATTGGTAGCTGTGGGTCCCCGAAACGCCACCCATTCGGCGCCCCAATAGCAAAATCCAATACCTACGGGCGATTGATTTACCATGTTTTTAATGGCTGAAAAAAAGCCGCGTTGGCCATTGGGAGTGGCGTCAAAACCGGGGATTAATTGGTTGTTTAGTCCCACCACATTGTTGGTAAAATCATCAAAGCCAAGGGTGAAAGGGTAGGAGGTTTCTGCCAGCATGACTTTTTTATTATGTTGGTTGCCCAAAGTATTCATTTTGTTTTGCACATCGACCAAACTTTTTCCGTGCCAAATGGGGTAATACGAGAGTCCGATATAATCATAGTCCACTTGAGCTACTTTTCCAAAATACCAATCCGCTCCTGTCAAACCTGCAAAATGAAGCATAATTTTTGTAGCAGGATTGGCCGAACGAACGGCTCCACAAGCCGCATTAACGAGTTGTAAATATTGATTTTCTTGTGTCGAAAGGCGACCTTCAGGCCAAAGCATACCATCGTTGGTTTCGTTTCCTATTTGAATGATGTCGGGTTGAATTTCGTTGACAATTTGGGTGGTATAACTAATTACCGCATTTTTCAAGCTGTTAAAATCCATACTCTGCCAAGCAGCGGGTTTGGTTTGGTGTCCTGGATCGGCCCAAGTATCAGAGTAGTGTACGGTGATCCAAACTTTCAGTCCCGCTTGTTTGATGCGTTGGGCAAAGGTTTTTACTTCATTAAATCCACTATGTCCGTCGGCTGGATTGTGCCAAAGACGAATGCGAATGGCGTTACAGCCCGCGTTTTTGAGGGTAAGAATGGGGTCTTCAGCCACCCCGTTATTTTTATATACGGTTCCTTCACTTTCGATAAGCGGAATAAAAGAAGCATCCGTAGCCCGATAAAACGTCGGTTCGGGAGTAGGCGTTGGACTTGTATTTTCTTCACTATTGGAACAAGAGAAAAGAAAGATAATACTACATAAACAGAGTAACTTTTTCATACGCTTATTGTTTTTGAAATTGAAATAACGTTTCGTGTAAATAGGGTTCGCCTTTTCGTACCACGGTATTGGGAAAATGCGGGTGATTGGGGGCGTCGGGGAATTTTTGGGTTTCAAAACAGATACCGCTTAGGGTGTGGTAGGCGACTTGTTCTTTGCCCATGATGGTGTCAAAACAGTTTCCACCCACATAGACATGTACAGCAGGTTGATTGGTGAAAACGTCCATGCGCAACTGGTTTTTGGGACTGTATAAAGTCGCTGCATGCGCATTGGAAAGAATAAACGTCGTATCACACGCCTTGGGACAAGCTCGAAGTCGCGTAAAATCATCGGCGGTTTCGCAAACGGATATACGATTTCCTGTTGGAATTAAATCCGGGGTAGTCTCCAATTTTTGTGGCGCATAGAGTTGCAATTGCATGCCATGAATCGAAGTGTCGTGTCCGTTTAAATTGAAATAACTGTGTTGGGTGAGATTAATAAAAGTATCCGCTGTCGATGTTCCTTTAAAGGTTACTTTAAGGGTGTTGTTTTCCAAAAGTTGGTAGGTTACCCACAAGGTTAGAATACCCGGATAATTCCCGGCCTCTGTCGCCGAGGTAAAGGTATAGGTCAAACTCGGATTTTCACCAAAAGTCGCCGATTTAAAACGCCACAATTGATTGCTTAGATTCATCGAGCCACCGTGTAAATGGTGCATGCCGGCATTGGTTTCCAATTGAATGATTTCGCCATTTAGCGGTGCTTTACCTTGATTGATACGACCGGCTAACGGTCCCACTACAGCTCCCATAAAGGGTGGGTTGGGCAAGGAAAACGATTGAATATAGTCGTCGACCGATTCAAAACCGAGGACAACATCGACCGCATATAGTACATTTACAGGAATTTTTAATCGAGTAATCGTCGCCCCAAAATCAGCTACAGAAAGTTCCATGCCATTTTGATTGCGAATGGTACGCAAATACACATCTTGACCTATAGGCGTTGTCCCGAAAAATTGCGCTCCCGTAGCCGACTGTATTTGCGAATGTGACGATTTCATCCTGATTTTTTTTTGGAATTATCAAAATTAGCCGACTTTATTGTAAATTGCATACCGGTACCTACCAGTTTTTGTTTTACACCCTACCGGTTTTTAAAAGATGCGCATTATACACATTGATAAACAGTCTGTTACACCCATTTATAGGCAAATAGTAGTTGCCGTGGAGGAAGCTATTGTAAGCAAGAAATGGCGAAAACACGATCGATTACCCTCCGTGAACAAGGTGTGTTTGGAAAACGGGGTGTCGCGCGATACCGTTTTGACGGCTTATGAAATTTTGAAAAAGCAGGGGGTGATTTACGCTCATTTGGGGAAAGGGTATTTTGTAAAAAGTGAGGATCTCACCTATACACAGCGCTATTTTTTATTGTTTGACGAACTGAATGCCTTTAAAGAAGATATTTACAATGCGTTCTTGGACGCTTTGGGCGGTAAAGCACAAGTGGATATTTATTTTCATCATTTTAATCTGGGGTTGTTTCGGAAAATGATTGACGATGCGGCGGGAAGTTACTCCAAATATATTTTGATGCCCTCAAACATGGAAGGCGTAGAGGAAGTTATTGCGCAATTGCCTCGACAGGATGTACTGATTCTAGACCAAACGCGTCCCAGTTTACAGCAGTATCCTAGTATTTATCAAAATTTCGTTCGGTCCATGTATTCGGCTTTGACATTAGCTGCTTCGCGATTGGAACCGTATACCCAATTGGTGTTGTTGTTCCCTGGGCACAAAGAACCTTTGGGAATGGTTACGGGTTTTGAGCAATTTTGTCGTGATTTTGGAAAGCGGTATACCATTCAATCGCATTTTGAGCTTTCGCAACTAGAACGGGGAACGGTGTTTGTTATCCCCGATGATCGGGATTTGGTTCGTGTGGTAGAAAAATCACAAGAATACGGATTGGAAATAGGCATTGATGTGGGCATAATCTCCTACAATGATACCCCTTTAAAAAAAGTAGTAGCCCGAGGAATAACGACGATTTCGACCGATTTTTCAGCGATGGGTAAACGTTTGGCCGATTGGGTGCTTACCCAAGAATTTATTCAGGAAGAGAATCCAAGTCGTTTGTTATTACGGCAATCGTTATAACTGATTTATATCATATTCTTTCGTTTGGGTATCGACTACCTTTAGGGATAAATAAATAGAAAGTCTTATGAAAAATCATGTACCGGTCGCTACAATTATGACCAAAAATGTAATTAAACTCAATAGTACAGACGATTTAACGAAAGCAGAGGCGTTATTCAAAAAGCATCATATCCGCCACATTCCAGTGGTGCAAGGCAATACGATTGTTGGGATGCTGAGTCTCACCGATTTGTTGCGAATTTCTTTTGTCGATGCCGTTGACGAAGAAGCTATGGAGGTAGACACTACGGTGTACAATATGTTTTCGATAGAACAAGTGATGGCGCGCCATTTGGTTGTCGTATCGCCTGAAACTACCATTCGGGAGGTTGCCGAAATTTTAGCCTCACGCGAGTTTCATGCCTTGCCTGTCGTATTGGATGAATTGTTGGTGGGTATTGTCACGACCACAGATTTGATCAAATACTTATTAGCGCAGTATTAAAAAAGGCTCCCTGAGAAGCCTTTGTGTTATCGTGTAATTGATTTCAAATTTTGTATTGTTGCTATCGGGTTTTCCGCGCGGAAGACAAAACTCCCTGCCACCAAAACATCCGCGCCGGCAGCAACCAATTGTTTTGCGTTTAGGTCGGTTACCCCACCGTCGATTTCGATTAAGGTATTAGTGCCTTTCTCAGTAATCAGTTGTTTTAAACGGATAATTTTGTTGTATGTATGTTCAATAAACGATTGTCCTCCAAACCCGGGATTCACACTCATCAAACAAACCAAATCAATGTCTTGAATAATATCGTTTAAAACTTCAATGGGGGTATGCGGATTTAAAGCTACTCCTGCTTGCATTCCCTCGGCTTTGATGGCTTGAAGAGTGCGGTGCAAATGGGTGCAAGCTTCGTAATGTACTGTTAATACGTTGGCGCCAAGCTGTGCAAATGTTTTGAGGTATCGGTCAGGATCGATAATCATTAAATGCACATCAATTGTTTTTTTGGCATGTTTTTGAATCGCTTCCAAAACAGGCATTCCAAATGAAATATTGGGAACAAAAACGCCGTCCATAATATCAATGTGGAACCAATCGGCTTCCGATTGATTAATCATTTCAATATCGCGTTGTAGATTGCCAAAATCAGCGGCCAAAACGGAAGGCGCAAGTAGGGTGTTTTTCATGAGAAAAGAGAATTTGTTGTGTTGTGCTACAAAAGTAATTAATAAAGTGAGGAGTTATGAATTATGAGTTATGAATTATGAATTGAAGGAATACGAGATACAGGATACAAATAACAAAACTCCGGACTCGAGGTTGAAAACCGAACAGAGCGAAGCTAAACTCGAGCTGCAAGCGAACAGACCGGGTTTTGTTTGCCCTAAAAAAACAAAACTCCGGTAACTCGAGCTGCAAGCGAACAGACCGGGTTTTGTTTGCCCTAAAAAAACAAAACTCCGGTAACTCGAGCTGCAAGCGAACAGACCGGGTTTTGTTTGCCCTAAAAAAACAAAACTCCGGTAATCAGCCGGAGTTTCAATCATCAATCAAAAAACGAACAGTCGTGGACTGTTGTTACGTTAAATAAGTTTTAAGTTTCTCCCGAAATTTCGGGATTAGGTTTCAAGTTGGTTTGACTACCCTGAAATATCCAGTTTGAAACGAATGTATTATCCTAAGTACGTTTTTAATATTTTGCTTCGTGACGTATGTTTCAATCGTCGGATAGCTTTTTCTTTAATCTGACGAACACGTTCACGCGTTAAGTCAAAAGTTTCACCAATTTCTTCCAACGTCATGGGGTGTTGATCGCCCAAACCGAAGTACAAACGCACTACGTCAGCTTCTCTTGGCGTTAAGGTTTCTAGCGAACGCTCGATTTCGATGCGCAACGACTCGTGAATCAATTCACGATCGGGATTCGGAGATTCCCCTGAACGCAATACGTCGTATAAGTTAGAATCTTCCCCTTCTACCAAAGGCGCATCCATCGATAAGTGACGTCCCGAGTTTTTCATGGACTCTTTTACATCATTAACGGTCATGTCTAACTCCTTCGCGATTTCCTCAGCTGAAGGTGGACGCTCGTTAGATTGCTCCAACAAGGCGTACATTTTATTGATTTTATTAATCGAACCAATTTTATTCAAAGGCAAACGAACGATACGCGATTGCTCGGCCAATGCTTGTAGAATCGATTGACGAATCCACCAAACCGCATACGAGATGAATTTAAAACCACGCGTTTCATCAAAACGTTGCGCCGCTTTAATCAACCCCAAATTTCCTTCATTAATCAAGTCAGGAAGCGTAAGACCTTGGTTTTGGTATTGTTTGGCCACCGAAACGACGAAACGTAAATTAGCTTTGGTTAGTTTCTCCAAAGCGCGTTGGTCTCCCGCTTTGATACGCTGGGCCAATTCCACCTCTTCGTCGGCAGTAATTAGATCGACTTTGCCGATTTCTTGTAGGTATTTGTCTAAGGAAGCAGTTTCACGATTGGTTACCTGCTTGGTGATTTTGAGCTGTCTCATTACGTTTTCTCCTTATTTAAATTCAAGTGTTCAGGTGTTTTTACGTAATAAGTTTCCAAAAAGTTACAAGTTTTGAACTTTATTTTCTTTTTTGTTTTTTGGGCACGCCCCGATGGCCCGTAATTTAGCCAATGATAAGGAACATTGTCTTCCGCAATCGGGGCCGGGTGATCCGCTGTATCTGCCCCTCCTCGCGTCGGGTCAGGATGCCGCTTCTCCCCCTCGTGCACTTCCTGCGGGTAATGAAAAATCACTAAATCCTTGGAATTGGTGGGATAACTTTTTCCCTATCATTAAAAATAACGCACCAAACGTGTGCCAACATTGGCTGTGTTTTTAGGAAGTAAAACGGTCGCCCCGGTACTAAAATCAATGCATTTTGCCTGAGGCGTTCCCGTGTCGGTTGAACTCCAATAGGGAGTTGCTGTAAATCCGCCCGCTCCGTTCACATGCAAATTGTCGTGGATCAGTTTTAACTCATCATGCGAAGGCAAACACCAGTCGCGTTGGTCCCCAAAATCATGTGTTAAGCCCGATAATGCAGCAACGGTTCCATTATTCAACGCACTGCAAATTGCTGGATTCGTGGCATATTGATTCAACGATTGGTGAAAATTGGCAATAGCCACCGAGTTTTGATACCCGCTACCCACACCATCAAATTGCGCGTTCATCAAATTGGAGGTGACACATCCCCATTCGCCCACGGGTAAATCGTTGGGAGCCAATTCTATATAACGCCATCCATCCGAATAACTTCCTTTGTCATAGGCAATAATCCCTCCTGAAGGGCCGAAATCGCCAACTTGATACGGTAGAATTTCGTTACATACTTGAAGAAAGTAGCGCGATCCTCCTGAATAGGTAAGTTTTCTATACGGTCCCACAAAGCCTAAATAGTGATAACTTTTATTCCAATAGGTCGCAATAGGATTAATACCAGCAAAATTGATGTTGATGTACGATTTTTGATTGATAATCATCACCGTCCAGGTTCCTAAGTAGTTGTTGCCCAAATGACGTAAAGTGATCGTATTGTCAGGATTGGCGTAAAAAATAGCTCCTGCATATTCATTGTCCGCATTATCTGGGAGGTACGGGACTTTCGTCACACAATTCATTGGCGTGCAAAATTGACCCGAAACATACGAGATAACACTTTCATCCGAACACGAACGCAGCGAAATCAACAGTTCATCATCGTTGTTAATACTAATTACATTGCCATTGGAATCGGTAGTTTCAATCGGATACGAGATGCTGATGGTATGATTTAAGGGTAAATCCACTAATGTTTGAAACAACGTACTGTCATCGGTCATGGTCAAGTTTTGCATCGGTTCGCGATTCGTATTGTACACCAATAGTTGAAAAGGGTACACAAAATCAATACAGATTTGTTCCTTCAAAGGGTCGCCACTTTGCGAAGTGGTGTTTAACATGAGTTTGAAAAGCTCATTTTGGTATCCGATGGTCTGCTCAGTGCGTTCAGCGGGTTCGTTGGTGCAACTCCCTATTCCGAGCATTAATAAAGTAAGGAGGATAAGGTGTTTAATTTTTGGTAAGGCTTTCATAGCATTGTTTTTAAGAATGACGATAAAAATGTGCAGAGGTTGCGTCATTGTATAACAATTTCTAAAATTTACTTAAAAACAAAAACCCCAATCGCAACCGATTGGGGTTTTCTATCTAAAAAAAGAATTGAATTAACCTTCTTGATTTTCTTTAGGATCACCTTTCGGTGGGAAAGGCTTGCGTGCGCCATCTTCTGGACGTTTATCGTCACGAGGAGGACGCGGTAATAATTGTTTGCGAGAAACTTTCTCTTTACGTGTTTTCGGATCAATACCCAAGTATTTTACTTGGAACACATCGCCCATGTTCACTACATCAGAGGGTTTCTCGGTGCGCTCCCATGCCAATTCAGAAACGTGAAGCAACACTTCATTTCCTGGGGCTTGGATATATTCAACTACCGCACCAAAGTCCAACATCTTGATGACGCGAACTTCATACGTCTCGCCAATTTCTGGTTTGAAAATGATCGAATCGATCTTAGCCAAAACCATTGCAATACCATCTGGACTGGTCCCTAAGATTTCTACAATACCTTGCTCGTCCACTTCGTTGATGACAATTGTGGTTCCGGAGGCTTTTTGTAATTCTTGAATTACTTTTCCGCCGGGCCCAATAAGTGCACCAATAAAGTTGCCTGGAATAGTTCGGGTAATAATTTTTGGAGCGTGATCTTTAACTTCTGTTCTAGGTGTAGCGATGGTCTCTGTAATTTTACCTAAAATATGCATACGCCCTTCACGTGCTTGCTCCAAGGCTTGCTCCATGATATCATAGCGTAATCCATCAATTTTGATGTCCATTTGACAAGCTGTAATTCCGTCTGCAGTCCCCGTTACTTTAAAATCCATATCACCCAAGTGATCTTCATCTCCTAAAATATCTGAAAGGACAGCAAATTTTTGTCCGTCAGTGATCAATCCCATAGCAATACCAGAAACCGGTTTGATCATTTGAACACCCGCATCCATGAGTGCCATTGTTCCAGCACAAACAGTAGCCATCGATGATGAACCGTTGGATTCTAATACTTCAGAAACTATACGAATAGTATACGGACAATCAGCAGGCACCATATTTTTTAATGCACGTTGGGCTAGGTTTCCGTGTCCTACTTCTCTGCGAGAGGTTCCTCTTAATGGTTTGGCTTCACCAGTTGAAAAAGGAGGGAAGTTGTAGTGTAAATAGAATTTTTCTTCCCCTTGTTCAGAAGCGTTATCAATAATATTGGCTTCGCGAGAAGTTCCTAAGGTTACTGTAGCCAAGGCTTGTGTTTCACCGCGGGTAAACAAAGATGATCCGTGAACAGAAGGTAAGTAATCTGTTTCACACCAAATAGGTCTGATTTCAGTTGTTTTTCTTCCATCTAAACGAATGCCTTTTTCTAAAATCACATTACGTACGGCCTCTTTTTGTGTTTTGTAGTTGTATTTACCAACCAACCCAGCTAAATCTGGGTTTTCGGCGTATTCTTCCTCGGTGTAAAGCGCTTTTACTTCTTCCTTCACTGCAGCGAACTTTTCGCCTCTTTCGCTTTTTGCAGAAGCTTCTTGTGCGATAGCATAATACTTGTCATACGCGGCTGCTTTTACTTTTTTGTAAACCTCTTCATCTTCAACTTCACCTTCGTATTCGCGGTAAGCTGGAGAACCAACAGCGGCTCTTAATCGCTCTTGCGCTTGAATTTGAATTTTGATGGCTTCGTGAGCAAACTTGATGGCTTCTATCATTTCGGCTTCTGAAATTTCTTTCATTTCTCCTTCTACCATCGCAACAGAATCCATAGAGGCCCCAATCATCATGTCGATGTCTGAACGCTCTAAATCGGTACGACTCGGGTTGATGACTAATTTTCCATCTACACGGGCCACGCGAACTTCAGAAATGAGGTTGTAAAAAGGAATGTCAGAGACAGCCAATGCAGCCGAAGCGGCCAAACCTGCTAAAGCATCGGGCATCACCTCTTCATCGTGCGACATCAATTGAATCATGATTTGGGTTTCGGCGTGATAATCGTCCGGGAATAAGGGACGCAATACGCGGTCAACTAAACGCATGGTTAACACTTCCGCGTCACTTGGACGGGCTTCACGTTTGAAGAATCCGCCAGGGAAACGCCCCGCAGCGGCAAATTTTTCACGGTAATCTACCGTTAAAGGTAAAAAGTCTACTCCGGGATTGGACGTGCGTGCCGATACGGCAGTGGCCAATAGCATAGAATTGCCCATGCGAACAACAACCGAACCATCGGCTTGTTTGGCAAGTTTCCCGGTTTCAATGGTGATGGTTCTTCCATCGGCCAAAGTAATGGTTTCTTGGGTTACTTTTGGAATCATAAAATTTAATTCTGTTTTTAATTAAGGTTAGTTGTGTTGTTGTTAGTTGTTGTAACCCAATGAAAAACTGAAACTTTTTTTTAATGGTGGTTAAAAAAAAGAGGCGCGCAGGCACCTCTTTAGTTTTGTATTATTTTCTAATACCTAATTCCTTGATGATTTCACGATATCTATTGATATCTTTATTTTTCAAGTAATCGAGTAAGCTTCTTCGTTTACCTACCAATTTCACCAACGAACGCTCAGTGTTGAAATCGTGACGATTTTTTTTCAAGTGCTCCGTTAAGTGGTTAATTCTGAATGTGAACAAAGCGATTTGTCCTTCTGCTGAACCTGTGTTTGCAGCAGCTCCTCCGTGTTTAGCGAAGATTTGTTCTTTAACTTCTTTAGTCAAATACATGCTAATATTTCTTTAAATAATTATTATGTAGATTGGGTCGTTCCCAATTCGGTTGCAAAGGTAGCCTTATTTTTGAATTTGACAAATAAAATAAAGGAATTAAAATAATTTGGCAACTTCTTGATTTACAAACTCTAAGAAACGTTCGTCAGCCTCGGAAAACGGGTCGAGCACATGGCTATCAATATCGATTTGACCGATATTTTCACCGCGAACAAACAAAGGAACCACTATTTCTGATTTAACCGTAAAACTACAAGCGATGTAATTATCCTGGGCCGAAACATCGGGAACCACAAAATTGGCATTGGATTCGGCGACTTGCCCACAAATGCCTTTCCCAAAAGGAATTACGGTATGGTCTGTTGCAGCACCTACATAGGGTCCTAAGTGAAGGGTGCGCGTTTCATGATTGGCAAAGTAAAATCCCACCCAATTGTAGTAGGATACTTTTTTATTTAAAAGCGCACAAAGCTCTTGTAACTTTTCTTCACGTGTTTTAGCGGGTTGAGATAAAATCGATACGACTTCGGGGTGTAAATCTTCAAATTGCATTTGCAGTATTTTTTTGCAAAAGTAACCAATGGCTTTTCGTATTTTTACCTAAAATTTGTTAAAAACACCCTTTGAAATCATTATTCACGGTTTATCGTCCTTTTTTATCTTTTTTACTGCGATTTATCGTATCGTATGCTCTATTGACTCTGATGTACCAAGGATATCTTCAGCAATATGATTCGTCCAAAAAAGAAGTAGATTACATAACCTATCAGGTAGCAGAGCAGTCCAAATGGGTGTTGCATTTTTTTGATGATTCAGCCTACACGGCTCCCAATTATAAAGAGGCTGGCGTGAAATTGTTTTATCACAATACCTGGATTGCACGGATAATTGAAGGGTGTAATGCAGTAAGTGTAATGATTTTGTTTACGGCTTTTGTTTTGGCTTTTCGCGGATCATGGCAACGCACCCTTTGGTTTGTCCCTGTAGGAATCGGACTAATTCACTTGGCTAATATTTTACGAATAGCTTTGTTAGCTATCGCGCTGTATCATTATCCAGCTTACGAACATGCATTACACGGTATATTGTTTCCCATGGTGATTTATGGAATAGTTTTTTTACTTTGGATGGTATGGGTTAATCGATTTTCCAATTATGCAGCACCGTCCACAAAATAAGTTGAAATGGTTTTTGATTGCCTTCCTCGTTGGGCTGCTATTGTGTATTCGGGCGGGAGAAGCGCAGGGGTTTTATGATCCACTTTTGTACTACTTTAAAAATGATTATCAAAATCAGCCCCTTCCTCCAATAGAATCTGTTCGCTATGGGGTGCATTTATTCCTTCGCTATGGACTTAATTCATTGATCTCTATGGCGATTTTATATGTGTTTTTTCGCAGTCGTGAACAATTGCTTTTTGTTGGGTATTTGTATGTTGGTTTAGGATTGATTTTGGGTGCATCCTTTTTTTTGCTTTACGAGACATCGGGCGATGCCAATAAATTACTAATTTTTTATGTTCGACGCTTTTTAATTCAACCCCTTTTTCTGTTGCTTTTTATTCCTGCATTTTATTATCAAAATAAACATCGATAACTTTATTATTTCGTACCTTTAATAGATAAATGTAAGGGTATGAAAGTCGTAAAACAATCGGGGCATTATGTTGATTTTGATCTTGAAAAACTTCGTAAGTCAATGCTCCGATCTGGAGCCGAAGCGACATTGGTCGACAATGTGGTTCAAAAAATAAGCGAATCGCTTTACGACGGAATAAGTACCCGAAAAATCTACAAGCAAGCGTATGCATTGCTTAAAAAAGAGTCAGGTTCCCATGCTGCGCGATACAATCTTAAAGCAGCCTTGCAAATGTTAGGACCGGCAGGCTTTTTCTTTGAGAAGTTTATTGCCAGGCTGTTTGAACGACAAGGATACCAAACGGAAGTGAATTGTTTTTTGCAAGGAACTTGTGTTACGCATGAAATCGATGTTGTAGTTCAAAAAAATGAAATTACGTCCATGATAGAATGTAAGTTTCATGCCACACCAGTTGCCGTAACAGATGTAAAGGTGCCCATGTATATTCTTTCTCGTTTTAATGATATTAAGCCGCTGCAGCACAAGGTGTTTGGTAACTTCCACGCTATAACAGCTTGTGTTTTAGTGACCAATAATCGGTTTACAACAGATGCTTTAACTTTTGGAACATGTAGCGGACTAACCTTATTGAGTTGGGATTATCCCCTGCATGAAAATATTCGTCATCTCATCGATCGTGAAGGATTGTATCCTATAACATGCTTGACCACATTAACTGTAGTCGAAAAGGAAAAGGTGTTGATTCAAGGCATTATTTTGGTGTCTGACTTGCCCAATCAATCTCATGTGTTGGAAACTATCGGACTCAGTCCACAGCGGATAAAAAATGTTTTGCAGGAAATCCGTGAATTAACCAAAACCTAATGGCAGTATGAAAGTAACTTTTTTGGGCGGTGTGGGAACCGTCACTGGGTCAAAAATCTTAATTGAATCGGAAGGAATTCGAATCCTCATTGATTGTGGACTTTTTCAAGGGTTAAAAAATCTTAGGGAATTGAATTGGCAGCCGCTACCTTTTTTGCCAAAAACGATTGATTTTGTTTTGCTAACCCATGGCCATCTCGATCATTGCGGGTGGCTTCCTCGTTTGGTTACTCAAGGTTTTGAGGGTAAAATTCTCTGTACGCCAGCTACGCGTGATATTACGAAGTTGATATTGTTGGATAGCGCAAAGATTCAGGAGGAGGAAGCCGAGCGTGCGAATAAAGAAGGTTTTTCAAAACATGAAGTCGCCCGCCCGCTTTATACTGTTGAAGAAGCCGAAGCGGTATTTCCATTGATACATTCTATTCAAAAAGATGTCGCAATCGCTCTCGATCCTGAAATTTCAGCTCTTTTTTTTAGTGCTGGACATATTCTTGGAGCTTGTTCGATTCAACTTACATTAGAAGGAAAGACACTTGTTTTTTCTGGGGATATTGGTCGTGAGCATGATGATTTAATGCCAGCACCAATACGACCTAAGAAAGCGGATTTTGTTTTTTTGGAGAGTACCTATGGCAATCGTATTCATCCCGTTGAGGTGGTGAAAGATGTTTTGGAGGAAATAATTAATGCTACTTTCGAGAAAGGAGGGACTGTTTTAATTCCCAGTTTCGCAGTTGAACGGGCTCAAGTATTGATGTATTTATTATGGCAATTAAAAGAAGAAAATCGTATTCCAAATATCCCCTATATTTTAGATACCCCAATGGGAATTAGTGTGTTGCAACTGTTTAAAAGTCATTCGCAGGGACATAAATTACCCCTAAACGAATGTGAGGCCATGAGTCATATGTTTCAATCTATTTCCAATTACAAAGAAACGATAGCGACTATTTATGATGCTCGACCCAAAGTGGTCATTGCTGCCAGTGGAATGCTAACAGGAGGTCGAATATTAAGTTATCTTGAGCGTTATCTTGAGCGTCCTGAAACCTCAATTGTTTTGGTTGGGTATCAAGCCGAAGGAACCCGCGGCCGAAAATTACTAGAGGGTGCAAAAGAACTAAAAATGTTTGGAAAATATTTTCCAGTTGAGGCCACTGTTTACGAAATTGAAGGTCTATCTGCACATGCCGACCAAACGGGTTTACTCCAATGGTTGAGTGAAATACAAAAGCCCCCCCAAAAGCTTTTTTTAGTTCATGGAGAAAATGAAGCCGCCGATGCCTTGCGTATAAAAATTCAAGAAACCTATGGTTGGTCAGTTCACATACCGCAACTCGGAAGCTCCGTTATCATTTGATTTTTAACATTCTATTGTCAGAATACAAGTGTAAATTACCTACTTTTGTACAATGGTTTTGAATAGGGTATTTACATTCTGGCTTGCAATACTGATTGGGTTTGCTCAAATGGGAGTTTCCTTGCATGTGCATTATTGTGCAGGGGAAGTAGCCTCTGTTAAAACCGTTTTGGGGTTCGCTGAAGTTGCAGCACAAATGGAAGACAATTGTTGTGGTGAGGATGCAACAACTCTCAAAAAAATGTCTTGTTGCAAAGATAAAAAATTCAAGTTCAAAGACACTTCCGAAAAGTTACTAGTTAAAGATATTACGCCTGAATTACTTGCTTTTGAAAGTAATAACGCCCTCTTTTTATCTTGTTTTTTGCCGATCCATACGGTTCATAAAAAACCAATTTTAGCGTATTATTGCGATGCGCATGGACCGCCATTGTACGAGCGCTTTTTCCAACGATTATTTTACGCTTGATTTATTATTTGACTCTTATATCTTTTGTCAAATAATAAATTATTGCATTTATGAAAACACCTGCGTTTGTAGTAGTGTTTTGCATTTCTGCGATGACCTTTGGCCAACAAAAATTGGACGAAGTCAAAGTAGAAGGCAAATCGCGAAGCATTCAAAAATCCTTATCCAAAACAACCAACACCGCTGTAGTAACCTCCAAAGAGTTGCTCAAAGCAGCGTGTTGTAATCTTGCCGAGAGTTTTGAAACCAATCCCTCTATTGATGTTAATTTCTCGGATGCCCTTACCGGAACTAAGCAAATTCGAATGCTTGGATTAACGAGTCCTTACATTCTTATTGCTGAAGAAAACATCCCTTCTGTACGGGGCGCTTCCCAAATTTATGGACTTTCCTTTATCCCTGGAACCTGGGTCGAAAGTATACAAATTACTAAAGGAGCCGGCAGTGTTGTCAATGGCTACGAGAGTATTTCTGGGCAAATCAATACCGAATTGATAAAACCCTTGAAAGACATTCCCTTTTTCCTCAATGCCTATGCCGACAATGGAAACCGCTATGAATTAAATACCCATTTTAATACCAAATTAGGTAAATATTGGGCGTCAAGTTTGTTCATTCATGGCAATGCCCGTGTAGTGAAAAATGACATGAATGATGATGGATTTCTCGATAATCCCTTAGGGCAACAGTTTAATGTTACCAATCGTTGGCAGTATACCAATCCCGAAACCGGTTGGGTGTCTTTTTTTAACCTAAAGTACTTGAATGATCAAAAGCAAATGGGTGAAGTCGATTTTCATCCCCACCATCATCGTGGAACGAACCAACGTTGGGGGTCGGAAATAAATACCGAACGCTTTGATGTAACCACCAAGTCGGGGTATGTATTCAAAGGCATGCCGTACCAAAGTTTAGGGTTTCAAAATGCCTTTTCCTATCACCATCAATCCTCGTATTTTGGCTTGCGCGATTATGCCATGAAGCAACAAAGTTTGTATTCCAATTTCATTTTTAACTCCATTATCGAAAATACCCGAAACAAATTTTCAACAGGAATCAATCTAACGTTAGACCGCTACACCGAAGTCTTGGATGCCACCGATTACAGTCGCATCGACAACGCTATAGGAACCTTTTTTGAGTATACCTTCGACAATGGAAAAACGCTAAGTTATATTTTGGGAGGACGCGTCGATTATCACAATCGTTTGGGCGTGTTTTTTACGCCTCGTTTTCATTTGCGCTACAATCCATGGGAGTTTGGCGTGTTGCGCTTATCGATGGGTCGCGGTAAAAGAGCAGCCAATATTTGGGCAGAAAATCAAACGTTATTCAACAGTTCCCGGCAATTTGTGGTGCAAAATTCAGGCGGTTCATTGTATGGTTTAGATCCAGAGATTGCTTGGAATTATGGGGTTAGTTTTACCCAAAAGTTTCGCATATTCAATAAAAACGCCGCTTTTACTATTGATGCCTACCGCACCGATTTTCAAAACCAAGTGGTCGTCGATGTAATGCAAAATGCGCAACAGGTTATTTTTTACAATTTACAGGGTCGTTCGTATGCCAATACCCTTCAAGTTGATTTTGATTTCGAACCCATTCATCGGTTGAATATTCGCAACTCGTTTAAGTATTATGATGTGGTTACCGACTATTTATCGGGCCGATTTCAACGTCCGCTACAAGCCAGAAATCGTTTCTTTTCCAATGTTGAGTATGAAACAGCACTCACCGAGAAACATCAACAATGGAAAATGGATGCCACCTACAATTGGTTGGGTGTACAGCAATTGCCATTTACTGGAAACAACCCTTCAGCCGAGCAATTAGGTAATTTTTCACCTTCGTATTCCTTGGTTAATGCACAAGTTACCCGAGTATTTTCCAAATCGTTTGAGGTGTATGTAGGAGCAGAAAATGTATTTAACTATCAACAAGAACGCGCAATTTTAGGAGCAGACGCACCCTTTGGACCCTATTTTGATGCCACTATAACCTATGCTCCTGTTTTTGGTCGAATGGTGTACACAGGATTACGTTACAAAGTCTTATAATTAAAAAAAACAATGTTTAAATCGCAACTACTATGAAAAATGTACTGATTTTAATGATGGCCTTTCTTTCCCTTCAAGGATGGGCCCAAGAGAAAAAGAATAAAAATGCCTCCTACACTTTTGAAGTAAATGGCAATTGTGAAACCTGCAAACAACGCATTGAAAAAGCGGCTTATGCGGTCAAAGGAGTAAAATCGGCCGTGTGGGATATCGAAACCCACCAGTTGCAATTGATCATCAACGAGGAAAAAACCAATCTCGATGTGGTGAAAAAAGCCATTGCTGCTATAGGGCATGATGTTGTCGGCTCCTACAAGGCCCCCGATGAGGTTTATGAAAACTTACACCATTGTTGTAAGTACGAACGCGTCAACTAAATGAATTGACGTTGTGAAGTCGATATGAATTAGGCATTATAAATGTGATGTTATGCTTTCTGTTGTATGAAGTGTCAAATGCATCCGTATTCTACCAAAAAATTAAGACGCCTTTTGGAAAATAATGCCTAATTTCACGACCTCAAAAAATAGATTTCATGGACTTTGATTGGAAACAACTTTTTAACCCTGAGTTTTACATTTTACTGAAAGTTGGAGGCATCAAAATAGGCCTTTATGTGGTATTGTTTATCGTATTTGCCGAAACGGGACTACTTGCGGGATTCTTCTTGCCAGGCGATAGCTTGCTTTTCCTTTGTGGGATTTATAGCGAACTCTTAATGCGGGATTTTTCAACCGGAAGTGATTTTGTTAATGTAACCTTGCTTGCTTTTATGGTAGCGGTGATGGGAATCATAGGCAATATGTTTGGCTATTGGTTTGGGAAAAAGAGTGGCGGTTATTTGTACAAACGCGAAGACAGTTTGTTTTTTAAGAAAAAGTATTTGTACCAATCGAAAGAATTTTTTGATAAATACGGAAGTCGTGCGGTCGTATTTGCACGCTTTTTACCCATCGTACGCACCTTTGCTCCCGTGATTGCGGGTATTGTTGAAATGGACCGTAAAAAGTTTATGTTTTATAATATCCTTGGATCTGTGCTTTGGTCGGTGACCATGATTTTTTCAGGACATTATTTGTATGAGTTGTTTAAAACACAGTTCAATATTGATTTAAAACATTATATCGAATACATCGTCATCGGTATCGTATTGGTGACTACTGTTCCCGTTATCATGAAGTTTGTGCGAAAACGAAAATAAACGCAGAAAATAATTCAATAAAAAATCCGACTGTTGTTATAGCAGTCGGATTTTTTTATACTCATGTAATTTAGCTTACATCATGCCAGGCATACCGCCGCCCATCGGCATTGCCGGAGCTGATTCTTCTTTGATGTCCACCAAAGCACATTCGGTGGTTAAAATCATTCCCGCTACCGAAGCCGCATTTTCCAAAGCAACGCGCGTTACTTTTTTCGGATCGATAATACCTGCTTTTAACATGTCAACATATTCATCTGTTTTGGCATTGTATCCAAAATCTCCTTTTCCATCGGCTACTTTCGCCACTACTACAGAACCTTCTAAACCAGCGTTCTCAACAATAGTACGTAAAGGCGACTCAACGGCACGAGAAACAATTTGAATTCCTGTCGCTTCATCTGCATTTTCAGCTTTTAAATCAGCCAAGGCCGCTTTGGCGCGCAATAAAGCCACACCGCCACCCGCTACAATACCTTCTTCCACTGCGGCACGAGTCGCATGCAAAGCATCGTCAACACGGTCTTTTTTCTCTTTCATTTCCACTTCAGAGGCAGCACCAACATACAATACGGCCACACCACCCGCTAATTTAGCCAATCGCTCTTGCAGTTTTTCACGGTCGTAATCCGAAGTCGTGGTCTCAATTTGCGCTTTGATTTGATTCACACGATTTTTAATCATGTCGGCATTACCAGCACCGTTGACAATAGTAGTGTTGTCTTTGTCGATAGTTACTTTTTCAGCCGTTCCCAACATTTCAAGGGTCGCATTTTCCAGTGTAAAGCCACTTTCTTCTGCGACAACAGTACCGCCCGTTAAAATAGCGATATCTTCCAACATGGCTTTTCTGCGATCACCGAAACCAGGTGCTTTTACAGCAGCAATTTTCAAGGCACCGCGTAATTTGTTGACCACCAAAGTCGACAACGCTTCTCCATCCACATCTTCAGCAATAATCAATAGCGGTTTGCCCGATTGCGCCACAGGTTCAAGGATAGGCAATAATTCTTTTAAAGAAGAAACTTTTTTGTCGTACAATAAAATGTAAGGGCGATCTAAGTCCACTTCCATTTTTTCGGCATTCGTTACAAAATAAGGGGACAAATACCCACGGTCAAACTGCATTCCTTCTACTACATCCACATAAGTATCGGTTCCTTTGGCTTCCTCAACCGTAATGACGCCTTCTTTACCAACTTTTGAGAAAGCGGTCGCAATTAAATCTCCAATCACTTCGTCGTTGTTGGCCGAAATTGAAGCCACTTGTTTGATTTTCTCCGAAGAGCTTCCCACTTCTTGGGATTGTTTTCCAAGATCGGCCACAATGGTTTCAACGGCTTTATCAATACCGCGTTTTAAATCCATTGGATTTGCTCCGGCGGCTACGTTTTTCAATCCTTCTTTAACAATAGCTTGGGCTAAAACGGTTGCTGTAGTCGTTCCGTCACCGGCTAAATCATTGGTTTTTGAAGCCACTTCTTTCACCATTTGAGCCCCCATATTTTCGAGCGCATCATTCAATTCTACTTCTTTAGCCACCGAAACACCATCTTTCGTTACCGTAGGGCCGCCAAAGGATTTTGAAATGATTACGTTACGGCCTTTCGGACCCAAGGTTACTTTTACAGCATTGGCCAAAGCGTCTACTCCACGTTTTAAACCGTCGCGTGCTTCAATGTCAAATTTGATATCTTTTGCCATAGTTTTACTTTTTTAAATTTTTGATTTTGTTAATCCTGTTTTCTTAAATGATGGCTAGGATGTCATCCTCGCGCATGATTAAATAATCTTTACCGTCGTATTTAAGTTCGGTTCCAGCGTATTTTCCATACAATACGGTATCGCCCACTTTGACAGTCATCGTATGGTCTTTTTTGCCGTTACCTACTGCAACGACAGTGCCTCGTTGTGGTTTTTCTTTTGCAGTGTCTGGAATGATAATTCCTGCTGCGGTGGTTGTTTCTGCGGCCGCAGGCTCAACCAAAACTCGATCAGATAAAGGTTTAATGTTTAAAGCCATAATGCATTATTTTTAGGTTGTTATTTTTTGTTTGCCTCGTTTATTTCAGAAATTGTGCCAAGGGGTAAAAACTGCCAATTTTTCAGTCTTACTGTCAGCGAATTTTATGTCAAAAAAAAAGTCCCGAACTGGGACTCTTTACGTTATTTTTTTTCTGGAGTAGCAGGGGTCTCTGCTGGTTTTGTATTTGCATTGCCCGGTTTAGCTTCCTTGGCATCCTCAGGAGCCGGAGCTGCCGATTGACTCGCATCGATAATTTTGTCAGTACTGCCGCCAGAACCCGGAAAGCTCATGCTAGACAATAAAACCAACACAATCAACGCTGCACCCAATACCCAAGTACTCTTATCTAAGAAATCGGTTGTTTTTTGTACACCGCCTAATTGTTGCGTTCCTCCTAAGGCAGAAGATAATCCTCCTCCTTTAGGGTTTTGAACCATTACTACGATGATTAACAGAAAACAAACAATCGTAATTAATACCAAAAAGATTGTAAATGTGC
Source organism: Flavobacteriaceae bacterium (assembly GCA_947463515.1). GTDB lineage: Bacteria > Bacteroidota > Bacteroidia > Flavobacteriales > Flavobacteriaceae > Flavobacterium. Next base: position 26,363 of record CANHRI010000027.1, read on the forward strand.
TCATTGTTTAGGAATTATTTTGTTGTAATTTTTTTATTTCTTCAATTCGGTCTGCAAAGAAACTACTTTTTTCTGGATATTTCAAAATTAAAATTTCATAGGCTTGAATTGCCCGTGGGTACTTTTTCTGTTCCAAATACACCTTTGCTAAGGTTTCGGTCATTAAGTAACTTTTATCGGGCGTTTCCATGGCTACCGCAGCAGGGGTACTGTCTTTTGAAATCGCAGGTATTTTCGGATTAGTTTCTATAAATTTATCGATTAGCTCCAGTTTTTTCACTCGGGCATCGGCATTGGGAGCGGATTCAGTTGACGCAGGAATTTCTTTTCGTTCAATAGGTTTAAAACGCGAAAGTTGAAGCCATTCTTGAAAACTATGCTTTTCTTCAGTATTGAATGGTAAAGGTTTTCCGAGGTCCAATGCATCAGTGGGTTGGGGTTCTACCTTTTGCGCAACTTCTCCCGATTTTTCAATAGTAGCTATAAGGGATTGCTGCAAAGGATCGACAGCGGGTTGAATAACAACCACTTCGGAGTCAATGACCTCCATATTCAACAATTCAGCGACCTTGCGATCATACAACGTATTGTCAATAGTAGTAAACTGCGTTGTCGTAATAAAGTCAAATAGCACGCCGCGGTCATGGGTGTAGGCTGCAGTTTTTTTTAACGCATCATTATATTGATAACTGTCGAGATTGTACAAATGCTTCAATTGCAAAACACGAGCACTTTGAAAATAAGGGTATTTTTCCAGAATCGGTTCCAATTCTCGAAATTGCCGATCGTTGATGGCATAGGGCTTGTTGAGTAGGTAGATGTAGTCTGTGCTATTCATAACTACCACTTCGCCAACGATTCATTAATAATGTCTTGTGTAATTCGATTGAAGATAAAATCGACAACTTCTGTGAGTTTGCTCCCTGTCAATTGCGCATTCCCTTCATAATCTTGAAAAAAGGAAAAACGTTTTTCAAAATTTTCCTCTTCTTTATTGGCGTTGGTAAATTTAACCAATACCGTAATGGTCAATCGGTTTTGAGCCGCTGTAAAATTGGCTGTTGAGGTCATCGGTGAAACGCGATAGTCTACGATTTCACCTTCATACACCAAGTCGCCATTGGAGGAAGTTAAACTTAATCGCGTTTGATTTTGAATGGCCTCCTGTAATTTGTTGGTGAAAACTCGTTCGATTCCAGGTTCGACAAGCGGTGCCGTGTTTTGAAAATATTTTACTTGTACGGTTTTGGCGTCGGTTTGAATCCCCGTGAAACTATATCCTCCACAACCGTTGAGGAATACGAGCAAAGCCAATAAAGAAATCCACCGTAATGCTTTCATGAATCAAAGATAAGACCGCTAAAATAAAGCAATATTTCGAATTGAGGAAGATTAATTCCCGTAATAATACTCTTGGTAGGCAGCAATTGTACTTGGAGTATCATTCACAAATTCTTCTGAAGTAAATTGTAAAGAGCGTTCCCCAGGAATCACACCATAGCTGAAGCGAAGCGCTGCAGGAGCACCATGGTGACATTCTTCAGGTACATATTCAGAAGTGAATGCATGTGCTAAAAATTCGGGTTCCATAAAACTTTTAACCATAGCCAAAGCAGCGGTGTATCGTCCCAACTCCGTGCGGTAGGTCATCATGGTGTTGTAATTGTAATTCCGACTCGTATTGGTAGTCATGGAAGTACGCGTGTATGAAGTCAAATTTCCCGCTTGATAAGTCATTAAATAACCAGTGGATTCTGTACCTACCATGTCGACAATTTGGGTAGCTTTCTTATCGGTATTAAATGTCACCGAGCGAACTGTTCCATTGTGCGAGTAGGTGTACGTATTTGTGGCTGAATTGTGAACCACATCATTTCCGTTGATACTAGCCACTATGCCGTTATTGTTGTATGTAAAGGTGTAACTGCTGGTTTCAGTACCATTGGTGAAAAGTCCAACGCGTGTGATTTGATTCAAATTGTTATAGGTATAACGCTCCACTACTTGATTCTGGCCATTGGTGGCTTCCGTTAACTGCCCTGTGGTATTGAATTTCCAATGTAATTCTTGTGGAGAATTTCTAAAAAGGACAACTTCTCGAAGCGCTGTAGCGTTGGAGGCGTTATCAGTGTCGTTAGAACAAGAAAAAAAACTTACGGTAAGTACTGCTAAAACAAGTAGCTTTTTCATGGTAGGTTAAATTGGGCTTCAAATGTAAACGTATTTCTGGTTAAGCCCCTATTTATAGGTCAAACTGCTTGATTTTTCGATAAAGTGTACGTTCAGAGATGCCTAACTCATCCGCAGCTGCCTTTCGACGGCCTTTGTTTCGTTCTAAAGCCTTTTTGATTAACTCGATTTCTTTTTGCTCCAAGCGCAATACTTCCTCTTCCTCCACGGTTTCGGCAAAAAGATAATTGTGTTCGGCATCATCATCATGAAATTCCTCTTGATGGTTTTCATCGGTAGGCTGGTACACCGCAACTGTCGTTTCTGGGGTAAAAGGAGTGCTTTCCTCAGCTTTCCCATAAATTTTTTGAATCAAACTCGGATTAATATCCTGTGCGTTTTTGCCGTTTTTCATCAATTCTAAAGTGAGTTTTTTTAAATCATTCAAATCACTTTTCATGTCAAATAAAACTTTGTACAGTATATCGCGCTCTGTAGCAAAATCACTCTCCGATTTGCTTTGCGAAACCACACTAGGCAAATTGCGTTGGTCCATTGGGATGTATCCGGCCAAAGTGGCTGCACTGATGTCGCGCTTGGTTTCCAATACCGAAATTTGTTCAGCAACATTTCGCAATTGACGAATGTTTCCTGCCCAACGGTAATTGACTAAATACCCCACGGCGTTATCTTCCAACTTGATAGGGGGCATTTTGTATTTGTGTGCAAAGTCAGAAGCAAATTTTCGAAACAACAAATGAATGTCATCGCGGCGTTCGCGTAAAGGAGGCAATCCTATTTCTACCGTACTTAAACGATAGTATAAATCTTCTCTGAATTTTCCTTTTTCAATGGCTTCATGCATATTCACATTGGTGGCCGCAACAATGCGCACATTGGTTTTTTGAACTTTAGACGAACCCACTTTGATGAATTCGCCATTTTCCAGAACGCGTAATAGACGAACTTGCGTTGTCAAAGGTAATTCGCCTACTTCATCCAAGAAAATTGTGCCTCCATCGGCTACTTCAAAATACCCTTCGCGCGTTTGTGTAGCCCCTGTAAACGACCCTTTTTCGTGTCCAAAAAGTTCACTATCAATGGTGCCTTCGGGAATGGCCCCGCAGTTGACTGCAATGTATTTACCGTGTTTTCGATGCGAAAGGGAATGAATAATTTTAGGAATACTTTCTTTCCCTACTCCGCTTTCACCCACTACCAAAACCGAAATATCGGTGGGTGCCACTTGAATTGCTTTTTCTATGGCGCGGTTCAATTTGGCGTCATTTCCGATAATTTCAAATCGTTGTTTGATACTTTGTACACTTTCCATAAGTCAAGGAATTAAAGCAATTGTTTTTTCACGGGTACTGCCATTAATAGCGTTCGGATGGCTTCTATTTGGTCGGGTTGCAGTTGTGATTTAAATATAGGTAAAGCCGAATTTTGTTGGGTGTAAATCAAAAACCAGCGTTTGGTCTCTTTGATTTGGTAAATGGAATGCCAACTACGGGTTACTTCAAAACTGCTTCCTTTTTGTTCGATTTCTTTTTCATTCAAACGCAAGTGATGTATCTCTTGATTTTTAGGGTTTTGCAACAAAGAACGTTTTAACGTCCAAAGCAAATAACCGTATATCAGGAGTCCAATGCCTACCAACAGCAAACCGTTAAATGAAGCCACCCAATATTCGGGAAGTCGGTAATAAAATGCGGCAAAAAGACTGCCTACCAATAAAATACCAACCGTAATGAGCAGCATTTTTACGATGGGCTTTTCAAACAATACATACCGCGTAGCCAAAGCCATTTCTTGCAGATCGGGTCGGTATTGAATATGAATTTCCATGGTTTACGATTGCATACGCTCCGCATAGCCAACAGCTTCTCCGATAAGTGTTGCCGAGGTACAGTCGGTAACTTTAACCATTACAAAGTCTCCTGGTTTGTAATTTTCTTTAGGAAAAACGACTACCGTATTTTGCGAATTACGTCCGCTCCAATGGGCATCCGAACGTTTGGATTCTTTTTCAATCAATACTTCAACTTCTTGTCCTAAAAAGCGGCGGGTACGTTCCCAACCCAATTTTTGTTGAAGCGCGATAATTTCATTCAAACGTCGTTTTTTAACATCTTCAGGAACATCATCCTCCATTTTGCGCGCGGCTAATGTGCCTGGTCGCTCCGAATAAGCAAACATGAATCCAAAGTCATACTTGGCATGTTCCATTAGGGATAAGGTGTCTTGATGATCTTCCTCTGTTTCAGTCGGGAAGCCAGCAATCATATCTTGTGAGAGCGAAATTTCTGGAATGATTTCGTAAATTTTATCCACCAAAGCCATATATTCTTCCCGTGTGTGTTGACGATTCATCGCTTCCAAAATTCGCGTACTTCCACTTTGAACTGGCAAATGAATGTACTTACAAATGTTATGGTACTTGGCCATCGTTTCAATTACTTCCATATGCATGTCCTGCGGGTTGGAGGTGGAAAAGCGAAAACGCATTTTGGGAAACTGTGTGGCACACAGGTCCAAAAGTTGCGCAAAATTCACTGCCGTCGCTTTTTGCATTTCTGATGCTTTGACAAAATCTTTTTTCAACCCGCCACCATACCATAGATAGCTGTCTACATTTTGTCCCAAGAGGGTTACCTCCTTGTATTCTTTATCCCAAAGATCTTGAATTTCGGCCAAAATACTTTGCGGTTCACGACTGCGTTCACGTCCACGGGTAAAAGGCACAACGCAAAAAGTACACATATTGTCACAGCCCCGTGTAATCGATACAAAAGCATTGACCCCATTGCTGTTTAAACGCACCGGGGCGATATCGCCGTAGGTTTCATCTTTCGATAAAATAACATTGATGGCATCGCGACCGTCTTCCACCTCTTTTAAAAGATTGGGAATGTCCTTATAGGCATCGGGTCCTACCACCATATCGACTATTTTTTCTTCGTCCAAAAATTTTTCTTTCAAACGTTCGGCCATACAACCCAAAACACCCACTTTCATCGTAGGGTTGATTTTTTTAACTGCATTGTATTGCTCCAAACGCTTGCGAACGGTTTGTTCGGCTTTGTCACGAATCGAACAGGTATTTACCAAAACCAAATCGGCTTCCTCCAAATTTTGGGTCGTATTGTACCCTTCATTGGCCAAAATAGAAGCCACAATCTCACTGTCCGAAAAATTCATCTGACAGCCGTAGCTTTCGATAAACATTTTTTTGGTGTTCCCTTGACGTTCGTCGAGAATCAAACTTTGTCCTTGTATACTTTCGTTAATTTCTTTTTCCATCGACCTTGTGCCGTTCAATTGCGTGAAACGGACTGCAAAGATAATACTAAAATCAAAAATATGACAAGATGGCAGTGTTAATCTTAATAGGAAGACATTTCACCCCCAATTTCTAAATTACAGGTTCAAAAAGTAGATAAATACACCTGTTAATTAGGTGTCTTTTGGCATAGGAAACAAGGGCATTTGAAAACGCTTACCCTTGGAATTTAAAAAAAACACCTACTTTTGCCCCAAACAAAACAATGAATGGCAAAAAATTTAGTGATTGTAGAGTCGCCTGCCAAGGCCAAAACCATTGAAAAGTTTCTTGGGAAAGATTTTCAGGTGGAGTCGAGTTATGGACATATTGCCGATTTACCTTCGAAGGAAATAGGAGTAGACGTTACCAATGGCTTTAAGCCCAAATACGAAGTTTCTCCCGATAAAAAAGCCTTGGTTAAAAAACTCAAAGATCTTGCTAAAACAGCCGAAATGGTGTGGTTGGCTTCCGATGAAGACCGGGAAGGAGAAGCGATTTCCTGGCATTTGGCGGAAGAGTTGAAGTTGGATCACCAAAAAACAAAACGCATTGTTTTTCATGAAATTACCAAAACTGCCATACAAAAAGCTATCGAAAATCCACGAGGAATCGATTATAATTTGGTGAATGCGCAGCAAGCCCGTCGTGTACTCGACCGTTTGGTAGGGTATGAGCTGTCGCCTGTTTTATGGAAAAAAGTAAAAGGGGGACTCTCAGCAGGGCGCGTACAGTCGGTTTCTGTTCGATTAATTGTTGAACGCGAACGCGAAATTCAAGCCTTTAAGGCGGAACCCTCCTTCAGTGTAGCGGCTGAATTTGTCAATGAAAAAGGAAAAGTTGTCAAAACGAAGTTGGCTAAAAACTTTTCAAGCCAAGAACAAGCAGCTAAATTTTTATCCCTTAATATTGGAGCTCAGTTTACGGTAGGGGAATTAGAAACTAAGCCCGCCAAAAAATCACCGGCGCCCCCGTTTACGACGTCAACTTTGCAACAAGAAGCGGCGCGTAAGTTATACCTTCCTGTGGGAATTACCATGCAAATTGCACAACGCCTTTACGAGGCAGGGTTGATTACCTACATGCGAACCGACAGTGTAAACTTATCGCAAGAGGCTATGGCAGCAGCTAAAGAGGAAATCTCAAGATATTATGGTCCTGAGTTTAGCAAGCCTAGAAATTTTAATACCAAGTCCAAAGGCGCACAAGAGGCCCACGAAGCAATACGTCCTACCGATATGTCGCGCCACTCGATCGATTTGGACCGCGATCAAGCGCGATTGTATGATTTGATTTGGAAACGTACGCTCGCTTCACAAATGAGTGATGCCGAATTGGAACGTACTCAGGCCAAAATTGTAGCCAATACCCATTCAGAACCTTTCATTGCCTCTGGTGAGGTGATCAAATTTGAAGGATTTTTAAAAGTGTATTTGGAAGGTCATGATGATGAAGAAGATGAGCAAGAAGGAATGTTGCCTGCCATGAAAGTGGGTGAACGTATGGTCAACCAACTCATTACGGCCACCGAACGATTTTCCCGTCCTCCAAGTCGCTATACGGAAGCATCTTTGGTTAAAAAATTAGAAGAGTTAGGCATCGGACGCCCGTCGACTTATGCGCCTACGATTTCAACCATTATGGGAAGAAATTATGTAGAGAAAGGTAGTTTTGAAGGTCAAGAGCGAAAATACCAACAATTAGTGTTGAAAGACAGTCAGGTCATTACACAAACGTTGACTGAAAATGTGGGGTCTGACAAAGGGAAATTAGTTCCAACCGATATTGGAATTATCGTGAATGATTTCTTGGTGAAAAACTTTGAGACAATACTCGACTATAATTTTACAGCAAAAGTAGAGCAAGATTTCGATGAAATTGCCGAAGGAAACCGCGATTGGGCGGCGATGATGAATGATTTTTACCAGCATTTTCACCCCAATGTGGTAGATGTTGAACAAAATGCCGATCGTGAAAGTGGGGAGCGAATTTTGGGTACTGATCCCAAAACAGGAAAGCCCGTTTCGGTGCGTTTGGGGAAATTTGGACCCATGGCACAAATTGGTGATGCAGAAGATACGGCCAAGCAATTTGCCAGTTTACGTCAAGATCAAAATATAAGTACCATTACGCTTGAGGAAGTGTTGAACTTATTTGAATTACCCAAAAAATTAGGGGTATATCAAGGGGAGGAAATTGAAGTGAATAATGGGCGCTTCGGACCCTATGTGCGTTTTGGGAAACAGTTTATTTCACTCCCCAAAGGGATGGATCCTATGGATGCGACTATGGAGTTGGCACAACAATTAATTGATGAAAAGAATCAAGCCGATGCCCCAATTGGTTCTTACAATGGTTTACCCGTCCAAAAAGGAGTAGGGCGCTTTGGACCCTTTATCAAGTGGAATGGCATGTTTATTAATGTGAGTAAAAAATACAATTTCGACCATCTTTCCGACGAAGATATTCAGAATCTGATTGTCGAAAAACTCCAAAAAGAAGAAGAAAAAGTGCTTCAAGAATGGCCTGAGGAGAAAATCCGAATCGAAAAGGCGCGTTGGGGACGTTCCGTTATTTTAAAAGGGAAATTAAAAGTTGAATTAAACAAGGATGTTGATGCTACGAAGTTGACTTTAGAGGAGGTAAAAGCCATGTTGGAAAAAAAAGCACCAGCAAAGAAAGCGCCTGCCAAAAAGGCTCCAGCCAAGAAAGCTGCAACAACCAAAAAGAAA